>JAICIG010000345.1 GCA_025924495.1 Pirellulales bacterium | reverse complement strand
GGCGCGCTTCGGCGCCCGGCGCAGTTGGTAAATCGAGGGAAGCGACTGCGGTCCTTCGTCAGCGCGGCGAGGAGCAATTCGCGGCACTTCGACTCCGCCATTGCTGCGGGCGAGTGCCTCGGTCAGCCGAGTCTCGGCACTATCAGGCACGCCGCGACCGACGATCGATCCCAGACCGGCTGAGCCCGGCCGCCGTTCCGGCATGGCTTCGCTATTTGCCGGCGCTTCCATTTCCGGGGCAAGCGGGCTGGAAGTGCGTGCAGGAGCGTTTGCCAAACGCGGCGCTGTTTGCGGCTGCGGCAGGTTCGTCGGAGCATTCGCCAGACGCGGCAAGCTGGGCGCCGCCGCCTTCAAGGCGTCGGGCAGACCGGTCTCCGAAGTCGGCGGGCTCACCGGCGCCAGCGCGCGATCGCTGCCGGTTCGCTCCGGCCCCAATTCCGCGGCAACGGCTGGGTTCTTCGCCTCGCGGCGCATGGCTGTTGGAGCTTCAATCGGCTCGGCGGCGGCTGCCTGGTCTCGCGAGGGCGGCTCCTCCATCTCAAACGGATCGGGCGTGGGCTTGCTCGGTTCGCTTTCCGCCACGGCGTCTTGCGGCAGCTCGCCGGGCAGCAACGGCGACAGCTCATTCGGCATTCGTTCGCTTTCGGCGGCAGCTTCGACTTCAGGACGATCAAGTAATGGATCGTGCGTTGCCGTCGGCGACGCGGGCATGCGTTCCCACGGTTTCTGTTCCGCGTCGCCCGACGACTCGCGAGTCTGCGAGTCGGGATGTTCGGCATTCGGCGTTTCGTCGATCACCGTCGCCCGCACGAGCGCTTCGTGGGGCGTGGCGCCGACGATCTCGATCGTCATCGCGTAGGTGGCCAGAAGCGCGTGCGTGAACAGCGATAGCGCCACGCATTTGCCCAACGGCCGCGACTGGCCCCAGCGCGTGACCATCAGCGCCATCAGCGCGATCGTCACCAGCACGAGCCCCAGCCACAACACGCCCCACACAAGCTGCGGGCCGGTCAAGTAGTCGAGCAGGCGATCGATGCGGTACGACGTCACTAAGTTCCCTGTTACCTGGGCGGATTATTCAACTTGACGGAGATGCCCAGCTCGGAAATCCCGGCCTGTTTGCAAGCATTCAGCGCCTCGGCCACTCGTTGGAAGCGCCCTTCGCCATCGCCGCGAATCATCACGCCGAGGTCAGGATATTGCCTGCGGGCCTCGGCCAGCAGATCGGTCAATTCCTGGAGGCTGCCGACGGCCCGCTTGTCGAGTTCGATTACGCCGTCTCGATAGACGTTGATAGTTTTCTTCTCGGGCGCAGCCGTCAATGCTCCGCGATCTGAAACCTCCGGCACCTGCAAGCCGATCTTACGCTCCAACTCCGTGAACTTGCTCGCAGCCATAAAAAACAAGATCAGGCAGAACAACACGTCGACCATCGACGTGAGGTTCAGCGTGGGGGCTTCGTCGGCGTGCGTTTTAAGCGGCATTGCGGGAAATTTGAGATTGGGCTGAGGGCGGAAAAGGCGTCAGGTATTAGGTGTCAGGTATCAGGCGTCAGGCTTTAGGTTTCCGAAGAAAAAACGTTGCTTCCAGTTCCGATCTTTGTCCTGGGAAATGTTCAATGTCGAACCGGTTCTAAGCGGCGGATTCTCGTCTTGAACGGCTCGGTTTACTCTGGCTGGCGCTTTGCAGGCCTTCGGCGGAGACGGCGGCGACGACCTCTTGCCCCAAAGCGTCGAGCTCGATGATCAACTGGTCGACGCGGCTGAGGAAAAACAAGTAGCAGACCAAGGCGGGGATGGCGATCGAAAGTCCGGCGGCGGTAGTGATGAGAGCTTCGCTGATGCCGCGGGCCAGAAACTCCGGGCGGCCCATGGCGTCGGAGGTGGAAATATCGTTGAACGCCTTGATCATGCCGAACACCGTGCCGAGTAGCCCCAGCAGCGGGCTGATGGTAGACACGGCATTGAAAATGCGCACGTATTTCCGCAAGCCGTTCGAGGCGCGCTCGCCGGCGTCAAGCACCGCTTGTTCGACCTCGACCGCCGGCTTGCCCCATTTCCGCACCGCGGCGGCGAAGACCTGCGCCACCGGACTGCGGTTTTCTTCGCAGAGCTGCAAGGCCTGCTCGCGATCGAGTTGCCCTTCGCTGAGTTGGTGCAGAAAACGTTTGACGAATGGGCCGGGAATGACCCGGCCGCGGCGCAACGCAATAGCGCGTTCGAACACAAATACGAGGGTGATGAACGAGCAGAACAGAATCGGGATCATCAAGATCCCGCCCGCTTTCATAATCTGCAGCAAGTTCTTTTGCGGAATCAGATCGCTGGCGGAAACGGGCGGGGCCGCCCCGCGCGAGTCACGCGCGGCCGATTCATTCGTTTCGTCGGCGCCCGGCTCGACCTGCGCTTGCGCAAGCGCGCCGCTGGCGAGCACTAGCGCCAGAAAGGCTGCAATTGGCGCCAGTCGCACAGCGGGCAGTTTGGGCGATTGAATCATGAAATATCCTCGGTCGCAGTGAATCGGCACTCGATCGTTCGCTCAGTTTTTCGCCTGGGCCCGCGTCTGGGCCTCGCGAAGCCGCTTGGAAGCTTCTTCAGCGAACGTCGTTTCAGGGTAAGTCTTCAGCAATTTGGCGTAGAGCTCGCTGGCCTGCTTCCATTCGCCCAGGAACTCATGACATTTGCCGGCTTGCAGCAAAGCGCCCGCTTGCCACGTTGGGTAAGCGTAAAGAATTTCGACCCGTAAGTACTCGCGCAGTGCAGCTTCGTAGTTTTTCTGATGGAAGTAACTCTCGCCGATCATCCACTGGGCCATGGCGGCCGTTTCCGTCTTGCCGCCTGATTCGCTGCGCGTCACTTTGCGGTAGGCCGCACGTGCGTCGTCGAAACGCCCCTCGTTGGCCAGGCAGCGGCCGATCAGGTAGTCGACCTCATACTGCTGTTCGAAGTTCGGATGTTTAGCGGTAATCTGCTGCGCCAAATCGAGCGCTTCCGCCCACTTCTTTTCCAGCGCAAGAATTTGTGCTTGCCGCAAAGCAACCATGGGCAGCCATTTCTCGTCGCTGGAATGGCTTGCTGCGGCCAAGGCCTCGAATTGCCTGGCGGCTGCTTGATAGTCGCCTTGACGATAGGCGATTTCCGCCAGGAAGTAGCGGGCCAATGGCAGCAAGGCGCTTTCAGGATACTCTTTGACCAGACGCTCCAGCGGCGCGGTCGCTCGCTGCCATTGCTCTTCGCTCATCGCGACCTGAGACTGCAGATACAGGGCGTGAGGCATGATCTTCGGGCCTGGTTCGACTGCGATTAACTCCGTCAGCAGCTGGTTGGCTCGCTCGTAGTTTTTCGCCTGATTAGCATGTTCGGCCAGGCGGTAGACGGCATCAGCCCAGAACGGGCCGCGCGGCGTGGCGCTGCGCAGCCGCTCGAACAGCAAGTCGGCTTCGGCCGATTTGTTTAGTTTCTTCAAAACCCAGGCCCATTCGTAAAGCGCCGCTCCGTGCTCAGGCGAGGCGGGGAACTCCCGATCGAAACGTTGGTACAGCTCCGCGGCGTCTGCATCCTGCGCGAGTCGCTCGCTGAGCCTGGCGGCGCCCAGCAGAGCGGCGGCCAGTTGCGGGCTGGCCGAGTATTTGTCGATCACCAGCCGGTACATGGCGAGCGCGTCTTCAGCCTGCTTGAGCTGCTCGAGCAATTGGCCGCGCACGAGCGCCGCTTCGGCGGCGAGCGGGCTGTCGGGAAAGCGCTTCACGAGTTGTTCGAAGGTCGCGGCCGCTTGCGCCGATTCGCCGGCCTGATGCTGGCTCCAGGCGACGCCCGACAGGCCGCGAGCGATATATTCAGGCGTGTTGCCGTCGCGCACCAGCGAGGCGAATAGTTCTGCCGACCAGAGTCTGTCGTCGGCGGCGAGCGCGGCTTCTGCCAGTGCCGCTGCGGTGGGAGCGATGAGCTTGTGCCCCGCATGCTGAGAGAGCAGTTCGGCGTAGGCTTGCTTCGCCTCGGGCAGTTGCTTGTTGCGGGCCAGGCTAATCGCCAATTCAGCGCGCCCCCAGGCGCCCTCTTCCCCTTGGGGATGAGCGGCAACGTAAGCTCTTAGCGGCGCGATCGCTTCCGCGAATTTACCCAGTCCGACGAGGGCGGTTGCTTGCGCACGCTGGCCGTCGACTTTCAGTTCGCCATCGGGCAGCGCCAAAACGGGCTGAAGCGCTTTCAGTGCATCTTCATAGCGCGCGGCTTCGAGATAGCCGAGCGCGAGCAGGTAATGGTTCGTTTCTGCATCGTGTTCGGCTGTCGGCGCAGCACTAGGCGTCGGCTTTGCGGCCGTCAGACCTTCCAGAATTTTGATGGCCTGATCGGCTTGCTTGCGGGCTAGATACGAGCGCGCCTGCGTGCGGTCGACCGCTGCCTTGAGCGTGCTGGCGGGGAATCGCTGGGCGAATTCGGCGGCCAACTGATCGACCGTACCATGTTCGCCCGCCATGAGCGCGGCGTGCATTTTGCCGAGCCAGCAGTCATCTGCAAATTCGCCCTTGGGCCAGCGCTCCAGCACAGAATCGAATTGCGCTTTCGCCTCGGCGAGCTTGCCGGCTTGCACAAGGGCGTCGCCAGCGTGGAACCGAATCGCGGCAGCGAGCGGAAGGGAGTCTGCGTCCGAGGCCGCCGCCAGCAACGTGCTCGCCGCAGCCTCCCATTCGCGCTTGGCTTTCTGCACCAGTCCAATCCAGTATCGGGCCTCAAGCCCGACGTCGGCCTTCTCGGCCAACATCTGGAAGCGAGCCAACGCTTGATCGTAATTCTGCAGATAGAACAACGCTTGTCCGGCGGCGAGCGCGGCTTTGTCCTTCCACTCGCTGTGGGCGAAGGTGGAGTCAAAGGCATCGAACGTTTGCGCGGCTGAGGCATAGTCGCCGGCGGCGTACTGACTGGCGCCGAGGCGGAACTGAGCGTCGTCGGCCCAAGGGCTGGCGGTTTTCGAGGCCAGGGCCAGATAAAGTCGCTGCGCTTCCTCAAGCTTGCCTTGCTCTTCCAGTGCACGCGCCAAACCATAACGGCAATCGTCCTGCAGCGGACCTTGCGGAAAGCGCTCGAGCCCTTGGTTGAACAACGTCTGAGCTGTGGCCGGATCGTGCTGCTGGGCCGCAATGTCGCCCAGATAAGGCAAGACGTAAGCGTTCAGCGGTTCGTCGGGCGAGATTTTAAGGAACTCGTTGAGCTCGGCCTTGGCCTCATCGAGGTGGCCGGCGAGATAATTCGCCTCCCCCGCTCGAAATAAGGCTTTGGCGGCCAAGCGATCCGTTGGCGCCTTACGGCGGAACTCGCGAAATTGAGCGATCGCCGCGTCGAACTCGCGCAACTGTAGCAAGGACTCGGCGAGATAGAAGCTGGCGCGACTGGCCTTGGCATGCTCGGGGTAGTCCGCCAAAAACGTGCGAAACTCCTCGGCGGCCAGCTTCCAGCGTGCCTGCTGGTAGTGCCCTGCGGCTACTGCATACTGGTCTTCGGCGGGGCCGGCCCAAATGCTTCGCTGGGGAAGCACGGCCATGAATAGGCCGCATGCCAGGATACATTTTGAGATAGCATGCATTGCAGGCCAGCAACTTGTCGCCGGAAAACCGTCTCAGTCCGTCACTTATCCTACCCCTGCTGCATCTGGGGTGACAAGTCCTCGCTGACTCGGCTGCGAGTGGCGTTGCTGACGCTAAGTTGCAATGCAGTAAAGGGCTAAGGCATCAAAGAGGCATTATCAATCGAGGCACGCGGGTCAGGCCAACGAAAACCTCGGCCAACCTTTTTTACAGGTTGCCGCCGGGGCCGTCGTCGACATTACCGACCATGTGGAAGTGGTTGTGATCGATGTAAATCACTTCCTGGGAATCTTCGTCCACAGTTGTGTACGGCACGGGCCAGCCGACGCGAGTGACTTCCGTGTAGTAGATGATGCACTTGTAGTGGGCGTGGTGCAGTTGAGCGGGGCCGATCAACGGATAAACGCGAGGCGGATCGACGTAATCGGAGATTGGCTCGATGACCATCCGCACGTTGTTCCGCTGCACTTCATGCAACAACGGGAAACCGCCTTCCACCGGTCGGGCTCGCTCGAAGGCCCGCATCACTTCGTCCGGCGACGGCGGGTCGAGAGCCACTGCCGGTCCGCCCGCGGTGATCGGTCCCAGAATTGGCACGCGAGCATAACGCTCGCGCATCCAGAACTTGTCTTCCTGTTCCTTCTGGAAATAAGGGCTAAGGGGAATCGGAACGGGCAAGTGAACCGATGGCCCGCTGAATTGCGAGTTTAAGGGCCAGGTGCATCCAGAGGCCCCAAAGGCGATTAACGCCATCACAGCGAGAGTAGGAGCTTGGACGATCTTGCGTGACATGGTCAATACCTCAAGTGACCTAACCGGCCGAACTGCAATAGGTTCCACAAAGGCAAAACTGGCCCGCGGGGGCGGCGTCTGTCTGCGAATCCAGAAAGACCCCGCGAGGGCTAGCTCTATGTATCGTGATAAGAGGGGAGGAACTTGCGGCTTTTTCCGGTTTTGCCGAAAATTCGCGTCGCAATGTAAAAAGCCCCCGGACGGATTCGGCTCCGCCGGGGGCTTGATGGGTTCAGCATGCAAAACGAACTTCGGGCGAACTATTGGCAGTTCCGATCATCGAAGTCGAGGAACCACCAGCCGTCATCCCATTCCAAGGTCACTTTCCGCCAGCCGAGCGGAACTTGCGGATAAGGATAGAACGGGCCGATGTACGGCCAGGCCGTCGGCGAATACTGCTTCGGATACGTCAAGGCGGCGTAGTTCGGGTAGGCAGCATAGCTCGGCCACGCGTAGTTCGGCATGTTCGGCTGATCGTAGTAGGCCGGGGCCGGGCCGGCGATCGGCGCCGGGACCGCGCCAGGCAGCGGGGCGCCGGGCACGCCTTCCATGGCTGGCAAAGCGCCTGGCGGGACGGCTCCAGGCGGATAAGCTCCGGGCGGATAAACGCCGCCCGGAGGGCCGCCTGCCGCAGCATTATAGGCAGCCGGAACCGGGCGTCCGCCTTGATTGCGACTGGCAATCGGCATCGGTCGCCCGCGCCTGCCCTGTTTGGATCGGGCCGAGTTATTGTTGGTCAGCGGAACCATTTGCATCTGCTGACCGCCCGCCACTGGTTGGGCCTGAAGCCCCATTTGCTGAGCCATGGCCGGGTCCAACGGCACCAGATTGCCATCTGGTCCGCGGACAAGAGGAATCAGTTTCATCTGGCGGCCCTGGACATTCGCGGTGACGGGCGCCGCCGTCGGAGCCATCGCCGGAGTGGGCGACTGCGACGACGAGATCGTGCGGCGACGGATGATCGACCGCTTGGTGCTGGCGGGTTGAACCGTCGGCTGAGCAGCCAAGTGCGGAGTAGGCTCGCTGGAGCGGGCCTCAGCCGTTGGGAAGCTCAGCTCGCCGCCCGTGGTTTGCACGTTCGGATCGACCGTCGGCTCGGCGATTCGAAGCAAGCCGGCCGCGATTCCCCGTGGCGTTTTCGCCGCGTGCACAACCGGTTCTTGGGGTGCCAATCGCTGCGTCGGGCTGCCGCCGATCGAGCTGGCAGCCGAGGGCAGCGGGGCATTGGCGACGGGCCGAAGAACGGGCGTCGCGGCGGTGGATGCGGGTTCCACCGTCAATTCGTCGACCACTTGCGAGACCTCGGGCATTTGCTCCGTCATCTGGATTGCCAGAGCCTTTTGCTCCTCGCTGCTCACGCGTCCTTTAAGCCAGGCGGTCCCTTCCTGGTATTTGACGCCGATGCGGAAACCGACGAGGCGTCCGCTCTGCTTGAGTGCGTCAGCGATCTGCTGACCGGTTTGTTTGTCTGACGCCAACATTAAAGTCGGCGACAGCAGGACGATCGCGGTCATCGTCCATGCCATGTTGAAGCGGTGCATGCTTCCCCTCCTCCTATGGATCACGGCGAATAGCCTAGTTTTTGCGCATCCTAGCGCGATGATCGGCGGGCGAGGTCATGGAGGAGGGAACCGCAGCGCTAGTGCGCGCCCGGTCTGGTCCTGGAAGTTGCGATGGTCCCCCCGGCGCAACCTCGGTACCCGATCAAAACTGCCTGTCTATAGCTTTTCGGTTCAAAGCAGTTCCGAAGGGAAGCTTTTTTTCGATTTTGCGGATGCTGGCGGCAGTAGCCACTGTTCCGGATGCCATGGCAGTTGGGCAAGGCCTTTTGCCGCAAAGCCTTAGGAGACTCAATGGGGGGTAGCGCCAAGGTTTGGAAAGGGGGCGCTGCGGCAATGCAAAATCGGCCGCGCCGCAATGACGGGTCGGCAGGGGAGGCCGCAAACTACAGTACAGCCCCGCCAAAGTCCCAGACCGCAGTCAGCACCATGACCGACATGGCGGCTCCGCTAAGTACGGAGGCGCCGGGACCGATCAGCATCGACATCATAGTGGCTGCTCCGACCAGAGCGAGACAACCTAGGCAAATGCGCTGAGCCGATGTTTGGCGAATTGAGCCCTCGCTCAGGCGCGCCAGACACGCGCTGGCCAGGCCGGCCACTTGCACGCCCACCAAAACATAGATCAACGTCGTGGGGTCAATTGAGGACATGGGTCTGAACTCCGAGATTCCCTTCTTGGCCTTGCGGGAGGCCGGATTGAATTGAGCCGACATCTTG
>JAICIG010000344.1 GCA_025924495.1 Pirellulales bacterium | reverse complement strand
TATTTCGCCTCTCCCCTCGCCCGTTATCGTCTGGTACAGATCGCCGCGCGCGACTGGGCGGGCCACCTCTGCTATGTTGCGGACCTGCCCTGTGAGGTTGGTGGCCATGGGGTTGACGTTGTCGGTCAAGTCCTTCCAGGTGCCGGCCACGCCCTTCACTTTGGCCTGGCCGCCGAGCTTGCCTTCAGTGCCCACTTCGCGGGCCACGCGCGTCACTTCCGAGGCGAACGAGCTGAGCTGATCGACCATCGTATTGACGGTCTTGGCGGTGCGCAAGAATTCGCCCTTGAGCGGCCGTCCTTCATTCTCCAGCGACATCGATTGCGAAAGATCGCCCTTCGCCACGGCGCCGATCACGCGCGCCATTTCGCTGGTCGGATGGACGAGGTCGCTAATCAGGGTGTTGACCGAATCGATCGCCTCGGCCCACGACCCGCTGATCAGCCCGATATTGGCGCGCTGCGAGATCCGGCCTTCCTTGCCGACGACCCGGCTCAAGCGTTCTAGCTCGTTGGCCATGCGCTCGCTGAGTTCGATCACGTCGTTAAAAACGTCGGCGATCTTGGCATCGATACCTTCATTGCCGATCGGCAATCGAGCGGTGAAGTCACCCCTCTTAAGGGCCGTAAGCGCTGCCAAAAGTTGGCGTTTGCTGAACGCTTCATCCTGCGAAATGATCAACGGCGACGCGGCCACAGCCGCACGCGTCGCACGGGAACTCTTCAGTCGATTAGGCTCCGTCTCGCGAGATTTCTTGCCATTAACTCCGTTCGCGACCTTATCCCCATCCTCGTGGACCGTCGTTGCCATTTTTGTCTCGCTTTTGCCGCACCCTTCGCGGGCGTGCAGATTAAAATAAAAAAGCTCCCTGGGCGCAATAACGCGCCGAGAGAGCTGCCATAGCATGCCGGTGTTCCGCCCATCGCGAGCAGATGTATGCAAAGCTAGTCTAAAGAGCCAGTTGGAGCGATGTCAATCGATTTGCCGATCCTGCCGGCAAATCCGTTGCTTGGTTGACAGGAAGTCGGCCAACTGCTACCTAACCTTTGCTGCGAGTTAAACTCTAGCATTCGATTGAGCTACGACAGCTCGAGGCGCAAAGTCTTGATGCGCCTGGCTTTCATTTCGTGGCATTGTGAGCGGTTCCGGCATGCGTCAGTTGGCGCGAGCATCGGAACGCAGCGAAAACCAACGGCCGGAGGCCATTCCAATAGATTAAGCCTGTGACGTTCGGCCCATGCGCCGAGCTTGAAAGGTTGCGAAAGGCAGAACGTTGAGCGAGTTGACTGAACCGATCCAGCGGTTCATCGCCGAAAACATCGCATCCGTTGCGCAACTCGAAGTTTTGCTGTTGCTTAAGGATAGCTCCGAGCGCGTTTGGACTGTCGAAGAAGTGGCTCGTTCGCTGTACACGGGCGAGACTCTGATCGCCGCTCATCTTGCCGACTGGGAGACGCGCGGATTGCTGGCAGCGGAATCGGAATCGCCTGGCGCCTATCGTTACTCCCCTTCGACGCCTGAACTGGCCCGGTTGATCGTCGACCTTGCTGAGGCGTATCGAGCTCGCCGAGTGTCAGTGATCACTGAGATCTACTCCAAGCCGGTCGACAAGGTGCGGACTTTTGCCGACGCCTTCCGGCTCCGCAAAGGGGATCAAAAATGACCCAAGCCGTATATATCCTCTGCGCGGCCACCAGTCTGGCGTGTGCCCTCTTGTTACTGCGAGGCTACCGGCAGAGCGGCGTTCGCCTTTTGTTCTGGAGCAGCCTGTGCTTTTTTGGCATGGCCGCTGAAAACATATTCTTATTCGTCGACGTTATCATCTTGCCTGCCATTGACTTATCGTTGTATCGCCGATTGATCGCCTTGGTCGCGACTTTGTTGCTGGTCTATGGTCTGGTATGGGAATCCAAATGACGGCGCCATCGACGAGGAGACCCGGATGCTAGTAAGCAGCGTCGGATTTTGCATCATGGGCGCCATTGCCATGGGCAACGCAATCGCCGGACTGTTTTTCCTGAGGTTCTGGAAAGATACCGGCGATCGGCTGTTTTTCATCTTTGCCATCGCTTTTTGGCTGTTCAGCATCACCCGAATCGTAGTCGCATTTTTGCCCGACCACAGCGAGCACGAGATTTATTTTTACGCTGTCCGGCTGGCAGCGTTTGGCCTGATCCTCGCGGCCATCATCGACAAGAATCGGCCCCGAGCGAATGCGCAGGCCTAGCCGGAAGCGGGGGGGCGCATTGACCGAGACTGCGAGGCGAATGTCACCGGCTTTTTACCGCCGGCTCAGGCCATCACACGGCGCTAGAGAGCCCGACGAATGCGGCGGGGCGGACGACCTCCGCGGCCCATCATGGGCGAGGCAGGCTTCGCCGCCGCTTCTTCGCCATTCTCTTCGACGGACGGGCTTTCAGCGCCCGATCCACCCGATCTCTCGAGCGAAACGCTGGGCTGTGCTCGCGGCGCAGCATCAAAACCTTCGATCTCGGCCCGTTGCAGGAGTCGGTCGATCCGCATCTCGATGCGGGTCAGCTCGTTGCCTTCTTCCGGCGTGACAAAGGTGTAAGCGACTCCCTCGCGTCCCATGCGTCCGGTGCGGCCGACGCGGTGAACGTAGTCATCGCAGAAGGCGGGAATGTCGTAATTAACAATGTGCGAGATGCCGCTCACATCGATGCCACGGCCGACGACATCGGTCGCCACCAGGTGGCGGACTTGCCCCTCGCGAAACTTGGCCATGGCCCGATCTCGCGATTTTTGCGGCAGGTCGCCGTGAATGCAGTCGACCCCTTCGAATTTGCGTTGCAAATTGCGGAACACCCGCTCGGTGCCTCGCTTGGTGCGGCAGAAAACGATGGACTGGCGAGGATTTTCTCGCCGCAGCAATTTGACCAGCAGTTCGAACTTCTTCTCCGGAATCACCGTGAAGTAAAACTGCTCGATGGTTTCAACCGCGACTTCGTTCGAAGAGAAATTGAGCGTTTCCGGATCGCGCATGTAACGCGTCGCAAGCCGTGCCACTGGCGGGGGCACCGTGGCGCTCAACAGCAAGGTCTGCCGCGACGCTGGGCAGCGGCGCAGAATCTTTTCGATATCAGGCCGAAACCCGATATCGAGCATGCGATCCGCCTCGTCCAGCACCACGAACCGCAATTGATCCAGGCTGAGCGTACCGCGGCCGATGTGATCGAGCACGCGGCCGGGAGTGCCGACGACGCAATCGGCGCCTCGTTTCAGTTTTTCAATCTGTCCTCGGATCGGCGTGCCGCCATAGAGCGCCACGGGATGCACTTTCTGGCCGTGGGCCAGCTTGATCATCTCGTCGCGGACTTGCACGGCAAGTTCTCGCGTAGGCACCAGCATTAATGCCTGCGGCGAGTGCTCTTTACGGTGTTCCAGCCGCTCCAGAATCGGGATGACGAAAGCGGCGGTTTTTCCCGTCCCTGTGCGGGCCTGGCCAAGCACGTCGATGCCTTCCAGCGCGCGAGGGATGAGCCCGGCTTGCACCGGGGTTGGTTCCAGATAGCCCGCGCGATCGAGCGCCGCAAGCATTGCCTCGGAGAGCCGAAGCTTAGCGAACCCTTGAGCCGATTCCTCGGACGATTGTGATTCTTGTTTCACCCAGCCAACCTGCGCAAGATAGTTTTATTTACGTAACACTATCAGGCAGAATGGCTTTGGTCAACGGGCGGCGAATGGAGCGGCCGATGCAGCCCTGCAAGGGACCGCATCGGCCTTGCTCGGTTGGGGTCGGACCGGCGCCGCATATAATGGGGCTTGCCGCCGATGCCGCCAGTTAGCTCTTTTTCACGCGCTTGGCTGCTTTTTTCCCAGCGGCTCGCTTGGTCGACCGCTTGGCCGGTTTGGCAGCTGATTTCTTTTTCAGCGAGCGAGTCGCCGGCTTTTTGGCAGTCTTAGCGGTCGTCTTTTTGGAGGTGGCCATGGTATTCAATCCTTAGCTAGCGGACGCCCCGGTTTTTATTTTTGCGCGCCTTCCCGAGCGTCCGTTGCAGAAGGCGATTCACACAGCGAATTAATCGACGACGGTCGCCGCCATGATCTTGATTCGCCGAGCGGACGCGACGGCCGTCGGAATTGCGGGCGGCATCATCGCGCCCGAACGCTTGATGCATAGCGATCCAATCGATCGGCGTCTCGTCCCTTGCGGCTGCCCGCGATATAACCAGCTTTATCGACACCATGCGAGACCAACTAGAACAACTTCTGGATGATTTGGCGAATTTCGCCAGCCTTGGCGCCGACGGTCGCGCGGCTTGTCGACGCCGCGCCGCTGAGGCAACGCTGCATTCCGACGCGCAAGCGCAACAGTGGTTGCTGAAGTTGGCCAAATTGACGACGAACGAGGGCGAGGCCAGCGCACTCGGCGAAGAATATGCGCTCTGGTCGTCACTCTTGAATGCCGCTCATCGCGTTCTCGCTGTCGAGGCGCGGTTGCAAGGCGAGACCATCCGGGCCATTGTCTCCCTGTATGCCTGGTTGGGCCCGACAAGCCAGGCTCGACACTTGTTGCTGGCTATGCTGGCGTCGAGCGGGGCGCCTGACGCGTGGAAGACCTTTGTCGAGTTGGTTGCGACCGATCCGCCCGGTCGTCCACAAGACGCCGCGCTGGCGTTGGTTCCGTTGTTCCAGCGACGAGACGATGCGGCCAGATCGCTTTTCCCGCGGCTGCTCGACGCCTTGGAGCATCCTTCAACCGCCGCGATCGTGCTCGATCTGGCGAATTTTCTTTGCCGCGAACGCGGCGTCAGGCCTCATCCGGCGAGTGCACGCGTGACCCGACTGGCCGATTTGCTCGGCGGACTCGTCTCTCGGTTAGCGCGCCTGGAGGAGCGTCCCCAAGAGTTCGCGGCTTCGCCGGCAGCACTGAACGCCATCGTAGGCGAAGGCGTTGAGTTGGTTGTCGCGCTGTGCCATGCGTTGGCGATGATCGGCGACGCGAGCGTTTGCGGCAAGCTGCACCAGGCATTGGAACTATCGCACCGCCGGCTGCGCACGGAGGCAGCCTACGCGCTGGCCCGGTTGGGCGATGATGAAGGCGTAAAAGTGCTGGCCGAAATGTCCGGCGAGCCGGTCGTACGACCGCGAGCGCTCGCCTATTTAGAGGAATTGGGCGAACTGCCTCGCGCCAGCGAAGCGAATCGCTCGCCGATCGCCCGAGCCGAGGGAGAGCTAGCGGCCTGGCTGGCTTTGCCGACGCAATTCGGCATGCCGCCGCACAAATTGGAGCTGTTCGATTCGCGGCGGCAGTTTTGGCCCGGCTTTTCTGAGAGCGTCGATTGCTTTCTATTTCGCTACGAATTCCGCGCAGGCAACCGTAGCATGTCGGGCATTGCCATGGCGGGGCCAGTCACGCACGTCTTGCGCGCCGATCTCGCCGACCTGCCGGCGACCGACATTTATGCGGCTTACGCTGGTTGGTTTGCCGAACATGCGGAAATCAGCGAGTTAACGCCCGAGCAACTCTCTGCAGAACAACAAGCGACCTGGGAAGACCTTTCGCAACAACTGGCCGACCAGGGCTGCGAAGATTTGCAGCTGATCAAGCTGGGCCGCTTCTTCGACGAAGAGATCTATGTCGCCGCGGCCCGGCGGCAGGGGCAAGCCGGCATTTTAATCATCGACGGCGAACAGACCACATGGCGCCCGCTTGGCCCCGGCAGCCGATCGCTTGGTCCGACCGAACTCTATTTAATTCACAAAGGCCGTAAGCTGATGCGAGCCTTCAATCCGGAAGACTAGATCGCAAATCGTCTCAAGTTGTTTTTCGAGCAATTGAGACGCTGCGTCGTAGACACGCGGCGTCCGCGCGAAAGTAATGCTCAAGTCTTCAGGCCGGTCGCCCACGATTGCAGAGCTTGAAATTGGAGGGCGAAATCGTGCTCTTCCACGCCCAGCGGGCTTTTGAAGAAACTCGACAG
Organism: Pirellulales bacterium; assembly: GCA_025924495.1. Next base: position 2,749 of record JAICIG010000344.1, on the reverse strand, counting down.
AAACTCCAACCGCCCCGTATCGCCGTTGCGCCAAGCGCGCTCGGTGAACCGCACCAGATCAAGCACCAGCGGCGCGGCCAGCAGCGAATCGCAGCCTTGCCAGATGAACTGAAAGGTCATCGGCGTGCCCAAAAAGCCGGTGAAGTGGACATGGTCCCAGGCGGTTTTCCAGTCGCGCATGCTGTCGATGCGCTCGATCGTCACCAGCGTCTGCGGCGTGTAACCGAGAATCTGCCCCAGCAAGCGGTCTTTGCTGGTGACTTTGGCCTGCTTGTTCACCGGATCGTCGAGCACCTTGGCGTCCATATTGCCGAAGATATTGTGGCCGACCCAGCTCATCACCTGCAGATTGCGCTTGGCGAACATCGGAGCCAGAATGCTCTTTAGCAGCGTCTCCCCCGTCTTGCCGTCGTAGCCCATGTGTCGCGCGCCGCGTTCGCGGGCCAGTTCGTCGATGGCAGGCGCGCTTGAGCCCAGCGAAGGGGTGAAATTGACGTACGAATAGCCCAAGTCAAGGGCGGCGATCGCATACAGCGAACTGGCTGGCAGCGGGCAAGCGCCGCGCTTGTCGATCAGCTTATTGAGATCTTTCCAGCGCGCGGGCAAAGTTTGCGGATCGACCGCCGGCTCGGTCGATGAGACGTTCACCACCACCACGTGCGCTAACTGCTGGTCGTCGGCGAAGGCTTTCAAATCGGCCTGGACGCGCTCTATGATCTGCCGCGGCGTTTCCCGCCGGTTACGGATTTCGGGGCTGGCGAGTTTTTCAATCGTCGGTCCGACATTGAAGACAGCGCCGGGACGAATCTGCCGGTCGATTTTGTCCAACTCGCCTTTACACTTCGCCAAGACGCCGGCGTCGATCGCTCGGCTCTCAGTGTGCATCCGCATGGCTTCGTCGTAAGAACGAACGTCGCGGATCTCGTGGCCGCCAATCACAAAGTCTTTCCAAGCCGTCAGACCGAGCGACTGGAATTCGGGTAATTCGCTGACCAACCCGGCATTTCCGATCAGCCCTTTCTTCAAAGCGGTCAGGCCCACTGTGGCCGTCGAAGCGACTCCCCCTTTGGCTCCGATCAACCAGATCCCAATGCGAGCACGCGCCATAGAAAATTCGCAGTCTGTGGAGTTGCGGCAGGTTGTCGTTCACGGCGGGGACCGGTCGCCCGTAATCGAGCATGCCGGTCTAGACGAGATCCCGAGCGGGAAAGTGGCGGGGCGCCAGCCCTTCCGACCCGCGGCGCCGTCCAGCGGGCCACTTGGAAGCGAACCTCGAAGCTACTATGATTGTCCGGCCGATAGCTTGCGTCAAGCGGCCGATTTTTGCGGCCTGCTGCTGTTTTCTACATGCCATCCTTCGTTTCGACCCGACAGGGTCGCCGCCTGGAGTTTGCCCATGCCCCCGACCATTTCTCGCATTGTCCAAGCCCTCGAACCTTCGGCCACGCTGGCAATGGCCGCCAAGGCGAAGGAATTGAAGGCGGCGGGAAAAACGGTCTATGACTTCAGCGTTGGCGAGCCCGATTTCAACACCCCGCAGCACATTTGCGACGCCGCGACGGCCGCGATGAAGGCCGGGCACACTCATTACACGGCCGTCGGCGGTATTCCTGAACTGCGTGCGGCCGTTGCCAAACAGTACAAGTCGCGGCACGGGCTGGAATACTCCCCGCAGCAAGTCGTCGTCTCCAACGGCGCCAAACACTCGCTGCACAACATCTTCACCGCGCTCTGCAATCCAGGCGACGAAGTGATTATTCCAGCTCCCTACTGGGTAAGCTACGCGGAACTGGTCAAGCTGACCGGCGCCAAACCTGTCATCGTGCCGACGCTGGAAAGCGATAACTTCAAGCTCAAACCGGCGCAGTTGCGCGGCGCTTTGACGTCGAACACGAAGATGTTGCTGGTTTGCTCCCCGTCGAATCCGACCGGCAGCATGTACTCGCCGGAAGAATTAGGCGCCCTGGCCGATGTGGCGATCGAACGCGATCTGACGATTGTGGCCGACGAAATCTACGAGTGTCTGATCTATGGCGACCATCGTTTCGCCAGTTTCGCCACCGTGCGACCGGGTCTGGCCGAGCGCACCATCACCGTCAACGGCGTGAGTAAGGCGTACGCCATGACGGGCTGGCGAATTGGCTGGACCTTATCGCCGCTGTCCGTGGCGAAAGCCATGGAGAACCTGCAGAGTCAGGAGACGTCGAATCCTTCGAGCGTCAGCCAGTATGCCGCCGTCGCCGCACTCAATGGCCCGCAGGATTGCGTCGCCGAGATGCTGGCCGAGTTCGCCAAGCGCCGCGAATTCGTGCGCGGCCGCATTGCGTCGCTGCCCAAATTAAGCTGTGCCGACATGGGCGGCGCGTTTTACGCCTTCATCAACATCCAGGCTCACCTGGGTCGTTCTTATCGCGGCGCCCGCGTCAACAATTCGGCGAAATGGTGCCTGGAACTGTTGGCCCAGCAAAATGTGGCGATGGTGATGGGTTCGGCGTTTGGCGCCGAGGGCTATGCCCGGCTTTCCTTTGCCACCAGCACGGACAACCTGCGAAATGGCTTCGACAAGATCGAGGCATTCTTGAATAGCCCGCAGTAGCGCGGCGATGGCAGAAATGAAGTCGGCGGCCCTGGCTTCCACAATCAAAACTGGCTGCCGGACATCGCCGCGGTCATTCTCGTGCGGCATTCATTCGGCGCAACCGTTCTGCGTCAGCCATTCGCCCCACGCGCTCGTAGAGATCCGCCAGGC
>JAICIG010000343.1 GCA_025924495.1 Pirellulales bacterium | reverse complement strand
TGCAGGCCCTGGTTCGCACGGTTTGGAAAGGGCGTACCGCGTTTTTCGCAACCTTGGTGATGTTCGTCGCTTACAGCCGCGCGGCGGCGGCTGATCGCTACGCCGAGTTGGTGCTGGAAGACAAGCCGGCGGGCTACTGGCGCTTGCAGAAGGCCGAAGATGGGCGCGTGCTTAACGAAGTAGAACTGCCCGACTCGACCGTTTCGCTAGTCGGCGCCATCACGGGCGAAGTGCGATTGGCCTCGTCGGGTCCACAGGCAGGCGAGTTTCCGCTCTTCGAGCCCGATAACGCTGCGGCCGAGTTCACGGCCGGCGGCGCTTTCATTCGCATCAAGGATCCCGGCCCCGAGAGCCCGCTCGACTTTGCCAATGGGGATGCCATCACGCTCGAAGCGTGGGTCAGCCCTCAGGCCGCCGGCGCCGGGCAATTCCTGTACATCATCGGCAAGGGGCGGACCGAAGCAAGCGGCCAACTAGCCGTGAATCAGAACTACGCTTTGCGGCTGAAGACGCTCCCTGGCGGCAAAGCGGCGATCAGCTTTTTATTCCATAGCGCCGACGAACCGCCTCCCGACACGAAAGAGACTGAACCGCAATCGGCGGCTGAAAAACCTGCCGACGACAATCAAGACAAGGCAGCAGATGCCAAGCAGGCAGAGAACAAGCCCTCAGGCAAAAAGGGCGACTGGCATCGCTGGACTTCCGACGGCTCGTTCGCCATCGGCGACGGTTGGCGCCATGTCGCGGTGACCTACGTCTTCGGTCAGCCGAAAAGCCTGAAAGGCTACATCGATGGCGAAAGCGTTACCGGCAAATGGGACATGGGCGGCGCCACGGACCGCGCGCCCGCGATCGACGACGACGAGCTGTGGATCGGCTCTTCCTTAGGCGGCCAGGATGCCAGCACGTTTCGCGGCCTGCTCGACGAAGTGGCGATCTATCGCCACGCGCTGTCGGCCGAGCGGATTCAGGCTCGCTACCGCTACACGGCCCCCGTGCCCGAGTTCGCGGCCGACCGGGTCGAGCCCGACTCGATCCTGGTCGACATCTATGAGAAGCTGCCCGATAAAAAATCGTGGCGGTTCTCGTCGATCGAGCGCACCGGCAGTTTCATGGCGCCGGCATTCGCGCTCGTCGACGTTCCGAACAAGTATTCCGCGCGCGGCGTGAAAGAAGACCGTTCCGATCCGTTCCTGGTGCGAGCGATGGCGCGACTGACGGTCGCCGCTGGGCCGCGCCGCTTGCTGGTTCGCTGCCGCAACGCATCGCGACTGTATCTCGACGGCCAGAAGGTGCTGGAGACTCCGTTCTTCAGCATCTCGGCCACCGGGCATGGCAAGGTCGTTCCGCTCGACGCCAGCCTGGCGCCATGCATCCGGCCGCTCGCACGAGGCGATTCGCAGCAATACATTGAAATCGAAGGAGACGGCCGCGAGCACGAGTTTATCTTCGAGATGATCGTCGGCGGCCAGAATCACCGGCCCGAGTTCGGCGAGACTTCGGTCAGCATGGCGGCGCTCGGCGAAGGATTTGAAATTCTCTCGCCCGTAGCGGCTGTGCCGCTCACCGACGCGGGTTGGCAAGGCTATGTGGCGGGTGAGCGAAAACGATTAGCCAGTTTGAACGCCGAGACGCGTCGCGAAGCGAGCCGAGAAGAGGACAATTACTGGCAAACGCGGCATGAATGGGCCAGACAGGAGTTGGCGCAGCGAACGCCTGCGGCCATACCGCAACTGCCGGCAGAAACGCCAGCGACAAACGACGTCGATCGGTTCGTCCTTCGCAAGCTGCTTGACGCAGGCCTTCAACCTGGCCCGTTGTGTGATAACGACGCCTTCCTGCGCCGCGTCTCGCTCGATGTGATCGGCACGATTCCAACGCCCGAGCAGATCGACGACTTTGCGCACGAGCGCGAGTTGCCCGACCGGCGAGCGCGGCTGATCGAGCGTCTGCTCGCCGATCCGGGCTGGGCCGACAACTGGGTTGGCTACTGGCAGGATCTGCTGGCCGAAAACCCGAACCTGATCAACCCGACATTGAGCAACACGGGTCCGTTCCGCTGGTGGATTCACGAGTCGTTCCTCGACAACAAGCCGTTCGATCGATTCGCCACCGAGCTGGTGATGATGGAAGGGAGCAAATACTTCGGCGGACCGGCGGGCTTCGAGCTTTCGACGCAAGACGATGCGCCGATGGCCGTCAAGGCCCGCATCGTCAGCCAGGCGTTTCTTGGCGTGGAGATGAAGTGCGCTCGCTGTCACGACGACCCGTATCATGATTATTTGCAGCAGGATTTGTTCAGCATCGCCGCCATGCTTCGCCGCGCCTCGCAAGAGGTCCCGGCCACCAGCACCATTCCGGGCGGGGACGAAGCGGTCAAGTCGCTGATCGTTGAAGTCACGCTCAAGCCGGGGCAGCAGATTTCGCCCGAATGGCCGTTTCCCGAGTTGAGCCGCGAGGAGTTTCCGCCGGGCGTGCTGCGAAATTCCAAAGATCACCGCGAGCGCCTCGCCGCGCTGATCACGTCGCCGCGTAACGAACGTTTCGCGCAAGTGGTTGTCAATCGCCTTTGGCGTCGTTACCTGGGTTACGGCCTGGTCGAACCTGTTGACGATTGGGAGAGCGCCAAGCCTTCGCATCCCGAGTTGCTCGATTACCTGGCGGGTGAATTCATCGGCCATGGTTACGACTTGAAGCATGTGGCCCGCTTGATCCTGAACTCGCAAACTTACCAGCGCGTGCCGCAAGATCGCCCCGCCGCCGAAGAAGGCAAGCCGGAGCTGTTCGCCGCGCCGTTTGCCCGCCGCATGTCGGCCGAGCAGATCGTTGACTCGCTGTTTGTCGCCGCGGGCAAGCCGCTGCGCGCCGGGCCAATGAATATCGATATCGACGGCGCCCGGCCTCACACCAGCTCCCTGAACCTGGGCGAGGCGACGCGGGCCTGGCACTTCACATCGCTCTCGAACGAACGCGATCGGCCCAGCCTGGCGCTGCCTGAGGCGCAACCTTTCGTCACGTTGATGGAGGCCTTTGGTTGGCGCGGCTCGCGGCAAGATCCTCTTTCGGTGCGCAGCCAAGAGCCGGCCGTGTTGCAACCGGCGATCATGGCGAACGGAATCTTGACCGATCGCATCACTTGTTTGTCGGACGACAGCGCTTTGACTGAACTAGCGCTGGCCGAGCAGCCGCTGCCGCAATTGATTGATCGGACCTTCCAGCGGTTGTTGTCTCGTCTGCCCACGGCGAATGAGCGCGCGGCGTGGACCGAACTGCTGAGCGAAGGTTACGAGCAGCGGCGGACCGGCGCGCCGCGGATCGAGCGCGAACCGGTGCGAGAGCTGGTCGGATGGTCGAATCATCTGGCGCCCGAGGCGAACGTGTTCAAGGCTGAGCTGGAAAAGTTGGTGAGCCAGGGAGATCCGCCGACCAGGCGATTGCAGCCTGATTGGCGCGAGCGGATGGAAGATATGTTGTGGACGCTGGTCAATTCGCCCGAGTGGGTCAGTCTGCCTTAAGATCAAGGCAGCTTAGCGATCGATCACACGTACGGAGATATTCGATGTTTGAGCTTCCTTCCACGCGGCGCGAGTTTTTGCTGCGAACGAGCCAAGGGGGACTCGGTCTGGCGGCCGGCGGCGCGGCGCTGGCTGGTTTGCCCGCATTGGCCGAACGAGCAAAACCCGACCTGCCGGCCGGCCAAGCCGAGCATTGCATCATGGTCTGGCTAGGCGGCGGCGCTTGTCATATCGACACGTGGGATCCGAAGCGCAAAGGCGACCCCAAAGAGCGGAAAGCCGGCTCTTATTACGAAGCCATCGACACGGCCATCGCCGGCACGCAGGTCTGCGAGCATCTGCCGCGTTGCGCGGAGATTCTCGACCGCTTCAATCTGGTGCGCTCCGTGCATCACGAGGTGATCGACGAGCACGCCGCGGCGACCAATCGAGTGCACACCGGCCGGCCGACGAATGGGTCGGTGGTCTACCCGTCGATCGGCTCGATCGTTGCGAATCAGCGCGGGCCGGTCAATGAACAAGCGCCAGCCTATGTGTTGATCGGTTACCCGAACGTGACGCGGGGGCCGGGCTTCTTGGGCGCGAAGGACGGTTACATCTATCTGACGGACACGGAATCGGGTCCAGCCGGTTTTACCCGGCCGGCTCGTATCGACGCCAATCGCCAGAGCCGCCGCGAAAAGCTGCTCGCCCAGGTTCGTTCCGAATATCTAGCGCGAGCGACCGGCGGCCGCAGCGTGCAGGATTACGATGCCACGATCAGCGAGGCCTTGCGGCTTTCTGGCCCGCAGTTTCTTAACGTCTTTCAGCTCGATCGCGAATCGGCCGAATTGCGAAACTCCTACGGCGGCGAGTTTGGGCAGCGCTGTCTGCTCTCGCGGCGGCTGCTGCAAGCCGGCGTGCGATTCGTCGAAGTCTCGCACAACTTGAACTTCATCAACGGCACGGGCTGGGACACGCACAACGACGGCATTCTCGAACAGCACGGCCTGATTCGCGAACTCGACCAGGCCCTTTCGGCGCTCGTGCTCGATCTCGAACGGCAGAAGCTGCTCGACAAGACGCTCGTGGTTGTGGCCACTGAGTTCGGCCGGCCCGCTGGGTTTGACGGCGGCGGCGGTCGCGGCCATCACTCGAAGGCCTTCACCATTGCGCTGGCGGGCGGCGGATTGAAGACTGGCAAGACGATCGGCGCGACCGACGAGCTAGGCATGAACATCGTCGACCGGCCTGTCTCAATCCCTGATCTACATGCCACGATCTACTGGACGCTCGGCATCAACCCCTTCGAGGAGCTCTACACCTCCGACGATCGTCCCGTTCCCATCACCGACGGCGGCAAGCCAGTTGAGGAGTTGTTCGTGTGAAGTGGAGTACGACCCTCGTAGCCGCAGGTTATGCTTTAGCATATCGCGGCGGGGCCGCACCAAAATCTTGTTGCTGCAGCAATAACTGCGTTGACAACACGTTTTGGGTGCCATGCCTTCGTCGGCGCCTCGCCGACGTAGGCATGTTGTAGCCGCAAAGGGTAGCATGCTTACCCGCTCGCTGACGCTCGCGTGAAAGCATGGCACCCAAATTCGAGCGGCAAAGTTTTTGTTGTGGCGACAAGACTCTCGCCGTTAATAGCATATCGCGGCAAAGCCGCAATCAGAACCTTGTCGTTACAGCAAGAATTGCGACGTTAATATCATAACGAGACGCGCCGACGCAATGGGTAAGAACGCTCGTTGGGCTCACATTACAGGATGCGGTTCAAAGTAAAACGTTATGCTAAAGCATAACCTACGGTTGCTTCGGGTTGGTGTGTTTGCCGTTCAGGCCAGAATCTCTTTCACGACGCGAGCTTTCTCGACGCCGGTGAGGCGGAAGTCGAGGCCTTGGTGCTTGAAGGTCAGGCGCTGGTGGTCGATGCCCAGCAGATGGAGCATGGTGGCGTGCAGATCGCGTACGTGAACCGGATTCTCGATGGCGTGATAGCCTAGTTCGTCGGTGGCGCCATAGGTCACGCCGCCGCGGATGCCGCCGCCTGCCAACCACATGGAGAAGCCGCGCATGTGGTGGTCGCGGCCTGGATCCTTACCTTTGCCCTGGAACATGGGAGTGCGTCCGAACTCGCCGCCCCAAATGACCAGCGTTTCATCGAGCAGCCCGCGCTGCTTGAGATCCTGCACTAACGCCGCGGCGGGCCGATCGCACAAGCCGCAGCAGATGTTCATGTAGCGCACCAGGTCGCCGTGATGATCCCAATCGCGGTGATAAAGCTGAATGAATCGCACGCCGCGCTCGGCCAGGCGCCGCGCCAGCAGGCAGTTGGCGGCGAACGTGCCGTCGGCCCCCTTGGCGCCATACAGATCGAGCACGTTTTGCGGCTCGTCGCTTAAGTCCATCAGCTCGGGAATGCTGGTCTGCATGCGGAACGCCAGCTCATATTGCGCGACGCGCGTGGCGATTTCTGCATCCGGCTGCGCTCGGTTGCGCTGCCGGTTCAGCTCGCCGATGGCGTCAATCAGCGCGCGCTGATCCTTGCGGTCGACGCCTGGCGGATTGGCGACATAGTGAACCGGATCTCCCTTGGAAAAGAACGGCACGCCTTGATAGCGCGACGGCAAAATCCCGCTTCCCCACATGCGTTGCGAGATCGGCTGCGGATTGCGTCCCCCTTCGCTCATCATCACGACGAAGCCGGGCAGGTTGGCGCTCTCCGAGCCGAGGCCGTAGGTGAGCCACGAGCCCATGCTCGGCCGGCCCGAGATCGACGTACCGGTATTCATCACCGTGTGGGCCGGATCGTGGTTGATCTGGTCGGTGTGCATCGAGCGAATGATGGCGATCTCGTCCGCGATTGTCGCCGTGTGCGGCAGAATGTCGGCAATCTCCTGGCCCGACGCGCCGTGCTTGCGGAATTTGAATTGCGGCGCCAGGCATTTCAACTGCTGGCCTTGCAACTGAGCGATCGGCTGGCCCTGAGTGAACGATTCGGGCATCGGCTGGTCGTTGAGTTTCTCCAGCGTCGGTTTGTAATCGAACGTTTCGAGATGCGATGGACCGCCCGACATATAGAGGAAGATCACGCGCTTGGCCTTCGGCGCCACATGTCGCAAATCGCCCAGCACGCCGCCATCGGCGCCGCTGCCTGGCTCGGCCGATGCGAGGTTCGGCGCCAGCGATGCAAATGCCGCGGCGCCCAGCCCCAGCGCCGATTGGCCAAGAAATGCCCGGCGACTGACTTCCAACCGTTGGCGTTCGAAATCGTTCATGGTTCAAGATCGGGTGATCGTTTCGTGCAGGTTGAAGATCGCTCGGGCCACCGAAGTCCAGGCGGCTAGTTCCGCAGCATCAACGTCCGCCGGTTGCGGCGTCAGCCCCACGCCAAGCAGCTTCTTGGCCGCCTCCGGATCCGCTCGATAGCGCTCGAGATAGTGGCGATACAATCGCTCGAGCACGGCGATCTCTTCGCCGGCGGGCTCGCGCGACAGCACGGTCTGCCAGGCCCAACGGATTCGCTCCGTTTCGTTGCCGCTGGCTTCTCGCAGCACTCGTGCAGCGAAGACTCTCGCAGCTTCGATAAAGCTGGGATCGTTCAATAGCGTCAGTGCTGCCAGGGGCGTGTTGCTCTGCGGCCGCCGCACCGTGCACTCTTCGCGCGAGGGAGCGTCGAATGCTTTGAGCATCGGATGCAAGAACTGCCGCTGCCAGTGCACATACACGCCGCGGCGATACTGATTGGCGTCCCGGTCGGCTTGGTACTTGCGTTTGGGGAAATTCAAGAATTGATAGTAATCCTCGGGCTGATACGGGTGCGACGTATCGCCGCCTAGCGCCAGTACGAGTAGCCCGCTTGCCTTAAGCGCGCTATCGCGAATCATTTCGGCGGGCAAGCGAAACGCCGACTGCCGCGCGAACATGCGATTTTCCGGATCGCGCTGGCGAAGTTCGTCGGAGACGAGCGAAGATTGCCGATAGGCCCGCGAATGGACGATCAGCCGCACCAGATGCTTGACATCCCAGCCGCTTTCGCGGAATTCCACCGCCAACCAGTCGAGCAATTCGGGATGCGTCGGCCACTCGCCCTGCGCGCCGAAATCTTCAAGCGATGGCGCCAGCCCGACGCCGAAGAACAAGTACCAGACGCGATTGACAAAAACTCGCGCGGTCAGCGGGTTTTCGGCTGAGGCGAGCCAATTCGCCAGATCGAGTCGCGTGGCGCGGCGATCGGCAGTTAAGAGCTGCGGCAGAAAAGCAGGTGTGGCCGCCGTCACGATCTCGCCCGACTCATCCATCCAATCGCCACGATGCAAGACGCGAATCGTGCGCGGCGCGGCGGCTTCTGCGACCATCGTCCGCCGCGGCGGCGCCGAAGGATCGAGCAGCGACGGCGCCATGATCTCCGGCTCGCGCTTGGTGGGCGTCGTGTCGCCCCCTTTGAACGTGCGATCGTCGTCGACGTCGGCAAAAAATGCGGCCAGACTGTAGAAATCTCGCTGCGTGAACGGATCGTACTTGTGATCGTGGCATTCGGCGCAACCGAGCGTGGCGCCGAGCCAGACCGACGAGAGATTGCGGACACGATCGGCATCGTATTTGTGCAGGTATTCCTTTTTCTGCACGCCTCCTTCGTGCGAGGTTTGCAGCAGGCGGTTGTAGCCCGAGGCGATCCGCTCTCGCATTGCAACGTCGGCGGGCTGCACGGCTGCCAGCAGGTCGCCAGCCAGTTGTTCGGCCGTGAAGCGGTCGAAGGGGAGGTTTTCGTTGAAGGCTTTGATAACGTAGTCGCGGTAAGGAGCGATGGCGTGCTCCTGGTCGCCGTGATAGCCGACGGTGTTGGCGTAGCGCACCAGATCGAGCCAGTACATCGCCATCCGTTCGCCATAATGGGGCGACGCAAGCAACCGCTCGATAAGCCGCTCGTAAGCCTCATCGCTCGGGTCGCGCACGAACTGGGCGACTTCGGCGGGCGAAGGGGGCAAGCCGGTCAAATCAAAATGCAACCGGCGGTAGAGCGTGATCGGGTCGGCCGCAGGCGACGGCGCCAAGCGTTCTTGTTGCAGTCGATGGAGTAAAAACCGATCAATCGTACCGACAGGCCAATTGCTTGCACCGACTTCCGGCGGCGGGCTCCGCCTGGGCGGCAGGTACGACCAATGCGGCTGATACTCAGCGCCCTCGGCGATCCAGCG
>JAICIG010000342.1 GCA_025924495.1 Pirellulales bacterium | reverse complement strand
CATTGGCGCGCTGCCCCAAGCCATAGACCCTTGGGGCGTCGGAATTGAAGGCAGGTTTTCGTTGTTTGGGAATTGAGGATGTGCCGTCGGCAAGTCTCTTGTTTCTTAAAATGCTCCGCCCACAGTTTAGTATCCGAACCCTGCTCTGGTTGACGCTCGTTGTGGCGGCGTTCTTGGGCGGCATCGCCTACGGCAAGCGATGGGCGCGGCAGGAGTACGCCGAAGGCTGGCTTGAGCTAGAAGAGATGCGCGAGGCAATTGAGGCGCGGTAGGTAAAATCGCCGGCCATAGGACAATAGCCCGGTACCGCCTGGCCCCGAAACTTGACCGCATCAATGACAGTTTATACGTTAACAATGGGCTTGGCGCCCTTTGGCGGCGAACGGCGCCTGGAGTTTCTTTCCACCAGCAGCCATCTCGTGCGAGGTGGAGGGTCTTATGGTCGGCGGCGATCGACGAGCGGTCCTGTTTGCTGCGCTCGCGGTCTTGGCTGGCCCCGTCCTCTTCCCACAGCTTGCCCCGGCCGAAGTGCGCACCAGCCCCGTCGCCGTAATCCTCGACGGCCCGGAAAGTTCGCAGCAATTACTAGCTTTCACGAGCCTGACTGACGGCCGCAATCGCGATCTGACGCATGCGGTCAGCTATGAATCAGCCAATTCTCAAATTGCGTCAGTCGAACGCGACGGCCTGGTCTTGCCGCACAGCGACGGCAAAACCGTGATTCTCATCCGCTCCGCCGCAGGAACCGCTACCGTACCTATCGAAGTCAAAGGGCTGGCTAAGCCCAAGCCGATCGTGTTCGACCAGCAGATCACGCCGCTGCTGACCAAATCGGGCTGTAACGCCGGCGGCTGCCACGGCAAGGCTGAGGGCCAGAACGGGTTCAAGCTCAGCGTCTTCGGCTCGAATCCGAACGCCGACTGGGATGCCTTGGTTAAAGAAGCGCGCGGGCGGCGAGTGTTTCCTGCCGCCCCCGATCGCAGTCTGCTGTTGGTCAAGGCCACGGCCCAGATGCCGCATGGCGGCGGATTGCGGATCGAACCGGGCAGCCTGCAGTATCGGCGGCTGCGTCGCTGGATTGCCGAAGGCGCCCGCTACGAAGAGCAGGGCGCTCCGCCGATCGTCTCGATCGAGGTCGAGCCGCAGCAGCAGATTCTGCTGGCCGGCGAAACCCAGCAGCTTCGCGTCACGGCCATCGACGCTGAAGGGGGCCGCCGCTGCGTGACGACCGAGGCGGGCTACGAATCGAACGCTTCGACGATCGCCGAGGCGGACCGCCGCGGTTTGATTCAGGCCGCCAGCATTACCGGCGAAGCCGCGGTGCTTGTTCGCTATCTCGGGCATGTTGCTGTCTGCCGCATCACCATTCCGCGGCCGGGCGTCAAGTTCGTGCGGCCGCCCGAAGCGAACTTCATCGATCGTCTGACTTGGGACAAGCTCGAACGGCTCGGCATTGCGCCGAGCGAATTGTGCGACGACGCCACGTTTTTGCGCCGCGTCTATCTCGACGTGATCGGCACGCTGCCCACGGTTGACGAAGCGCGGACGTTCCTGGCCGATGCGGCGCCCGACAAACGAGCCAGGCTGATCGACCGCGTGCTGGCCCGCGAGGAATATGCCGACTTTTGGACGATGCGCTGGAGCGACATCCTGCGCGTCGACAAAGACCGCGTCACCGCGCCGGGCGCCGTGGCGATGACGCGCTGGCTTCATCGGCAATTTGCGGAAAATCGCCCTTATGATCAGTTCGCTCGCGAAGTCATCATGGCCCAAGGCAGCATCGCCAGCGAGGGGCCGGCGTCATTCTATCGCGTGCTCGACACTCCCGAGGCGCTTGCCCGTTCGATCAGCCAGTTGTTTCTAGGCGTTCGCATCGAGTGTGCACAGTGCCACCATCATCCGGCGGAGAAATGGTCGCAAGACGATTACTTCGCTTTGGCCGGCTTCTTCACCGGCGTGACGCGGAAGAACTTGCCAACCGGGCGCATGGCGATCGTCTCGCGCGGCGGGACCGATTTGCCTCATCCTCGCACCGGACAGACCGTTCCCGCACGTGCGCTCGGCGCGCCGCCGGCCGACTTCACTGGCACGCTCGATCGGCGCACCGTGCTCGCTGAATGGATAACGGCGCCCGACAATCCGTTCTTCGCCGCCACGATCAGCAATCGCCTTTGGGCGCATTACTTCGGCCGCGGCCTGGTCGAGCCGATCGACGATCTGCGCGCCACCAACCCTGCAACCAACGAACCGCTGCTGGCCGCGCTGGCGAACCATATGCGCGAGGTCCGCTTTGACCTGAAGGCCTTCACTCGCACCTTGCTCAACTCGCGAGTTTACCAGCTCAGTTCCCGCACGAATGAATCGAACTCCAGCGACGAGCAGAATTTTTCGCATGCCGCCTGGAAGGCCTTGCCGGCCGAAGTGCTGCTCGACGCCATTGTCCAGGCAACCGAATCGATCGAGAAATTCAATGGCTGGCCGGAGGGCTATCGGGCAATTCAGATTTGGGATAACCGCATGCCGTCGTACTTCTTCCGCATCTTCGGCCGGCCGGTGCGGGCCAGCGTGTGCGAATGCGAGCGCAGCAACGAGCCAAGCGTTTCCCAGGCGCTGCACCTGATGAACTCGCCCGAAATTGCCGATAAGCTGCGCGACCGGCGCGGTCGCGTCGAGCGATTGGCGCGTTCGACCTTAACATCCGACGAAGTGATCAATGAACTCTGTCTGGCGGCGTTGGCCCGTTTACCTGACGCGCGCGAGCGCGGGGTGCTAACGAAGGCACTCGCCGATCATGCCGATCGCCGCGAGGCGATCGAAGATCTGCTGTGGACGCTGCTGAACTCCAAAGAATTCCTCTACAACCATTGAGGTTGCCATGTTCACCGCGAACGAAGCGTTACGCCGTGCAGGCTGCGAATCGATCACGCGCCGGCGGATGTTGCGGATCGGCGGTTCGGGATTGCTGGCCGGCTTGAGCCTGCCGCAACTTTTGCAGTTCGAAGCTCAGGCGTCGACCGGGCAAACGGCCAAAGCCCAGGCTTGCATCTTCCTGTTTTTAGAAGGCGGTCCCAGTTCGATCGACATGTGGGATATGAAGCCCGAGGCACCGATTGAAATTCGCGGCCCCTTCAAGCCGATCGCCACGTCGGTCCCCGGCACGTTCGTATCCGAGCACCTGCCACAGTCGGCGGCCATCGCGCACAAGTACACGATCATGCGAAGCCACAGCCACACCGACAACGGCCACAACACCGGCTATCACTATTTAATGACCGGCTACAAAGCCGACTTCGCCGACGGCGAAACACGTGTGCCGAACAACGTGCTTTACCCGTCAGTCGGTTCCATCGTCTCGCGAGAGCTGGGGCGAAAGGGCTCGCTGCCGCCGTATGTCAACCTGCCTCATCCGATGTGGGCAGGCGGTCCCGGCTTTTATGGCTCGCAATATGCCCCGTTCATCATCGATTCAGATCCGTCGCAGCCCGACTTCGAGGTCAAAGATCTGCGGCTGGTGGACGGCGTCAATCACGAGCGGTTAAGTCGCCGTCGCCGACTGCTCGATGATTTCGAACAGCGCGAAACGAGCCAGCCGGCCAGTGGCCGAGCGGGCGCCATGGCCACGTATTATGAAAAGGCTCACGGCCTGATTACCTCGCCCGAAGCTCGCCAGGCGTTCGATATTCACTCCGAGCCCGAATCGATCCGCGCCAGTTACGGCTACACCGCGCTCGGTCAATGCGCTTTGCTGGCCCGCAGACTGGTGCAGTCGGGCTGCCGTTTCGTCGGCATCGACCACAGCGGTTGGGACTCGCACTTCACGATTTTCCCCAGCTTGGAAAAGGATCTGCTGCCGCATGCCGACCGTGCTTTCAGCGCGCTGGTCAACGACCTGGAGCAACAAGGCCTGCTCGACAGTACGTTGGTAATCATGATGGGCGAGATGGGGCGCACTCCGCGAGTCAACGCGGCCGCCGGCCGCGACCATTGGTCGATGGCTCAGAGCGTCGTGTTTGCAGGCGGCGGCGTTAAACCGGGCCACGTGCTTGGCGCCACCGACAAGCAGTGCGCCTATCCCACAACCGATCCGATCAGCATCCAAGACATCTTGCGTACGTTGTTCCAGCAGATGGGGATCGAGACCACGAAGACCTATTACACGCCGCTCGGCCGGCCCGTGCCGATCGTCAACGGCGGCCGAATTATTCCGGGGCTGGTGTAGCCGCCAAAAACGATTCTGATATCCGGGACGAAATAGAATTCAGGGTGCCATGCCTTCGTCGGCATCAGCCGACGTAGGCATGTAGTTACGAGTCTCGACTATGCTCAAATCCCTTTTTCGATCATTCTGCTTGGCCTGGTTCTCGGCGTTGATAATCGCGTCGCCGGCTCTCGCCCAGCGTGCCCCCGAACTCGGCTACGTCTTCCCGCCAGGCGGAAAGGCGGGCACAACGGTTGAAGTCCGGCTGGGCGGCTACGACTGGACGCCTGACATGGACTATTTCGTCCTCGATCCGCGCGTGCAGCTCGCCGCCGACGGGCCGCCGGGACCGATCCTCATTCCGCCGCCTCCTTACTGGTTCGGGGCCAAAGGACGATTGCCGGCATTGCCGCTGGCGCGAGAAGTTCCTGCTCGCTTCGTCATTCCCGCAGACATGCCGCTCGGTCCGATTCGCTGGCAGGCCGCCAACGCCAATGGCGGCACGGCGACAGGCGTGTTCATCGTCGGTAACGGAACCGAGCTGGTCGAGGACGAGAGTCGCCGCGGGCCGCAACTCGTTCTCGGTCTGCCTGCCACGATCTCGGGCCGCGTCAGCAAGAACGAAGAGGTTGATCGTTACCGCTTCATCGCGCCGAAAGCCGGCCCGATCACGTGCGAACTGACCGCGCGGCGGCTTGGCTCCGGCTTGCAAGGCGTGATCGAAATCCGCGATGCCGCCGGCAATCTGCTGGCAGAAACGGTCGATGCCGAAGGACTCGATACGGCGCTGACCTTCATTGCGTTCGCAGGCGCCGAATACCAGGTCGTCGTGCGCGATCTCGATCATGCCGGCGATCGATCCTATGTCTATCGCCTGGCCATTACGCCTGGCCCGCGCGTGCTTGCCGCGCTGCCTACCGGCCTCCGCCGCGGCGAAACTCGCGATATCGAATTCGTCGGCATCGGTCTGGCTACGGGATCCGACCGGATTGAATCGCTCACTCGCAAGGTAACGGCGCCGGCCGATCCCGAGCGCACCGCATTCGACTATTCGCTCGAAACTCCTGCGGGCATCGCTACACCCTTCTCGCTGCTCGTGGGCGATCTTGAAGAAATCACCGAACCAGCGCCTATTGCCGACACGCCGCTAAAACTACCCGGGCCGATCGCCGTGACCGGGCGGCTCGATGGCCCGCAATCGTTCGATCGCTACTCGCTCGACGCCAAGCAGGGCGAACGCTGGACGATCGCGCTCGAAGCCCGCCGGATCGGCTCCCCGCTCGACGTGTCGCTCAGCCTGCACGGCGCCGACGGCAAAGAACTGGCCGCCAACGACGATTTGCCCGGCATGACTGACGCGGGCTTGGATTTCGTGGCTCCGGCCGACGGCAGCTACGAGCTGGTCGTGAGCGACGTCTCAGGCCGCGGACCTCCGCAGGCGGCTGCCTATCGCCTGTCGCTCAAGCGCCCTGCGGCAGATTTTTCGCTCGAGGTTCCTCAGCGTCTCAATGCACTTATCGGCGAATCGACCAACTGGACCGTCAAGGCAGTGCGCCGCGGCGGTTGGGCGGGGCCAATCAAGCTTTCAATCGCCGGATTGCCGCCGGGGCTGGAGGCGCCCGAAGAACTGGTGATTCCGGCCGACAAGAGCGAGCTGGCAATCGCCATTACGGCCGCGGCCAATACGGTCGCTTCCGCGGCGCTGGTGACTGTGACCGGCGCCGGGCAGATCGAAGCGGCAATGGTCACTCGCCGCGCCCATGCGGTGGCCGCGGGCAACCCGGCGCCCCGCTCGCCCGAAGAGAGCTACGCGGGCCAGGCCCTTGTCACGAGCGTGATGAAGCCGCGCTGCAAGGGCCGGCCGGTCGATCAAGACACGGTGCGAAAGGCCCGCCGAGGCGCCAGCTTCCCCGCCGAAGTTACGGTCGAGCGGCTGGAAGGTTTCACGGGACCGATCGTGCTCAAGATGTCATCGCGTCAGTCGTATCAGGTGCAAGGCATAACCGGAGGCGACGTCGTCGTGCCGCCAGGCGTGACACAGTCGATCTACCCGTGTTTCATGCCCGAGTGGCTGGAAACGACCCGCACCTCGCGAATGGCGATGATCGCCACCGTTGAAGTCCCCGATCCGCGCGGTCGCATCCGTCATCTTGTGGCCGAGATGACCGGCATGATCACGATGACGTTGGAAGGCTCGATCCTGAAGCTTTCGCACGTAGAAGGAGACATGCGGACGCGAATTGGCGGACCGTTTGACGTGCGAGTCAGGATTTCGCGTGGGACGCAATTGCCCGAAGCGGTGCGACTCGAACTGCGCGCTCCGGAAGAATTACAAGCGCTGCTGAAAGCCGAGCCCCTCGTCGTCTCGCCGCAGCAAAGCGAAGCGGACTTTCGCATCATTGCCGCCGACGATCCTCGCCTGCTGGGCTGGGAGACCATCGTCATTCGCGGCACAGCGCTGCCGGCGCCCAATCTGCCCGTTGTCTCTGAGACTCAGGTCGACATCGAGTTCCTGCCCGCCGCCACGGCAGCTGCTTCAACCGGCGGTCCCGATTGCCAAAGAGCCAATCGTTGCATGCCATGAAATCCGGTCGCCGTTGGTTCCAATATTCGCTTCGCTCGTTTCTCGTCATTCTGACCCTGGTCGCGGTTTGGCTCGGCATTGCCGCCAATCGCGCCCGCGAGCAACGTGAAGCGGTGAAGGCGATTGAAGCGTTGGGGGCAGTGGTGATCTATGTTTGGCAGATCGAATTGTTGAGTTCGACAAAACCCTCGGCTCGCCACGCCGCGCCGCGTGGCCCCGCTTGGCTGCGGCGGCTTATCGGCGACGATTGTTTTCAGCATGCTCAGCTCGCGAGCTTCTCAGGGCCCGATCCGGGTCAGCCATTCCCGCCGGAAGCGGATATCCTGAGATCGATTCCAAACCTTAAGCGGCTTTACGGACTGAACGAAATCGTTGTTTCCGACAAGAATTCAGCGGCTACGCTCGACCAACTGAACGCTGCATTTCCAAATTGCAAGATCATTCTGTTTTGACAATGCCGGCGCCGCTCTGCCCGCCACTCGTGCGGCGCCGGTGAGGATTTCCGTTTCTCCGAAACCGACCAGGCGATATGCTGGCGAAATGGAGCAGCCGTTGTTTCAATTCGGGCTGAAAGCCATGTTCGCGACGACGATGATCGCCGCGGTCGGGTTGGCGGCATATCGCGCGGCGCCATTTTTCATGACTCAGTTGGCGCTCGCCCTTCTCCAGCCAGCCGCTTATCTTGCCGGCATCTTGTGCTTAGTTCTCCTCTTGTGGACTGTCGCGGCCGCCACCGAAGCCATCTATCGGGTTTGCGATTGGGCTTGGAACACATGCCGATTCGATTTCCGCCACCGACGCCCGGAGCGCCGCTAGGCGAATTGCATGGCCGCCCCGCAGACTCTCTTGGCCGTCGTAGTCGATCGTAATGAGTAACAACGTCCCTCCCCTTCCTCGTCGCCGCTATCTCACCTTCAGCCTCCGCACGCTGTTCATTCTGCTGACGACGTTGGCCGTCTGGCTGGGAATCGCGACGCATCGGGCGCGAGAGCAACGCGCAGCGGTACAGGCAATCGAATCGCTCGGCGGCGCTGTGAGGTATGACTGGCAAAACGATCCGCTCGATCCGTTCGGTTCCGACGTACTTGACGAACCCGCCGGTCCCGCCTGGCTGCGGCGGCTGATGGGGGATGATTTCTTTCAGGAAGTTTGGGAGGTGGATTTCGGCAGTCCGCTGAGTCCAACCAAAGTTGAGCTACGCAAAGCGCTGCCCCAGCTCCAGCGACTGCGTGCTCTGAAGAAGGTCCGCGTTTTTGCCTGGACCGATTTGGAAGACCAGGACAAACTCCAGCCAGCACTGCCGCACTGCGAAGTGCAATTCTTCTATGTCGATAACTCGCCGCTTTCAAAGCGATCCCAGCGCTAAGATAGAGGTTCCAAAGCACGCCCGACAGGAATCGAACCTGTAACCTGCGGATTAGAAGTCCGCTGCTCTATCCAATTGAGCTACGGGCGCAATAAAAGGGCAAACCATTGGTCCATAACGGCGGCACGGAGACGCGCCGCCACGAACTTGGCCATGACCAAGGGTACTGGAAATCGGCGGCAAGGCAAGCGGGTTAGCGAGCTCACAAAGCGCTGACCCAGCCGCAGAGACGCTCGGCCTCGCGCAGGCCGGAGAGCCAGGCGCCGTGAACGGTGGTGGGCCAACGGCAGTGCGTAGCCTCGCCGGCGAATAAGAGACGCCGGCCGACGGGCTCGGCCAACGCGTCGTGATCGTCGCCGCTGCGACCGACCGGGACGTAGGAGTAGGCGCCGAGGGAATAGGGGTCGGCGCCCCAACGCGTGACCTGGTGCGACTCGGGCTCGGGGATGCGGTCGCCGAACATGGCGCGCAGCGTTTGCTGCGCAGCGGCAATTTGTTCGCGATCGCTCAACCGCTCCAGTCGTTGTGCCTGTTCGCCCGCGCTGATGGCCGCCAGCATGGGCGGGCCCGAATCT
>JAICIG010000341.1 GCA_025924495.1 Pirellulales bacterium | reverse complement strand
CCAACATTGTTCCCAAAGACATGAAGCAAGGGGACTATTACTCGCAGACGATTGGCCCTTACGACATGTGGGCCATCGAGTACGGTTACAAGCCGCTCTCGGGCGGCACGGAAGGCGAACTGAACGAGCTGAAAAAGATCGCTTCGCGTGCGGCCGAGGCCCAGTTGGCTTACGCGACCGACGAAGACACGCGCGGTATCGACCCCGACCCGCATGCCAACCGTTTTGACCTTGGGTCCGACACGGTCGAATACGCCAAGACGCGCGCCAAGCTGGTGGGCGAGCTGTGGCCGAACGTCGTCAACAAGGTGACGGCCGACGGCGATGGTTATCAGCGGGCCCGGCAGGCGTTTGGCGTGCTGCTTAGCAATTATGGCCAGGCGATGCACTTTGCCTCGCGCCAGATTGGCGGCATTCTCGTTAATCGCGACCACAAGGCCGACCCCAACGCCCGAGCGCCGTTCGTCGTTGTTCCGGCGGCGAAACAGCGCGAGGCGCTGGCGCTGGTTGAAGATCAGATCCTCAGCGACAAGCCATTCAACTTCCCGCCCGAGTTGTACAACCAGTTGGCTGCCACGCGCTGGTATCACTGGGGCAGCGACATGCCGAATCGGGTCGACTATGCCATCCACGAAGTGATCGGCATGTGGCAGGACCGCATCTTGGCCCAGCTGCTTTCCTCGCTGACGCTCGAGCGCATGCACGACGCGGAGCTGAAAGTTCCGGCCGATCAGGATGCGCTGACCACGGCAGAGCTGATTTCGTCGCTGACCAATTCGATCTTCAGCGAGGTGGCTCAACTCAAGCCGGGCGAGTACACCAATCGCAAGCCGGCCATTAGCAGCCTGCGCCGCAACCTGCAACGTCGCTACCTGAAGCGGTTGGCCTCGATCGCCATGGGACAAAGCTATGCTCCGGACGATTGCCGCTCGGTGGCAAGCTCGGAACTGGCGGCCCTGGAAGGGCGCATCAAGGCGGCGCTTGCCAATCCGGAGTTGAAGCTCGATGCTTACAGCCGGGCTCACCTGGAAGACACGGCGGCATCGATCCGCAAGGTGCTCGATGCCCGCCTGAATTTGCTCACCCCCTGATTTTCTCGCGGGGATAGCCTAAGATAAGGCGACCGGCAGGGTAGGCGCTCTTGCCTGCCCTCTGCCAGGGTGGCGGAAGCGAGAATTGTCCTTGCTTCCGCCGGACCATTGAAGATTCGGGCCGCTCGGAGCGACTGTACAATCGGCTCTGCGTGCTCGATTCCCTGTGCCAAAGGAGCAAGGGCATGAAGCTGGTCGTCGCCATCATTCAACCCACCAAGCTCGACCCGGTGCGAGATGCACTGGTGAAGGTCGGCGTCACCCGCATGACGGTCTGCGATGCACAAGGGTATGCACGCCAACGCGGCCGCACGGAGATGTACCGCGGCCACGAATACAAAACGAACCTGCTTCGCAAGATAGAGCTGGAAATCCTGGTGAACGATGATTTCGTCGATCGTACCATCGACACGATTCTGAGCGTGGCCAGGACCGGCAGCGAAGGCACGATCGGCGACGGCAAAATCTTCGTTTTGCCAGCCGACGCAGTGGTCCGCATGAGCGACGCGATGCGCGGCCCCGAAGGAGTCTGACGGCGCAGATGGCTGCTTTATTGCTTACCGCCGACCTGGCGTGTTCTTCCAAAGCCGCCGGCGCCGCGGCGCGGGCCGGAGTCGAACTAGGCGTAGCCATGAGCCTTGCCGCGCTCATGGAAAAGGCTTCTGGGCGCAAAGCGGATGTCGTGATTCTGGACCTAACCGCGCCCGGTCTGAATATCGCCAGCGTAGTCGAACAATTGCGGGCGTTACCCTCTCCGCCGGGCGCCGTGATTGCCTTCGGCCCGCACGTTCATGAAGACAAACTGGCGGCGGCGGCCGAGGCAGGCTGCGATCTCGTGATCTCGCGGGGGCAGTTCCATGCCCAGTTGGAACAACTGTTGTCGCGCTACCGCGATCTGCAGCAGCATTCCTGAGCGATCCAGCCTGAGCAGCGCTCACGCCGCTACTGCTCGTGAAGTCGGCTATAGTTGCTGCCGCTAGCTTTCGTTCGTCGTTTCTCCCGGTTCGCCAGCAGGCGGAGAATTGCTGCCATTCTCAGCTGGAGGAGCGGCCGCGGCCGACTCCGGAGCGACGACGGTGACGCCCGCGGCATCTCTTTCGAGCGGCGGCAGGCTATAGGTTTCGCGCGGGGCGTCGATGTGGATGTCATCGATTTCCGTGCCATCGTCATCGCGCCTGAGCAGCAAATAGATGGCCGTCGAGGCGGTCCAGAAGTAGCTGTAGACAAAGCCCAAGGCGACGAGCCTCACGCAGCCGTTCCAGAAGTTGATGAGCGTATCGCCCCACCGAGCCATGGCGCCCGGCGGGCGATCGGCCAGCCCTTGCAAAACCGCAAACCGCTCGCTGCCGGCGCCCCAACTGGCGGCCCATTCGGGCAGGTAAATAATGGCCTCGGCGAATTTCTCGACAAACAGCCACCCCAAACCGCCGAGGAATGCGGTAACCGCAGCATAGAAGAGGTAATGCAGAGGGCGGTGGTAGACATAAGACCACGCCCGGCTGAGTGCGTCGAAGCTATCGGTCGCTTCGGTGCTGATGGTCGGCCACATCAGCGGCCAGCCGAACAAGAGCGCCAATAACAACAGCGCCATGAACACTCCGGCCAGCAGGGCCAGCGGCCAGACGATGCCGGCCAAGAGCACGCCGAGATCGAGACGCATCAAGAGTCCGAGCAGCCAAACCGGCGTCGCGGCCAAGGCTACGCCCAACAGCGGCAGCAGCGGCGCTGCAAAATAGCTTTGCCATTTGCCCGCCGCATAGCCTAGCGCAGCGCGCAGCCCCAGGTTTTCTTCGCGGCCGAGTTGCAAGGCCGCACGCCGCGTCAGGGCGCCGCCGAACAGAGCCCAGACCGCCGTCGCCCATAGACATGCCAACAACAAGAAGGACAAACCTGTTATGCCCAGGTCGCCTCGGAACAGACTCTGGAAAGGCGCCCGCAATTGTTGCCAAGCGCCGGTGAATGGATTGGCCGGATACAGGCCCAGCCGCGGAGCGCCGCCTTGCCAGGCTTCGTTCGTGGGCACGAGCGTCTGCGCGGCCGAAGCCTGCGGAACGACCGCGATCGGCCCCGTCGGGGTGCTGACAACAACGGTCGACTTCCAGGGGCAGCTTTTATAGTCGGCCAGCCAATCCTTGAGCGGAGCTTCGGCGGTTCCGCCGAACGCCAGCGCCAACAACCACCAGCCGAAAATCGTAACCAGCACGCCCGCCGAGCCCAGAATCAGTTGCCAGACTTGCACGGAGATGCGAAACGAACGCGCCAAAAGCAGCCAGGGAAAGACTTCCCGCCAAACGATTTCTCGCACGCTGCCGCGATGGTCGGGCATCTCGCACTCCGGAAAACAGGGCCCTTAAGCTAGAAGTGCAGGCATTATAGACCGCCTGAAGGGGTACGCAAGGAACGAAAGGCGCCATGAACGTGACTAGGGATGGCTGGCAAACCGCGAGCAATTGGCGGCGAATTGCGGCGGCGCGGCATCAGGCGCAAGGCTGCGGTTTCATGGCGGCCTCCGCGCGCTTGCGCATCTCGTCCACCGAAACGTCTTCGACGTGCGTAGCAATGTGCCACTGGTGGCCAAACGGATCGGCGAGACTCGCGGAGCGGTCGCCGTAGAATTGATTCTGAATCGGCCTTAGAACCGTCGCGCCTGCGGCCACCGCCTGCTCGGTCAGCTTGTCGGCGTCTTCGACATACAGCAGGATGCTGACCGAGGTCCCGCCGCGGGATTGCGGGCTTAAGGCGCCAATCTCGGGATGTTCGTCGGCGAGCATGATCGGCGAATCGCCAATCCTGATCTCGGCATGACCGATCCGCCCCCCGGGCGCCTCCATGCGGAACAGTTCCGTGGCGCCAAATGCCTGCTTGTAGAAATCCAAAGCGCCCGCTGCTCCCTTGATGATCAAGTAGGGAGTGACCGTATGGTAACCATCGGGAATCGGCTTGACGGCCATGGCGTTGGCTCCAGGGAAAGGATGTGATTTGCAGCCATAAGGCTAGCGATTGCCGAACGGCGATTCAACTTTCGGCGAAGATCCCAGCGCACAGGCGCGCCGATTGCTTAGGGAACTGGGGCGGCCGGGCCTTTCGCTCGACCAGCAGGGAACCGATTTGGGCGCCTGATTTCAGAAAGAACGACCTATGAAAGCTCCGGCAAAGCTAAACAACCGGCCTTCGTCGGCCAAGCTCCACAAAGCGTTCGTGGCGACCTTTCAAGGCTGGAATGTGTACTGCGTCGATTCGTCCGAGGTTCGAAGCGTGGCCAAGCCGGATGAGGAATTCGGCAACTTCGCCACGCAGGAGGAGTTCGCGGATCTGATTCCTCCGGGAGAAATCTGGCTCGGCGAGAAGAGCTTCGATAAAGAAGGGATTTGCTTCCTCGCCAATGCACTAGTTCGGCTTCAGCATCAGGCGCGAGGCGCGAACGAGAAGCGCGCTTACCAGGCGGGGATCGAAGCCGAGCAAATGCTAAGGGAAACGCTGAACGGGCTGAAGTATCGCGATGGCCAACCGCATCGCCGCGTTCCGCACGAGATTTACCACGAACGCTACATCACGCTCGACGATCCCCAGTTCTCCGTCGAAGTCTGACGCGTCGACGGCAACTTGTTGCGTTGCTATTACAAGACCGACTACACCGAAGGGGGCCACGGCTATGTTTACCCATGGGTTCCCAAACAGCAAATCTGGCTCGAGTCGGGCTTAGACGAGTGGGAGCTGCCGTTTATCGTCAGCCACGAATATCTCGAGCTGCGACTGATGCGAGATCGCGGCCTCGAGTACGACAAGGCGCACGAGATTTGCTCGCGAGTGGAGTTCGATCTTCGCAAAGGGCGCGGCGCCAAGACGCTGCTGTCGCCCGGCCGTCGAGAGTTGCAGAAGCGCGACTTGCCCGGGCTCGCCAGTGACGAAGTGTTCGAATACGTCGTGCAGCACTATTTAAAGAAATAGGGCGCAAGCGGCGCCGCGACTTACTGCCCGTCTTCCGAGAAGAATTCGTCTTCCTCTTCTTTCCGCTGGACGGGTACGCTGTACTTTTCCTCGCCGAGCCAGCGGTGCAAATCGATGCGGCGACAGCGCGCGCTACAGAAGGGCATCGACTTCGACTCGGCCGATTCGAATCGCTTCTCGCAGATCGGACAACGCACAATCGACATGGAATGCTCGCCGGCCCCTCGAGTCCGGCATTGGAA
Organism: Pirellulales bacterium; assembly: GCA_025924495.1. The sequence goes on along the minus strand of JAICIG010000341.1, from coordinate 3,545 downwards.
AGTCAATGTGACGGAAATCGGAAAGATTCTCGGTTGAATCGCATGGGCCGCTGAAGTCTCGCGGATTCAGCGGCGGCGACGCGCTTTGCCAGGCGTACGACGTCAGTCGTCCTTCTTCTTGGCCTTCTTTTCCGACTTGCTCGACGAACTGTTGCTGCTGGCTTTGGTCTCCGCCGGCTTCGATTCGCTCGACTTGTTTTCGGAAGATTTCGTTTCCGAAGACGACTTGTTGTCGGCTTCCGCCCGCTTTTTATAAGAATCGCTGCGGTAGTCGGTCTGATAAAAGCCGGAACCTTTGAATACGATGGCGGCGCCCGGACCTATCAAGCGGCGCAGCTTCTTCTTGCCGCACTCCGGGCACTTCTTTTCGGGCTCGGCGGTAATCGACTGAAACAACTCGAACTTGTGATCGCAAGCGTCGCAGACATAATCGTAAGTCGGCATAGATTCAGGATCCTCGAGATGAATCGGAAGCGCCCGCGTCGGTCGAGACGATCACTTGCGCGGGGCGCAGCACGCGATCATGCGCCTGGTAACCGTCTTGAGCGACATGCAGCACCGTGCCGCTCGGGTATTCGGCGCTCGGCTGCTGCAAGATCGCCTGATGCAGGTGCGGATCAAACGGTTTGTGCAAGGCTTCGATGCGGCGGCAGTGGTGTCGATTGAACACGCCCTCCAATTGCTGAGCGACCATCTTCACCCCTTCCACGAGCGTGGCGACGTCAGGGGTCTTCTCCGAGGCTTGAATCGCGCGCCCTACATTGTCGAGCACCGGCAGCAGGTCGGACAGCAGCGGCAGATTGGCGTAGCGCCGCTCCTCCTCCAGTTCCTTGCGCGCCCGCTTGCGGTAGTTGTCCAACTCGGCCTGCGCCCGCAACAAGCGGTCGCGGGCTTCGTCCAGATCGCGCCGCGCTTGTTCCACGTCGTCCATGGCCGCGCCTGCCGGGTCCGCTCCGCTTTCGCGCATCGCTGAGTCGGCTGCGGCGCCGGCCTGATCATCCGGCCGCTGTTCGCCTGGTTTATTTCGATCGCTCATGATTTTTTCGATTACAGCGTTCCAGGTCCAAATCTTCTGAAACTTGAAATGGGACTACTCACCCGCCTCGGCGGGCTCATCCGGTACAAAGAATTCCTTCACCTTCTCGAAGAAGCTCTTGCGATGAGGACTCACGTTCTTGTGCTCTTCCTCGGCCAGCTCTCGCAGCAGTTCTTCTTGCCGCTTGGTCAGCGACTTCGGCACGTCGAGCTGGATCTGCACGAGCAAATCGCCTTTGCCGCGCCGGTGCAAGTCGGGCATGCCGCGGCCGCGCAGCTTGAATACCTCGCCGGCCTGCGTGCCGGGCGGAATCACTAACTCGTCGCGCCCCTCTAAGGTCGGTACTTCCAGCGTCGCGCCAAGCGCTGCCTGCGAGAACGTGATCGGCCATTGGCAAACCAGGTGCTGTCCTTCGCGGTGGAAAAGCGGATGCTCTTTCACCGTGATGAAGCAGTAACAATCGCCGGGTTGGCCGCCGTCGGGGCTCTGGCTCCCTTCGTTCGACAGCCGCAGCCGCATTTCGCTGTCAACGCCCGCGGGCACGCGCACTTCGCGTTCGACGCGTTGCTTCACCTGTCCTTCACCCCCGCACGTGCGGCAACGTTCTTTAATGACGCTGCCGGCGCCGTGGCATGAGGGACAAGTGGTTTGCACGCGGAAGATACCGGTGGTTTGAATCACCTGGCCGGCGCCATTGCAGTAACGGCACGTTTCCGGCGAAGTGCCCGGCTTGGCGCCCGAACCCTGGCATTCGCCGCATCGTTCGTGCCGGTCGTACGTGACGGTCTTCGTCGCGCCGCGAGCGGCTTCCAACAGGTCGAGCGTTACGTCGGCCCGCACGTCGGCGCCGCGGCGAGCGCGTCGTCCGCGGCCTCGCCCTCGACCGCCGCGCCCGAAGATGTCGCCAAATACGCCTTCGCCGAAGATGTCGCCAAAGGCGTCGAAGATGTCGTTGATATCGGTAAAGTGCGCGCCGCCGCCGGGACCATCGACGCCCGCATGGCCATAACGATCGTAGCGGGCGCGCTTGTCAGAGTCGTTCAGAACCTCGAACGCCTCAGCGCACTCTTTGAAGCGTTGCACCGCCTCTTCATCGCCCGGGTTTTTGTCCGGGTGATACTTGATCGCCAGCTTTCGATAAGCGGTCGCGATCTCCTGACCCGAGGCGCTGCGCGAGACCTCGAGAACTTCATAATAATCGCGTTTGCCTGCCATAGTCGCCATGGCTGTGGAAAGAGCTGTCCGTTACTGAGGAATTATACGCGGCAAAACCGTGTAAGGTCGGGTTGTCCAATATCCAAAGAATCGAGACTGTATTTCCGCAAGACTTTGCACTTTGGCTTGGCCTTGCTTGATTCTTGGACCGGTCTGCGCAACGGGCCACCCCATTCGAGAGGTGGCCCGTCGCTGCTATGCCGATGGGTGCGAACGAAGTATTAGCGGACGCTGCCTTCGACTCGCTGCTTCTTCAGGTCATCCTTGTCGAGGTTGGTGACCATGGCTTCGGTCGTCAACATCAACGCGGAAATGCTGGCGGCATTGCTCAAAGCGCTGCGCACGACCTTCAACGGATCGATGACGCCGGCTTTGAACATGTCGACGTACTCCGCCTTGTTGGCGTTGTAGCCGACGTTCGTCGGTTTGCGGCTGACTTCGTCGGCCACGACCGAGCCGTCGAGACCGCAATTGTCGACGATCTGCTTCATCGGGGCCGACAAGGCGTGCAGGATAATATCCACGCCGATCTTCTCATCCCCCTTGGCGCTGCCGCGGACCTTCTCGACTGCTTCGGTGCAACGGAGCAAAGCCACGCCGCCGCCGGGCAGAATGCCTTCTTCGACCGCCGCACGCGTGGCGTGCAAGGCGTCTTCCACGCGGGCCTTCTTCTGCTTCATGTCAGCTTCGCTGCTGGCGCCAACCGAGATGATCGCCACGCCGCCGGTCAACTTGGCGAGCCGTTCCTGGAACTTCTCGCGGTCGTACTGGCTCTCGGTGGCTTCGATCTGGTTGCGAATCTGCTGAATGCGGGCCTGGATGTCGGCCGTCTTGCCGGCGCCTTGCACGATCGTCGTATCGTTCTTGTCGACGGTAATCTGCTTGGCGCGGCCCAGGTGGCTGAGCGTCAGGCTCTCGAGCTTCAGCCCGAGATCTTCGCTGATCAGCGTGCCGCCGGTCAGCACGGCGAGATCGCCCAGCATGGCCTTGCGGCGATCGCCGAAGCCCGGCGCCTTGACGGCGCAGATGTTGAGCACGCCGCGGAGCTTGTTCACGACCAACGCGGTCAGGGCCTCGCCCTCGACGTCCTCGGCGATCAGCAACAGCGGCTTGCCCGACTGGCTGGTCTTTTCCAGCAGCGGAATCAACTCGCGCAGGTTGCCGATCTTCTTTTCGTGGATCAGGATGTAGGCGTCGTCCAGCACGCAGTCCATCTCGGCCGGCCGGTTGATGAAATAGGGCGAGATGTAGCCCTTGTCGAACTGCATGCCTTCCACCAGCTCGAGCGTGGTGT
>JAICIG010000340.1 GCA_025924495.1 Pirellulales bacterium | reverse complement strand
GGGGCGAAGTGAACCACGTGCGGACCGGCCAGGTCGCGGCTCCCAAGTTCCCTTACGAGTTTACCGGCTTTGCGCCGACGGATGCAGCGCGCCGCGAACAATTGGCGCGCTGGGTCACCTCGAAAGACAATCCTTACTTCGCCAAGAGTTACGTCAACCGCATCTGGGGGTACTTGCTCGGTATCGGCATCATCGAGCCGCTCGATGACATTCGTGCGGGCAATCCGCCGACCAATCCCGAATTGCTCGAGCGCCTGACGCAAGAATTCGTCAGCAGCGGCTTTGACGCGCAGCACCTGTTCCGCACGATCTGCAAGTCGCGAGTCTATCAACATTCGCTCTCGACCAACGAATGGAACCAGGACGACGAAATCAACTACTCGCATGCGATTGCGCGTCGTCTCCCCGCCGAAACACTGTACGACGCCGTGCATCGGGTCACCGGCACGGAGATTCGGTTGCCCGGAGTGCCGACCAGCTTCCTGGCCACCCAGCTACCCGACAGCGATGTCCAACTCGCCGACGGCTTCCTGAATCTTTTCGGCAAGCCGCCGCGCGAAAGCGCTTGCGAGTGCGAGCGCTCGACCGGCGTGATGCTCGGTCAGGCGTTGAATCTGGTCAACGGTCCCACGATTGCCAACGCCATCTCGAGCCCGGACAACGCGATTGCCAAATTCGTAGCCAGCGAAAAGGACGATCGCAAGGTGATCGATCAGATCTTCTTGTCAGTACTCTGCCGCCTGCCGACGGAAAGCGAAGTGGCTGCTTCGCTCGACGCGATCAAGGCCGAGCAGGATGAACAGCAAAAACACATCGCGGCACTGGCTGCTTACGAGCGCGAGCAACTTCCGGCAAAGCAAGCGGAATGGGAGCAAAACCAAGCCGCGCCGGTCTGGCAAACGCTCGACCCTGCATCGCTGTCATCGGCCGGCTACGCCACGTTGGCGAAGCAGGCTGATGGTTCGGTGTTGGCCAGCGGTACGAATGCCGCGACGGACGTCTACACCATTGTCGCTAAAACCGATTTAACGACCATTACTGGTTTGCGAATCGAATTGCTGCCTGACGACAGCCTGGCCGCCAAGGGTCCGGGCCGAGCCCCGAATGGCAATTTGGTGCTTAACGAAGTGCGTTTATCAGCGGCCCCTGCTGCCGATGCGACGCAGGCCAAGCCCGTGCCGTTGCAGAACGCATCATCGGACTTCAATCAAGATGGTTTTCCCGCCACGTTGGCGATTGACGGCAATGCACTAGGATCAAGCGGTTGGGCCATCGCTCCTAAGTTCGGCGAACCGCACACGGCCGTATTCGAAACGGCGCAAGACGTTGGCGCCGCCGGCGGCACGCAGCTGACGATCACGCTTGACCAGCAATTTGGCGGCCAGCATACGATTGGCCGATTCAGACTGTCGGCGACCGCCTCGAAGCGTCCCTTGCGTCTACAAGGACCTCCGGCGCCGATCGCTGCGATCTTGGCTGTCGCGGCCGACGCACGCACGGCGGAGCAAAAGGCGGAGTTGACTAAATACTTCCGCTCGATCGATCCGGAACTCGCACGGCTGTCGGCGTTAGCAGCGGAAGCCAACAAGCAACCCGACGCCTATCGCTTGCTCGGCGCCCAAGACCTGGCCTGGGCCTTGCTCAACAGTCCGGCGTTCTTGTTCAACCGATAGCTTTTCCGGGCGCGGCGTGTTCGCCGTAGGTTATGCTTCAGCATAACAACGCGCATGCTGCACGCGCTGCTTCGTTATGCTGAAGCATAATCTACCTCTATCGGCTAGCTCGGATCGATGACTCGGCGTCGACAAATTCGCAGAAGAACAGAGCCGCCAGAACGCCAGGAGAAGCCGAACGCAATTCGCCCTTGGCAGTGGTTCCTGTTAGCGGCCGCTGCGCCGCTGGCGTTGTGCGCGGCGCGGCTGAATCTCGATTTGTGGCACGACGAAATCTATACGCTCCTCATGTTCGTCGCCGGCGGCCCGGCGAAGATCGTTACCGATTACTCGGCGCCCAACAATCATGTGCTGTATTCGCTGCTGCTCTGGCCGGTACATCTGATCTCAGACAGCAACTTCATTTTGCGGCTTCCTTCGCTGGCCTTCGCGACGGGAACGCTCTGGCTCACGTTTCGGGCCGGCTGCCAGCTAGGCGACCTGAGAGCGGGCGCCTTAGCAACGTTATTGCTAGGCCTGAATCAGATGTTTCTGATTCACGCGATCCAGGTGCGAGGGTACGGACTATCAATGCTCCTTCTGGCGTGGCTCGTCAATCTGACGATTCCGGGCCAGCGCTCGATCGCATTTTCACGTCTCGCTCAAACGGCCCTGGTCGGCGCCGCGTTTTTGTACGTCATTCCGACGAATCTACTATTTTTCATCCCGCTAGCCGGAGTCGCGATTGTATGGTCGGTCTGGCCGCCTTTCAGCAACGGAGAGGCAACGCCAACGGTTGCAAACGAACAGGCCATCAAAAGTCGCACCCTGGCTGCCGTGTGCGCGGCATGGATAGCAGGAGTCGCTCTAGCCGCTGTGCTGTACGCGCCAATCGCCGGGCAGATGCTAGAACATCGAGGGCTGCCGAGTAAGTTCACTGTAGCGGGACTGGCGGCGGCGGCCCGCAACTTTATCACGCCGGCGACGCACGACTTTTTTCCTTTGGCGCCATTGTTCTTGCTCGGGGCGCTCGCCTGGGCCGTCCGCCGCATGCGGCGAACGACGGACGCGTCGGCGGCATTGCCGGCCATGACCGCGGTCGTTCTCTGCGGCGCGTTCTTACTGACCGGCGCACTGGGGATTAGCCCCTTCCCGCGGAACTTTTGTCCGCTATTGCCCGTCATCGCGTTGGCCGAGGGCTGGGCGCTGGGCGAACTGACAAAGTCGATCCGGCTGAAAGCCATCGCCACCGAGTCGGCAGCCGCGTTGGCCGTAGCGTTGCTAGTTGCCGCCGTGCTGGCGCCGCAGCTCTGGACATATCCGTCGCGGCTCGAAGCTTTCTGCGCCGCGCATCCTGGCGCCCACGACGGCTATTTCAATTACTACGCCGCCGATTACCGCCCGGCAGCGGTCGTCGAACGAGTGAAGCAATTGACCGCCGACGGGCAACCGTTTCGCGTTTACTTTGCCGATGAGGACCATTGGAATCTGATTTACTATTTCCAACGTGCGGGGCAATCTGTTGTCGGCGCCCAAACGGAAGCCGGCGACGATCGGCGAGCTTGGATCTATGTCATCGCTCCAGCCGCCGCCGATTGGCAGGCGATCGCTGCAAAATGCAAGCTGCCTGCAGAAGCGCTTCGCGCGTTTCCCGAGATCGATAACCTCGGGTATTACCGACTTTACGGCTCGCGGAAGCTAATGAAAACTGCCCACGGTCGTTGAATTGCTATTCGGATCGTCTGCGAGTTCAGACGTCGTCGATGGGCGATCGATTGCCCTGCTGCGAGTTATCGCGATCTGAGCATTGCGGTTATTCAACCGCAGCGGCGCGGGCATGCCTTGCCAACTCGCCGGCGGCCTTGACAATGAAGAGCAGGACAAACACGCTGGCGAAATGCCAAACTCCCGGGAAAACGTCGCGGTGCTCGTAGAAACCCATTCACTGACAAAACGTTACGGTGATGTAACTGCCTTAAGCGACTGTTGCTTGCAGATCGAGCGTGGCGAGGTTTACGGGCTGCTCGGCCCGAACGGATCGGGCAAAACGACGCTGATTCGCTTGCTGATGGGCTTTTTGCGTCCGACCTCCGGCTCGGCCTGGATCGACGGCTTGGACTGCTATCGGCAGAGCGTTGCAGTCCATGCTCGCGTCGGCTACTTGCCTGGCGACGCTCGGCTGTTTCGTCAGATGCGCGGCCGCGATGTGTTGCGATTCTTTTGCAGCATCCGTCCTGGAGCGAGCTTCAACCGAGCACTGGAATTGGCCGAGCGTCTGCAGTTGGAACTGTCGCGGAAAGTATCGATGCTGTCCACCGGGATGCGGCAGAAGCTGGCATTGGCGGGAGTGCTTGCAGCCGAAACGCCGCTAGTAATTCTTGACGAGCCAACGGCCAACCTCGACCCTAACGTGCGCAGCGAGGTGTTGGCCTTAGTGCGAGAGGCGCGGGCCGCTGGGCGGACCATTATTTTCTCGTCTCACGTCTTGGACGAAGCCGAGCAAGCGTGCGACCGCGTCGGCATCATGCGCCTAGGCGAGTTGGTCCATGTGCAACGCGTGGCCGATATCCGCCGACAGCATCGCATTCGCGCGCGGCTCACCGGGCCGCTGCCGCCTGCCCCGATGGCGCTGGCCGGCCAATTGACCATCTCGACACGCCATGATTCCGTAACCATCTATACGCCCGGCGAACTCTCGCCGCTGCTTGGTTGGTTAGCGACGCTGCCGCTCGCCGAGGTAAACGTTGAACCGCTTGGCTTGCGGGCCGTGTACGATAGTTATCACCCGCTGGAGAGCCAGAATGGCTCGCCGGATTGCTCTGACGATGCTAAGCGGGCCGAGCGCGAGCAAATCATGCAACTGGCCGGCCGGGAGAGAGGCAATGAATAGAGCCTTGTGGTCGAAGACGTTTCACGAGGCGCGGCCGTTGCTGCTGGCTCTGACCGCCTTGATGTTCGTGTTTCATTGGCTATTTGTGTGGCTGACGAGCCTCGTCGATCTTGGCGCGTACAAGGTCATTATGCAGGCGCTGCCCGGCGAATTTCGTTCGATGATCAATTTGCCGTTTTCGAAGCTGGCAACCGATACCGGCCGCATTGCCTTAGCCTATATCGATCCCGTCGCCGTGTTTGCCGTGCTCAGTTGGTCGCTGGCGCGCGGTTCCGACTGCGTGGCGGGCGAGATCGGGCGCGGCACGATGGAGATCCTGCTGGCGCAGCCGGTCAGCCGGCTGGCGGTCTTGTCAGTGCATGCCATCGTGACGACGCTGGGCGCCGCCGTGCTGGCGATCTCCGCCTGGCTGGGCACCGTTCAAGGGCTCGCTGCGTGCGGCATGTCGGATGAGGTCGCCTTTGCCGATTTCATTCCCGCCGCGGGCAACCTGTTTGCGCTGACGTTCTTTCTCGCGGCAGCGAGTTCCATGATCTCGGCTTGTGAAAGTTACCGCTGGCGCGCCATCGGCATCATGGGCGGCTTCTATATGGTGCAATTGGTGATCAAAGTTATTGGCCGTCTGGCGCCTAAGTTCGACTGGCTGATGTACGGCACTTTCTTAGGGGCTTTTGAACCGCAGGTCATGGCGGTCAGCCCGGAACGAGCCTGGGAGTTGAGCTTGCGATATGACGGCACGCTGATCGGCCTGGGATTGGCGGCGTATGTAGCGGCCGCGATCATCTTTTGCCGCCGTGATTTGCCTGCTCCCCTTTAAAGGACCGAGATCCGGCCGGTAGCAAGCTACGATAGCGTTTTCGGGCTTCACCCGTCATAATGCGTCCTGGCAAATTGCCAGTGGTGCGGTGGAAATACGCGGCAATTCGGCCCCTGTGACCTGCAGTGGTTAGGGGCGCCTTGGCTTGAGCCTGCGTTCACTGCCGCTGAGCGGCAATTGAAGTTCGACGCCCTCCCCAGCGAGGAATTGAGTTTATGCTGAAACATTCGCCGCTGCTCCGCCTTTTTTCCGCCGCATTAGTCGTCGCGGTCTGTATTTCGCCCGCAATGGCCGAGGATGAAGGCCAGGACGATTTGGATCGGGCCATCGAGACGAAATTATCCGCCGAGTCGTACCGCGAATTGGGCCTGGTTGCCGACCTGTGCCAAAGCGCCCTCAGCAAAGGGCTGAGCAAAGACAATCAGGCGTTCGCCAAACAGTTGCTGGCCTCCACGCTACTGAAACGGGCCGAGGTCGTCAGCAGCCCCTTGGTCGATGGCGCACAGCTCGACGTGCAGGCCGCTCAGCGCTGGCAGCTAGCCGTTGCCGAATTGGAGCGCGCCGTTCAGGCCAATCCCGACCTGGCCCCCGCGCAGCTTCTAATGGGTAAGCTCCAATCGCTACCGTTCGGCGATGCCGAGCGGGCCAAACAAGCGCTCGACGCGGCAGTTCGTTTGATCAAAGATGACGACGCTTCGCTTGCCGAGGCGCTGCGGCTTCGAGCCGGCGTGGAAAAAGACTCCGACAAGAAACTGGCCGATCTCAATGAGGCGGTCAAGCTGGCGCCGGATGACGCCAGGCCGCTGCGCGATCGCGGCAACTTCTATATCTCACAGAACAAGGCCCAGGACGCGTTGCGCGATTTCGATGCCGCGCTGAAGTTAGATCCCGATGATCCGACGACGCACGAAGCGAAAGGTCTGGCCCTTAGCACGTTGGAAAAGTGGGACGAAGCGCGCGAGAGTCTGACCAAAGCTGCCGAGCTCAACCCGGAATCGCCCGTGCCGTTAATCCAGCGCGGGCGAATTAATTTTCTGGCTGGCGATAACCAGGCGGCCATCGACGACGCCACGCAGGCGCTGAAGGTCTCGCAGGACAATGTCTACGCCCTGCTGCTGCGCGCGCAAGTCTATGGCCAGACCAAACAGTGGGAAGAAGGTTTGGCTGATGCTGACCGTGCCGTGACTTTGGCGCCCGGATCGAGCCAGGCGATTCGCATTTGGGCCATGTTGGTCGCGGCGGCCGGCAAGGTAGACGAAGTTTTACCGGAGTTAGAGCGGCAACATGCGCAAACGCCAGAAGACACCGCCACTTTGCTGCGGCTGGCCATGATCTACGGCGCCAAGAAACAGTTCGAGAAGGCAATCGAGGCGTATACTGAGACGCTCCAGCAGGAGCCGACCAACTGGTTCGCGCATCAGGGCCGAGCCGACACCTACCTGAGCATCGGCAAGCAGGCAGAAGCGCTGGCCGATTATGATCAGGCGATCAAGCTCGATCCAGAGAATAGCGGAGTGCTCAATAATCTCGCCTGGCTTCTAGCGACCTCGCCGGAAGAGAAACTGCGCGACGGCAAGAGAGCGATTGAACTGGCAACCAAGGCCTGTGAAGTGACGGAATACAAACAAGCTCACATCCTCAGCACGCTCGCCGCCGCTTATGCCGAAACGGGCGATTTCGACGAGGCAAAGAAATGGTCGAGCAAGGCCGTCGAGATGGGCGACGAAACGATGAAGGAACAGCTTTCTAAGGAATTGGAAAGCTATAAAGCCGGCAAGCCGTGGAGAGAGCTGCAAAATGAAGCAGCTAACTCCGATCCCGACAAAGCCGGAAACGACAAAGAGGCCCAGTGATCGACTTCGCGGCTAAATCTTCGCGATTGGCGCGTCGCCGCAGTCAACACTTTAATCGCTCGATATGACCCTCGATCGCGACTCCGCCTATGCTTTGGTATGCGAGTACACGCAAAGCGACAGCCTGCGCAAGCACATGCTGGCCGTCGAAGCGGCGCTGAGAGCTTACGCCCGCAAGTTCGGAGAGGACGAAGAGACCTGGGGCATCGTCGGCTTGCTGCACGACTTTGACTACGAGCGCTGGCCGAATCCGCCGGATCATCCGTTGAAAGGGGCCGAAATACTCGCCGGCCTAGGTTATCCACAGCAGGTGATCTACGCTATCAAGTCACACGCCGACTACCTCACAGACTGCCCTCGCGTGTCGCGGCTCGATAAAACGCTCTATGCCTGCGACGAACTGGCGGGCTTTATTACCGCCGTGGCTATGGTGCGGCCCGAGGGAATCGCGGGCATGCAAACCAGCAGCGTCAAAAAGAAGCTCAAGGCGAAGGGATTTGCCGCCGCGGTCAACCGCGAAGACATCACGCGCGGCGCCGACGATCTCGGCGTGCCGCTCGACGAACACATCCAGTTCGTCATCGACGCCATGCAACCGATCGGGGCTGAGCTGGGCCTGCTGCGCTAGCTTTAGGCAGCCGTCCGATCACTCTGCGAAATCGGCGTAACGACCAGCCGCGCCGCCAAGGCATCGCGCTCGGCCGCCAGACGATATAGTCGGGTGATGATCACGTAAAAGGGGAGCAAGTAGACGATATCGGCGAAGAACAAAACCGCCAGGAATGCCAGCGGTAACTTGCCGACCGCAACGTAGTAAATCCCCAGCACGCTGCCCAGCAATTTGCTCCAGAAGCCCAGCGCCAGAATGTTGCGGTTTTCGATCGGGTTGCGCGCCACCAACCAGTAGCCAATGCCGAACAGCGCTACGAGCACGCCGACCAGCTGAATCGGCAGGTTCAATTGCGGCTTGGCGACTCCCATCACTTTGTACGACTCGTGATAGAAGCAGAGCATGTTCACGCCCGCAAGAATGTTGTAACCGCCGACAAACCACAACAGACGTTTCATCCAAGGCGCGAGCGGCATCATGCCGGATCTCCTGAGCCAAGATGTTTTGAAGATCGAAGTTCGGGATGCGGCGCCGCCAGGCTTGGCAACATGGCCGTCGATTTACGTCCGTGCGATCAGGCAGTCGGCGCAACAGCGCGGTCCGCACCCGCCGTTTCCGCTTCATAGCCAGCGGCCCAATTTGCGAGGTCTTCCGCCCCTTTGCGATAGCAGAAGTCGCCAAACGTCTCGCCCGGATGACGGGCGTGCTTGAAGTACATAAACAGCGGTCGCAACGTGGCGGCGACCTCTTCCTCAGGCACGAGGTCCTTGTAGATGAAGTTCAACCGATCGCCGAGCAGCCTGCCGCCGACGAGCACCGTATACTTGCCGGCCGTTTTGCCCACCAGGCCGACATCGGAGTTGTACGGTCGCGCACAGCCGTTGGGGCAACCCGTCATGCGAATCGTAAACCGCTCGCCCGAAAGGCCCAACCTGGCCAATTCCACTTCCACGGAGTCGATAATGCCGGGCAGAGCTCGCTCGGCCTCGGTAATCGACAATCCGCAGGTCGGCC
>JAICIG010000339.1 GCA_025924495.1 Pirellulales bacterium | reverse complement strand
CCGACGGTTTCGACCGCAGCAAGTGATCGGCGTTATCTACGGCCGCGTGATCGACGACCCTGGCTACGTATCGGATTATTGCATGGAGCTCGGCGATGGTCTGGGCCTTGAGCCAGCCTCTCCTTTTCGCTACGTGAACCACTGCTGCCAGCCCAACTGCGAGATCTTCTGGTGGGAGGCGGAAGTGCCCGAACCGCGCGATCGGCTGTGGCTGCAGGCGTTGACGAGGATCGAGCCCGGGGACGAGCTGACGATCGACTATGCCTGGTCAGCAGACGCCGCGATTCCGTGCAAGTGCGGCGCCGCGAGGTGCCGAGGATGGATTGTCTCGCCGGAGCAACTGCCGCTTTTGCCGCAGAACGTCGGCTAAACCGGCATAAGAAGCGAATTGCTGACTGTGCTTTGATAAGCCCCGCGGTCGCTTGAGCATCGCAGACACTTGCCATTCAATCGGCGAACGGCGGGAATTCTGTCAGCTAGTTCGCATCCACGTGCTTCAGCCACACAAAATTCCTTGTCGATCTTGTGTGGCGTTACCGGACGCATAAAGCACAGCTCAATTAGGCCCGCCCCAATAAGGCAATGCCAATGCTCACCCCTGGGTGTTTGACGGCCGGGAAGTTTAGGAGCAGGGACTTCCCTTAAGTTAGGAAATGAGTCTGCACTGCCGGCCGCCGGATGAGGTCTACGAGCGGCAAAACGGTGGTTGCGTCCGGGAACGAGGTTGATGGAATTCCCCGGCGGCGAATGCTATCAACGGCCCGTCAGCCCAACTATGCTTGAGGTTTGATCGGCTGCCGCTTGCAGCCGCAATGAACCGACCGCGGCAACGCTGGAATTCCTCGGACCATAGTCATGTCGAAAAAGAAAGTTACAGAAAAGAAGCCGGCTCCGAAAGCTCCGCGCTCCGTGAAGAAAGCGAGCGCGAAACCAGCCGCCTCCGAAAGCAAGCCGGCCAAGAATCTCTCAGAGCTGCCGCCGCAACCTGCGGAGATTCACGCCTACTCGCACGAAATCCACGGCAATTCGAACAACGCGCCACTGATTGTCGATATACCGATCGCTCAAGGACGTGGCGAGAATCCTCCCCGGCCGTCTTTCGTCAGCTTTACCGCGGAAATGTCGGAAGAGCACTGGCCGGATCAATTTGCATTTCGCGTCATCTCGCTCGAGGGGCGCAGCGTTCGAGTCATGATCAGCCGCATCGACAAGGATTCGCAAGAATTAGGCTGGGGAGTGAAGCTGGTCGTTCATGTGCTCGTCGTCGACTTGCCAGAGGCGTAGTACGCGTGCCACCCAGCGATCGTTTGCGGCAAGGCTTGCCCCGGCGGTGTCCGACGATTCAAGGAATTACGCCAGCATGCCCTTCACGACTTCTCCGTGGATGTCGGTCAATCGGAATTGCCTGCCCTGATAGCGGAAGGTCAGTTTGGTGTGATCGATGCCGCACAGATGCAGGATGGTGGCTTGCATGTCGTGGACATGAACAGGGTCAGCGGTAATATTCCAGGCGAAGTCGTCGGTCGCGCCATAGACCGTACCGGGCCTGATGCCGCCGCCCGCCAGCCACCAACTGTAAGCTTTGCCGAAGTGGTCGCGCCCCTTAGGGCTGGCGGGGTCGCCTTGACCGAAGGGAGTCCGTCCAAACTCGCCGCCCCAGACGACGAGCGTATCATCGAGCATGCCGCGTTCCTTCAAGTCTGTGATGAGCGCCGCCGAAGGTGCGTCCGTGTCGCGGCACTGTTCGGCGAGCTGCGTGTAGAGATTGCCATGCTGGTCCCAGCCCGAGTGCATCAATTGGACGAACCGCACGCCGCGCTCGAGCAGCCTCCGCGCGATCAGGCAGTTGTTAGCGAATGAACCTTTGACGAGCGCGTCGGGACCGTAGCGATCGATGGTGGCCTGAGTTTCGCCGGAAAAGTCGACCAGCTCGGGAACGCTGGATTGCATTCGGAAAGCCATCTCATACTGGGCGATTCGCGTGTCGATCTCGGCGTCGCCGTAGTCGGCCAGATGCGCAAGGTTCATCGCGGCCAGTTCGTCCAAGAGTGCGCGGCGGCTCTCGCGGCTCATACCGGGCGGATTGGCGAGATAGGGCACGGGGTCGCCCGTGTTACGGAATCGCACGCCCTGAAATCGGCTGGGCAGGAATCCGCTGCCCCAGTAATAGTCGAAGAAGAGCTGTCCGCACGTTTTGCCTTTGTCGGAAGAGGTCATCACGACGAACGCCGGGAGGTCATCGGTCTCGCAACCGAGGCCATACGAGAGCCAGGCTCCCATACTGGGCCGGCCCGGCGTTTGCGCTCCGGTCATAAACAGCGTCACGCCGGGAGCATGATTGACCGCTTCGGTATGCATGCTGCGCACGAGACAAATCTCGTCGGCTAAGGCGCCTACGCGCGGCAGCATCTCGGTCATCGCGATTCCAGACTGGCCGTACTGTTTGAACGGCTTGATCGCCGGCACCGTTGGCCATTTACCATAGCCGCTCGACATCGTAGACAAACGAGTCATGCCCCGGACGGAGTCGGGAATGTCCTTGCCGGCCAGCTCCCTCATCAGCGGTTTGTCATCGAACAGGTCGACATGCGACGGGCCGCCTCCTTGCCAGAGTACGACGACTCGCTTGGCTTTTGGCGGATGGTGTGGCAAGCCCGCGAGAGCCGGCCGGCCGGGCAGCGCAGCGGCTTCGCCGGCTCCCTTGGCAGTGTCGGCGCTTAACAGGGAAGCGAGCGCCGCCAAACCGACACCGCCAGCCGCCGAGCCGAAAAATCGGCGGCGAGTGACGCGAGCGGCGTTTTCAGTAAACAGATCGTTCATGCCGGTGTTCTCAGGATCGTTGCAGTTATGTCGCTTCTCGAGCGGAGCACGGCGACATTCGCTCATTCCCTTGTCATCGCCTCGTCAAGATTCAAAATCCCCAGGCACACGGCCGACAAGGCGGCGTGCTGGGCAACGTCGAGCGACTCGTCTCGCTTAGCGGCTCCCACGCCGAGCAGCTCTGTGGCGCTCGCGGGGTCGCTACGGTAGATCGCCGCTTGTTTTTCATACAGCCGGCGCAGCGTCTCTAAATCGCGACCGTTCGGCATTCTGCCCAAGACGCGCCGAACCGCGTATGCAAGGCGGTCATCGAGATTGCCCGATGCCTTCATACTTGCTTGAGCAAGCATGCGCGCCGCCTCGACCCACGTCGGATCGTTCAACATGGTAAGCGCGTGCAGCGGCGTGCTCGTCACGGCCAGTCGCACCCGGCAAGTCTGCCGGTTCGAGGCGTCGAACATGTTGGCCGGGCCTACCGTCCGGCGCCAGAATGTATAGAGACTGCGACGATAAAGGTCGGCGCCGGAAGATGCCGGATAGGTAAAGTCGCGTTCTTTGGTAATCGCCAACGCCCCCCAAATCGCATCGGGCTGATACGGATAGACGGGCGTCCCGCCGATCCGCCCATCGAGCAGGCCGGCCGCCGCCAGCGCCCAGTCGCGCAGAATCATCGCCGGCATGCGGAATCGGCTCGCCCGCGAGTAGAGCCGGTTTTCAGCATCTCGCGCCAAATGCTCCGGCGTGACGCGGCTCGATTGACGATAGGCGGCGCTTGTAACAATCAGCCGGTGCATCGCCTTGCGGCTCCAATTGCGAGCGATGAACTCCGTGGCCAGCCAGTCGAGCAATTCGCGGTGGGTGGGATATTCGCTCTGCACGCCGAAATCTTCGGCGGTTTTCACAATCCCGACGCCGAAGAAATATTGCCACATCCGGTTCGCCTGCACTCGCGCCGTGAGCGGGTGCTGAGGAGATACCAACCACTGCGCAAGCCCCAACCGGTCGCGCGGTGCATTGTCAGCGAGCGGCGGCAGAAAGGCCGGCGTTGCGAACGAGACCTTCTCTCCCGGCGAGAGGTAATCGCCGCGATGAAGAATCGTCGTTTCACGCCGCTGTGCGTCGCTCATCACCATCACGCGCGGAAGCTGATCGCCCCGATAAGCGCCCAGTTGCTGTTTGAGCGAGTCGAGATGGCCCAGAGGCGTAATCTTGTTGGACAGACCCGGCCGCACCTTTTCATCAAAGTGCTTCCGCAGACCTGCGTCGAGCGACTTTTTCTCCTCTTCGCTTCGTTCATTCTCCGGCTTGCGTAAGATTGCAGCGACCGCCTCGGGCAGCCCTTTGCCTTCGGCCGGTTTGCCGTCAGCAGTCACTCCCGCGTACCAGCCTTGATAGGCCGCGTCGGCCGCCATCTTCGCCGGCTCGGTCGCCGCGGCAATCTGCTTTTCGAACTCGGCGATTTTCGCCAAGTACCCGGGCGTAGGCAGCTCCAGCACTGGATTCGCCACGCGGATGCGCGACGAAAAGAACTGCGGCGTTCCGCTCTCCGGCACGCGATTGAAAGCGTCGAGCAAGCTGTAATAGTCGCGTTGCGTGATGGGGTCGTATTTATGATCATGGCACTGAGCACAGGCCATCGTGAGCCCCAGCCACGTTGTCGCCGTGGTGTCGATACGATCAAACAGATTCACGTACCGCTGTTCTTCCGCGATCGCACCTCCCTCGCCATTGAGCAGGTGATTGCGATTGAACGCGCTGGCGATCTTCTGATCCGTGGTCGCCTCGGGCATCAGGTCGCCGGCCAACTGCCAGACGGTGAATTGATCGAAGGGCAAGTCGGCGTTGATGGCCCGCACCACCCAGTCGCGCCAGATCCATTGCCAGGTGTCGCCATCCTGCTGAAAGCCATTGCTATCGGCGTAGCGCGCCGCATCGAGCCAATCGAGCGCCATCCGCTCGCCATAGTGCGGGCTGGCCAGCAAGCGATCGACTAATTCCTCGTAGGCCGCCGGATCGGCGTCGGCAATAAACGCATCGACCTCGTCGGCGGTCGGCGGCAGCCCCGTCAGATCGATCGCCAGACGTTTGATGAGCGTGGCCCGGTCCGCCTCGGGCGACGGAGCAAGCCCCGCGGCCTCGAGCTTCGCCAGCACGAAGCGGTCGATGGGCGTGCGGACCCAATCGGCGTGCTTGACTTCCGGCGCCGGCGGACGCTCGGGTGCAATGAAAGCCCAGTGGGTCGCATAGGGCGCCCCTTCCGAGATCCACCTCTCCAGCAGCTTCTTCTGCTCGACCGACAGCCGCCGATTGGAGTCGGGGGGAGGCATCAGCTCGTCGATGTCGGCGGTATTAATGCGGGCAATGAGCGAACTGGCCGCGGCATTGTTCGGGACGATCGCCCCCGAAGAAACGGCGACCTCGCGCGTGTCGAGCCGCAAATCGGCCTTTCGCTTGTTGGCGTCCTGTCCGTGGCAATAAAAGCAATTCTCCGAGAGAATCGGGCGGATGTCGCGATTGAAGTCGAGGGCCGGCGGAGCTGATTGCACGCTCGCGACCATGCCAAGCAGCAGGGCCGTCGAGAACCAAAGTCGGCAGCAAAGAATCTTCATCGCGGGATTAGGCGGGGCAGGGGGGAGTGCATTTGAGCCCGGGGCGAGCCACACTTACATGGTCGCCGTAAATGCCGAGAAATTCAACGGGCTGCCCGCCGAAAGGCCGTCGGCAGGCTGAGAAAGTCGCGAATCTTTCCGCCTAAGTGACGATCGCGGTGCGACTTCCCACAAGTCCGGTTTCGGACCGCCCGCGGCGGTCGCAGGACCTCGGGCCAGGTGCCGTTGACGATTTGCTTTCGATTTATTCAGCCGCCAATCAGACGAGCGTGGGCAACCGATTTTCTTGCGACCTACCGCGGTCGGGACGACAATGGCGGCGCTGTCAACTCGCCGACGGGAGAATCGATGATGAAACGTTCGACCTCGCATTTCGTGCTTTTACCCGCGTTCCTTGCACTGGCGTGCGTGAACGTTGCGATCTGCCTCCATGCAGACGAGATTAGTTGGAAAGACTCGGGCCAAGGCGGCGCCGTAGCTGCGGGGAAGGCCGCGTCGGTGGCGGCGGGAATCGAAATCCTGAGCCAAGGCGGAAACGCGGCCGATGCCGCCGCCGCGACGCTGCTGGCACTGGCAGTTACCGACTACGGAAACTTTGCCATCGGAGGCGAGGTTCCGCTGCTGATCTTCGACGCCAAACAGCAGGAGGTGAAAGTACTCTGCGGCCAAGGCGCCGCCCCGCTGGATCCCAAGACGATCGAGTGGTATTACGCCCACGGCATCCCCTCGAAAGGCAGCATGCAGGCGGCGCCTGTCCCGGGCGCCATCGATCTCTGCGTAACCCTGCTCAAGCTCTACGGCACGATTTCTTTCGAGCAGGCGGTCCGGCCGACGCTCGCGCTGCTCGATCAAGGAAAGGAAGACTGGCATCAGCGCCTGGCCATCACGCTGCGCAAGCTCGTCGAAGCGGAGCGAAATCAGGCCGGCACGCGCGAAGCCAAATTGTCCGCGTCCCGCGATCGGTTTTACACGGGCGACATTGCCGACGAGTTGGAAGCCTGGTATATCGCCACTGGGGCGTTCCTGCGCAAGGCCGACCTTGCCGCACATCGCACGCTGGTGGAAGATCCCGTCTCGGTGACGTACCGCGATTACACCGTCTACAAGTGCGGGCCGTGGACCCAGGGCCCGTACCTCTGCCAGACATTGCGGTTGCTCGAAGGTTTCGATCTCAAAGCCATGGGCCATCAGTCCGCCGACTATATCCACGTGGTAACCGAAGCCTTGAAGCTGGGCCTGGCCGACCGAGATGAATACTATGCCGACCCGCGATTCGTCGATGTACCGCTCCGCCAACTACTCTCCGATGAATATACGAGCCTGCGCCGGCCGCTGATCGAAATGAGCGCCGCCTCGCTCATTAGAAGGCCGGGCGATCCGCGGGGAATGCGTGCGCTTCTCGATACAGGCTCATCCGGCGAATCGCCCGGCACGATTCCGATTCGGGATACGACGACTTGCGTGGTCGCCGACCGCTGGGGCAACGTCGTCGCGGCGACGCCTAGCTGCAATCTCCTCACCAATCAGCCTGGCCCGTCAGGAGTAACTCAAGGCAATCGCGTCCGCAGTCTCAACACGGCGCCAGGCCATCCCAATCGAGTCCAGCCCGGCAAACGTCCGCGAATTACGCTCACGCCGACTCTGGTGACGAAGAACGGCAAACCGGTCATCGCCATCAGCGTCGCGGGGGGCGATCTCCAGGATCAGACCACGCTCAATGTACTGCTGAACCACATCGAGTTCGGAATGTCGCCCGACCAGGCGGTCACGGCGCCGCGATTCAACACCTCACACCATCAGGACTCGTTCGACCCCAACCCCGATCGAGCTGCAGCATTCCTGGGCGCGGGCACGCTGCGAGTGAACGAAGCCATCGGCGCCGACGTTCGCGATGACCTCGCCCGACGCGGCCACAAGTTGTCTACGACTCCCGGCGCGATCGCTAATCCGGTGATGATCTACATCGATCCTGAGAATCGTATGATTCATGCCGCCGGAGACCCAAAGGCCGGCCGACACGCCGCCGCCATCGACTGAGTGTGGTCGGCAAGGCAGTGCATCGCTTGCAGCGCGCCCTTGCCTCTTCATCCCCGTGGCGAGCAAGATGTGGCAGACGGCTTCAATCGGGCAAGTTGGCGCTGCGTAAAGCGCTCACAACCACGCAAATAGGGATCACAGAGCAACGGAAAGCCAGAGACGCGGGCTCCCTTGGCCTTAGCCTCGGAATAGATTGGCGCTTAAGCCTTCAGAACAATCCCCGTCAGGCCTTTGGCCAATTCTGTCGTGTTTCGTGAAATGGGACCCGTATTTAATCGGGTCTTGCCGAATTGCTTTGGCCTGACGGAATCCGAGGAAGTGGGCGATACAGGGCTCGAACCTGTGACCCCCAGCTTGTCGAGCCAGCCCCAGAACCTCCGTAAAAACCGCCAAATTCCCGGGCAATATCGCGATTTTAGCCGTCCCCGGGGTCTTTGCAAGCCGTTGCATACGATTGCATTCTTTCTCGGGAAAAAGCGGTATTTCTGCGCGGGCCATCGGGCGCAAAACGGTAAATACCGTTTTGCGCTTGGGCCGTTTTTCGCGGGAAATAGCGAGGCGAGAATCTTCGCATTCACGACCTGTTGGGCTGCTTTTTGCCGGTCATCGAAATCAGTGAATCGGTTGTTCTGTTTACGCCTGCGGTCGGTCGCATGCTTCTCCGCGCGACTGTTGCTCGGCGACGTAATCGTCAGTCGGATCATGCCTTTCGCCGTAGAATGTGCGACTCAGTGTCGCGTGTCAGCTCACTGCGTTTTTCAATCGGCCTCGGACGGCCCTAATAGGCAACGCGTCTGCGGGGCCATTTTGGAGGCCGCTTGGCTTCTTCTCTTGTGACGGCCAGCCAGCCAAGAGGCTCAACCTTCGGCGCAAAAATACGGCAATCGCCCCGGCGACGCGCCGGACAACGACCCATTTCATGCTTACGAATTCCAACGGAGCATCACGATCCCGGCCTTGAACCTTCCTCCATCAGCACGCGATGCTCGCCGTCCGTCTACCAGCGCACGACGAGCATTCGCGAATATCCTATAGACCGATCACCCGATCTCCGCCGCGGGCTCCGCATGCCCGCCGGCACCACCGTCGCTGGCCCGAAGACTGCCACATGCTCGGTCGAGAAGCCTAGCTGCTTGGACGCGCCAGTGTAGGGCGCGAACAGATAATCGCTGGCCGCGTCAAAACGCCCTCGGCTCGCAGTTGAAAGGGCCAGGGGCGCCGCGATTGTACCGCAAGACGATTTGTCACCGTCGCTGCCGCCAGCACTGCCAAATGCTCGCAAGCAGCCGCTTCCACTGCCGGACCAACCGCCTGCGGCTTTCGGATTCGTATCCCTCGATTGACAGACCACCCTCCAGAAAGGAAGTCGTAGGGTCAAAT
>JAICIG010000338.1 GCA_025924495.1 Pirellulales bacterium | reverse complement strand
CGTCTCGATTCGCTCGGCGAGCTCGGCGCGCTCCGCACGTTCGGCCGCGGCCCATTCCTCGCTTAGTTCGAGGCTATCGACCCCTGCCCGTATGCCAGCCTCGCATTCGGGCGGATCGTAGCCTAACACGTGTCTGCGATCGACGATTAGCCGCGTGAAGGCCCCGCACACCGCGCCGAGCAAAACGCCATAGCGATCCTCACGGCTCTGGTATCGAGCTGCGTCCGCCTCGATCTTGTCTCGCTTGGCTTCTAGCAGCTTTCGAGCCTCTTCAGCAATCAATGCAGCTTCCCGCCAATCCCATATTAGCAATCTGCTCGCGTGGAATAGTTGGTGCTGGTAGTGGTGTGCGTAGACGTCGTCAAGTGTACCCGTGTTAGTTCCCGTGCTCATTCGTTTGTTCCTCAAAGAAGTTGGTCAAGAGAATGCAGAAGCCGGCCTAGCGGCCCTAGGCGTGAGCCCGCGCCATCAGCACGGCACAGGCGAGCCCCAGCCAAGAAACGTTGATGGTGCTGGCGCACAACAGCCGGCTTTTCAGGAATGTGGCCAGCCGGCTAGGGCTGTCTTCCCAGACGAGCATATCGCCGAGCGAGCGGCGGTCGCGGGCGTAGGGCTGGTTAGCTTCGCGGTAGGAATCCAGGCAGCGTTTGACGAGAGTGGCTTGCGTGTTCATGATGCACCTCAGAGTTGAGTGGATCGCTTCTACTCAACGCTATGTCGCCGCACTAACGACGCAAGAAAATCTCCCCCAAATCTCCCCAGAAATTTGCTAAATGAGGGTGAAAATCGGGGATTTGCGGGGAATAATGAGGGGCGTACAAGAGCACATAAGTTACTGAAACATAGTGATTTGTGGCGTATTTGTCGAAAAACAGACGTACAGTTATGGTTAAATTCGAGTCCTAGCCGGGTAGTTTTTTTATTTCGATCGCCGCGGATTGCAGCTTTTGCGGATTCGTCCCTGGTGCAGCCGGGCATGTTTCGCCCCCTTCACATCGCACGGTTGGCGGAAGGTCAGGCTGAGCGTTCGGAATTCCAAAATCATGGCCAAAGTCAGCGCCGGAGTATTGATGTTTCGCATCAAGCACGGCGTCCTCGAGGTGCTGTTGGCTCATCCGGGCGGACCGTTCTTTCGCAACAAGGATGAGGGCGCTTGGACCATCCCCAAAGGCGAGGTTGGCGATGGTGAGGAGTTGCTCGCCGCCGCAAAACGCGAATTTGCCGAGGAGATGGGTTTTACGCCCGGCGAGCCATGCGTTGCGCTTACGCCCATCAAACAAAAAGGGGGCAAGGTCGTCCACGCTTGGGCCTGCCAAGGGGATTGTGATCCATCGCAATTCAAGAGCAACGCTTTTTCCATCGAGTGGCCGCCTCGGTCGGGGCGAATTCAGGAATTCCCAGAGATCGACCGGGCCGAGTTCTTCACGCTGGACGAGGCGAAGAAAAAGATTAACGTCGCGCAGAGCCACCTTTTGGACGAACTGGCAGAACGGCTCAGCCGGAGCGATTGAGCGCCGCGGACGCGAGATCGGCGACGAGTGCCGAGACCCATCGGTCCGCCAGCCTTCTTGTCGTATGGCGGCCAGTTCATACGCCGGCATGGCGGTGCTGCCTGGTCCAGTTAATTAACCCGCCGGCAACAACGATTTCGATTTGCCGCGCGGAGAGGTCATGGCGCATCTCCAGTTGTTGATGTCGCGACTTGTTTTCAACCGCGATCGACTTCCCGGCGGCGAGTTGATCGGCTGGATTCTCGACTGCCAGCACATCGCCCGGTGAAACTCGCTCCAACTCCGACTCGTTGGCGAAGACGAGCGGCAGGATGCCGAAGTTGATCAGATTCTGCCAATGGATCCGGGCAAAGCTCTGAGCAATCACCAATCGCAGACCCAGATAGCGAGGCGCCAGCGCGGCATGTTCTCGGCTTGATCCCTGGCCATAGTTGTGGCCGGCCGCGATCGCATGATCTCCGCTCTCGCGAGCGCGTCGCGAATAGTTTTTGTCGATGGATTGAAAGACAAATTCGCTGATCTTAGGAATATTGCTGCGATAGGGGAGCACTCGAGCGCCGGCCGGCATAATCTCGTCCGTAGAGATATTGTCGCCGACGCGCAATAACACCGGCGCCTCGAGCCGGTCGGGCAGCGGCTCGAATTCGGGCAAGGCTACGATGTTCTGCCCTTTGATCAGCTCGACGCGCCCGGCTTCTTCCTCGTTTAAGGGAGGCAAAAACAATTCGAGGTTGAGCAGCGGATGTTCCGAATCGGCGATGTGCGGATAGGGAATGCCTAAGGTGCGCGGATCGGTGATCTCGCCCCGCAGCGCGGACGCCGTGGCAGTTTCAGGGCTAACCAGGCACACTTGATCTTCGGCCGTGCCCGACCTGCCGGGGAAATTACGCGGCACGGTGCGCAGGCTCAGCTTGCCGCTCGCAGGCGCCTGCCCCATGCCGATGCAGCCGCCGCAGCCGGCCTGATGCAGTCGGGCGCCCGCGTGGACAAGCGAGAGTAGGCGTCCATCACGCATCAAGTTTTCCAAAATCTGCCGTGAGGTTGGATTGACGTCGAACGAGACGAGTTCGTCGACGCGGCGCCCATTGACCATTTCGGCCGCGACGGCGAAATCGCGATAGCCGGGATTGGCCGACGAGCCGAGATACGCCTGGTAAATCGGTCGTCCCGCGACTTCACGAACCGGCACGACGTTGTCGGGGCTGCTCGGCATCGCGATCAAAGGTTCTAATTGGTTGAGGTCAATCTCTTCTTCGATGTCGTACGTCGCCCCTTCGTCGGCGAGGACTTCGATCCAGTCGTCTTCACGGCCTTGGTAGTGCAAGAAGCGGCGAACTTCGCCATCCGACGGAAACACTGTGCTGGTGGCGCCCAGTTCGGTACCCATATTCGCGATCACGTGCCGGTCCATCGCCGAGAGCGAGTCCAGGCCGGGACCGTAATATTCGATGATCCGCCCGACGCCTCCTTTGACCTTGTGACGGCGCAGCATCTCGAGTACGACGTCTTTAGCACTGACCCAATCGGGCAACCGACCGACCAGCCGCACGCCCCAGACCTTCGGCATCTTTACGTAGAACGGGTACCCTGCCATGGCCATTGCCACTTCAAGCCCTCCCGCGCCGATGGCCAACATGCCGATCGACCCCGCCGCGGGCGTATGACTGTCGGAGCCAAGCAGAGTTTTCCCCGGCTTGCCGAACCGCTCTTGATGGAGCGGGTGGCTGACGCCATTGCCCGGTCTGCTAAACCACAGCCCGTAACGGCGGCTGGCGCTGTAGAGAAATAGATGATCTTCGGGGTTTCGGCTGTCTTCCTGAAGCAGATTATGGTCGACATATTGCACCGACAATTCAGTCTGCACACGGTCGACTTCCATCGCTTCCAGTTCCAGCATGACCATGGTCCCGGTAGCGTCTTGCGTCAGCGTCTGGTCAATTCGCAGGCCGATTTCTTCGCCCGGAATTGGTTGCCCTTCAATAAGGTGCGAGGCGATCAGTTTTTGAGCGACGTTGGCCGGCATGGCATGCTCCTCTCGCGCATTGGATGTGAGTGGCGCGTCCAGATCATGCATTCTGCGTGCAACCGAAGGGCCGCTCGCAGGGAAAATGGATGTGGGGCAGCAAATACCACTGCAAGCGTCTGCTTCCATCGAGCTGGAACGGCTAGCGCCGCGACGAGTGGCGGCCCTGGCGCTCCGCAAAACTCCCGTCCGCAGAGTTTCCTTGACACCCTTCCGGGAAGTGAGGAACGACCGTCCAGCTACTCCGGCCAGCTGGACAGCCATACCATGTGATTAGGACGCGATCGAAAATGCTGAACCGACGGCAATGTGCCATCTGACTCAGCAGGACAGCGCTTTAGAAAAAGAAGAGTTAGTTCGAGTCTTTTCCTAGAGAGCTATCCGATTCGGTCGCGTCTCTCTTTTTGCGCTCAAAGCGCGGCGCCGACGTTCAATCGCGGACTTCGCCGCGTTGATCCAGTGCGAGCAATTGAGCGCGGGCAACATCGCACATCGCCAGGATGCCGTTAAAAAAACGCGAGCTTCCCTCGCTGGCATGGCAAACCAGTTCGTCAGGGCAAATGCCCGCCTTAAGACGCTCGTAGATTCCCGTGCATGTGGCGCAGAGCTCCTCACATCCCTGGAAGAATGACGGCAAGCGATCCCTGCTTACCCTCGTCACAATGCAATCCGGAGAGAATAGTGCAGGCGGAATTGGCAGCGAAATTCCCAACTCGGCGGTTGCCCGCCGCACGAGATCGGCATTCAAATCCTCGAAGAATAGCCAGCGTGAGTTGGGAAGTATGCGATACGCATCGATGCAAGTCTCGATGCCCGTCAGCCAACAATGAAAAACAGATTCAAGCGGCTCACTGGGAAACAGGTTGTGGATCGAGAGCATGCATTCCAGAGGCGCTCGCGCGGTCAACAAGTAATGAGAGCGAAAGAAATGCCTGGCATGAAAGTCGACGAGAGCGCTCCTGGCATTGACCCAATAAGGTCCGGGGCCAATCGCTACTTTTTCTCCGACATAGTCGAAGTCGTCAGCTAGTCGTTGGATAAGAGCCAACGGCCCGCCCCGCGCGACAAGGCCGGGCGGCAAGTAGGCGCCCTTGGTTCGCGTGCTATGAAATCTCGCATGCATCGCGTTGAACGCTTCGATGACATCGGCAGTCTGCTCGTGCATGAACAACACCGCTTCCACCAGCACGAGCACGTCGGGCGAGCAATTCAACGCTTCTGTCAGAATCGAGGTGCCTGACCGCGCGCTGCCAAAAACAAATACGCCGCGTTGCGAGGTCGGCGCCAGTTGTTGGCTGCCGAGCGTTTCGGTCTCGGACAGATTAGGCAAGCCGCGGCAAGCGTTTGCGGCCGCGAACGCCTCGCTGGCAGTGTGGTTGGCGGTCGCCAGCAGATGCTTCATCTGCTCGAGCAGCGCCGACTGGTGCGCTAGCCGCTGGTGGACTTCGTGCACCCCCCCTGCATTTCTGATCCTGGTGCGGCACCACTGCTTAACGCGATGAATGCCATGCATTCCTTCGTCCCTCCGTGCTCCGGCTAAAGGCCTCCGCTGTCGCTAGACGGCTGAAGCGGGTAGGCCGCGACAATTTCCGAGCTGCCGCAAGCCCTTGGCGGCGCGCAAATACAGGTCATCCGACGACCGACGGGATGCCGCATGCGATGCGTTCACTCCGAGCGGGTCGCGCCGACCTGCCCCGCATTTGCCAGACGCGGTAGCGGGCCGACGACCAGCGAGCTGGTGACGCATCTCCGCCCGCAATCCCGTCGCAAAATGACGCCGGACACCCGAATGTTGTCCAGCCGCTGCTATCGGTTACACCATGCAGCAAAGTTCTGACAATTTTCCAGGATCAAGGGAAATTTGCGCGCGCGGTCGGCAGTTTGTCCCGTTATTGCCGTTAACGCCGAAAACTCGTGGCCGGTTCCCGGCACGCAAACGACGACCCGCCTTGGCGCGGGACCGTCGTGCGAATGTTGCTGCGCGTGGAATCGTAATTGGATTTCTAACGATGGCAACCGCCGAGCGCCCCACCCGAACGCAATTCTGTCTTATCTATCCTACCGGAGGCTACAGGTGCACTAGCAAGGCTATCGTCAGAGATTACTTGCCCTCGGGCCTGCAATAACTCAAGGCCAGCAGGGCGAAGCCGGTGCACAGGTTCGGATCGGTTTCCAGCCAGCGGCGGTCGGTGTTCGTCCACGAGCCATTTTCCCGCTGCCGTTCGGCCAGGGCGGCGATAAGTTCTTGCCGCCAGACATGCTTCTCGCCGGCGGCATCGACGATTTCGTCCTTGCCCAATACGTCGAGCGCCTTCGCAAACGTGTGATAGTAGTAATACAAACCTGCCTGCCCCATACCGGGGTTCGATGCCAGGTCATAATGTTTGCGCACCCAGTCGTAGGCGGCTTTAACTCGCGGGTCGTCGGGTCCTAGTCCGGCAAAAATCATGCTCTTCAGCCCGGCGTACGTCATGGCGCCGTAGCTGCGCAATCCGCCGTCGGGCGTTTCGCTGGCCGGGTCGGCCTTATCCACGGCGGGCGTATAATAGAAGCCGCCGTCGTTCACCAGCGCAGCATACCTGGTCGTGTTGTGCTCCGATTCGAGATTCTGGCAACGCGAAACGAAAACCAGCGCCTTCTGCACCGCCTTGTCATCCGCGCCGCCGCCCGCCGCCCGCAAAGCTTCGATGAAGAAATGCGTGTTCGACAAGTCGGGTCGGCCCTCTTTGCCGTAACCCGCGCCGCCGTAAGCAACGTCGGACTCGTCCTTGCCTTGGTCGCTGTCGCGCTGCAGGCCCTTGATATAAGCGTCAGCCTGCTTGAGCAACTTGTCATACCGCCCATCGGCGTTGGCCTCTTGAAAGCAGACGATGGCCAGGCACGTCTCGTAATTGGGCAGGCGACTCTTGGGTGCGTAGATGCCGCCGTCTTTTTGCACGAAACTTTCGAGATACTTGAGGGCCTTCGCCACGAGCGGATCTCGCACCGCGCGGCCATGTCGCAAGACGGCGGTCGTTACCAGCGCGGTCACGCCCGGGCCGACCTGCTTGCTGAAGGAACCGTCCTCGGCTTGGCCCTGCTTGCGCAGATACTCGATCCCGCGATCGACCATTTTTTCATAGGTCGCCGCATCGGGTTCGGCGGCGCGAAGCCCGGAGGCAAGCACGAGCAACGACGATAGCGCAATTAAACCCCAATGGGAAAACTTCACCATGTTCTCCTTATAGTAAAGATGAGCCCGTAACACGAGGCCGCGTGGGAACTTCGAATCCGGGGTTTGCCGTAGAAGCTTTTTCTGCCGCCCATTTTACTCGCCGGGCGCATCGCTTCACATTGCTTGGGAAGTTTGCGTCAGATTCCCCAGGAACTACGAAGCCAAGCATTCGCTAGTAGGGAAGGATCCTGGAAAACTGGGCTCATCCCAGCAGCCGCTCATGGGCAGCCAGCATTGCGGGCAGTGTGTTCGCCGCGCGCGGCTAGTATTTCGCCAGCAGCCGGAGAAGGCGCCGGCCCAAGCTGCGCACAATAAAGCCGCCGGGTCGCGCGATCTGTTGATCGCACGACCCGACGGCATCGAACGGGCCGTGAGGCGCCTTCACGCGTGGAACCGGACTAAATGCCCGCCTGCGGTATGACGGCGGTAGCCTCTAGGTGAGGATCGGTTGCGCCCTTATCGCGGACCAGCAGCGAGAAGAGCGCCGGCAGCACGAACAGCGTGGCGGGTTCTCCCGCCAACAGCCCGCCTAGAATCGCCCGTGCCAACGGGGCATTCGCTTCGCTGCCGTGCTCCAAAGCCATGGCCGTGGGAATCATGGCAAAGAACGCCGCCAACGCGGTCATGGTTACAGGGCGAACGCGAATCGAAGCCGCTTTGCGAATTGCATCCGTCGGCGACAGGCCCTCGTGGCGGCGCAGTTCCTGCGCATAATCGGTCATCAACACCGTATTGGCCACCTTGATGCCGACGATGAAGATGATGCCGAGCAGCGATTGCACGTTCAAGGCGCTGCCGGTCAGGTACAGCATTGGCAGCACGCCGATCAACGACAAGGGCACCGTCAGCATGACGGTCACCGGAACAACGAACGACTTGTCGAGCGCGACCATCAAGAAGTACATCAACAGCGACGCCAGCACCAGGCCGATGCCCAGATTCTTGAAGGTATCTTGCATGCGCGAATACTCGCCGCTGAGCACGATCTTCGAGCCTTTGAGCGTTTCCTTTTGGCTCGACGCCGGGTTATAGGTCGCCCAGACTCCGTCTCCTTCGGGTTTGCCAAATTCGGCCAGCGCTTTTGTGATGTCCTCAGACACGTGGCCGAGGTCGCGTCCCTCGACCCCTAAGGTAACGTCAATCGTCGGTTGAATGTTGGCGTGTTTAATTTCCGAGGGGACCTTTGCGCGACTAATCGAAGCCAAGTCGCCCAACCGCACCTGCTGATGCTGATGGTCGCCTGTGATGGGGATGTTGAGGATGTCGCGCTTCGACTTGATCTCCGTTTCCGGATACTGCACGCCGACGAAGTATTGATTGTGACTGATCGGGTCGATCCAGAAGTTCTTCTTGTTATACGAAATGCTGGAGTTAGTCGACGCAATGACGTTTCGCATGATGTCTTCCTGCGTCAGGCCGAGATCGGCGGCCTTGGCGCGGTCCACATTCAGAATGAACGCCGGAGCGTCCATGCGCTGGATCACGCGGGCATCGACCACGCCATTGACTGCGGCGACTTTGTGCTTGATCGATTCCCCGATCTGGTGGACGCGTTCCTGGTCTTTGCCGGTAATGCGAATATTGACCGGCGTAGATTTACCTTCATTCAAGGCGCCGCGGACCATGCCGCCGCCGTCGAAGGCGAACTCCAACTGCGAGAATTTCGACTCTTTTGTAAATCCTTCTCGCAAATGGCTGATGTATTGCTGAGCCGTGTGATGACGATGCGGCTTGAGCTGCACTTTAACCACGGCATCCATCGGGCCGGCGTTCGGCGTATAGGCCGCAGACCAGTCGGGCGTGACTCCCAATTCGGAAATAAACAGCTCGAGATCGTCTTGCGGAATTTCCTCGCGAACGAAGTTTTCCACTTCGGTGATCATTTTCTCGGTTTCTTCAATGCGCGTGCCGGTCGGCGCACGAACGGCGATTTCAAAGGCGCCAGCATCGACTTCGGGGAAGAAGTCACGCCGCAGGCGAGGCCCAAGGAAGAGAATCGTCGCCGCCAGCATGGCAAAGCTGCCGACAATCGCGACCGCGCGATGGCGGAGCACCACATCGAGTCCTCGCACGTAGACGCCGATGCCCCGGTCGATGAGAGCCTCCCAGCGAGCAAACAAGCCAGGCGCTGAAGCGGAAGCGG
>JAICIG010000337.1 GCA_025924495.1 Pirellulales bacterium | reverse complement strand
TGATAGCCACATTCTCGGCATAAGTCCCCGCCAGGACATTTACCGTGCCGCCGGAGGTCGCCAGATTGACGCCTTCCTGCACAGAGCCGGTGGCGCCCGCTTGCGGGCTGGCGCCGTCGACCGTGAGCGAGGAAAAATCGCCCTGGAAGCCCGCGGTTCCCGCATCGGTATCAGCGCCGCTATTGAGCCAAGGCGAGAAATCCACATTGCCGCCGCTGATGGCGCCCGTCACGCCGCTTTCGGTACTGGCGCCCCACCAGTTTCCGGACGCATCAACTAGAACGCCGCTGCCGTTCGCCAGGGCTGCCGTGGTGTTCCCCGAGAGATCGTTATCGAAAATTGGCTGAATCGTGCCGGCGCCACTGGCGATGGAGATTCCGGTTCCGTTGCCATTGATGAAGTTCTGGGACGTTGCCTGCGATGCCGTACCCAGATTGCCGCCGGCATTGACCAACACGCCCGTGGCCCCGCCGCTGATCGTGTTGCGGAATAGCGAAGCCGTGGCCCGAGCGCCGTTGATCTCGACTCCGGTCGGTCCGCCGCTGATCGAGCTGTTGCGGATGTCCAAGCCAATCGTGCTTGTGCCGGTCGGCTGATCGTCAACCAACACTCCCGCGAGGGTCGAACCCGTGATCGTTACGCCATCAAGCGCGGCCTGGCTAGCATCGCCGGCCCCGTAATTGACGTCGTCGTTGGTCGCCCAGACGCCGTAGGCGTTTCCGGTCAACGTGCCGCCTTGAATGACGACCGTATTCGCGGTGGGTACGTTCCAGATTTCGATGCCGAAATGGGCGCCTGTCACATCGTTGTTCTGTACGACGACGGATGCGTTGTTTTGAATCGAGAAGATTTGCAAACCGCCGTCATTCGTCACCGCGCCGGCATCGGCAGTAATTTGATTGTTGCTGATCGTGAAAGGCGATGCATCTTGGTAGTGCAAATTGTGGAAGATGCCGCGGGCATAGTAGTCGATCGTGTTGTGATCGATCAACGCCGGGGAGCCGGCGAGATAGAAGTTGTTGGTTTGAATGCCCGTCCCGACGCGGGTGATCACATTGTCGCTGATATCGGCGTAGAAGTTATCGGCGATCAGGATGCCGCGGCCGCGAGGCGTGATCTGCGGAATATTGTCGATTTTGTTGTGACTGAACGCATTGCCGCTCGAAGGCGTGCCGCTGCTGGTGTCGCCATAGATGCCGTTGGCCGAGAGGTTCTGGATGATATCGTTTTGAACGATCAGTCCCGAGATGTCGGTTGCGGCGCCCGTCGACAGATCGCTGACGTTCGTCACGCCGTTGGCGGCATTCGAGTTGACGCCGTTCAATGTCAGTCCGCCGGTCAAACTGGCATTATTGCCGTCGATGGTCAAACCGTCGATCGTGACGTTATTTGCCGATACGAGGAAAATGCTGCCGTTGGCAGTGTCGTTCGTTCCCGGCAACACGATCGCTTCGGCGCCGCGCGTGCCGGTGTTCGGATCGATTCCCATGTTGGGGCCGAGTAGCGACACCGACTTGTTGACGTTGACGTTCTCCTTGTACGTTCCGGCAGCGACGTTGACTGTGCCGCTGACATCGACGTTGTCAATGCCATCCTGGATCGTGCTGAAACCATTGAAGCCGTAGGCTACCGGCCCTACGCCGGCGCCGATGCCATCGGGATCGCTAAAGCGTGCGGCGCCGTTCCATGCCGTGTTGACGAACACCACCGGCCGCGCGCCGACCGCGTCGACCGCATTAAGGTCGCTGGCGGCGCCGGTCGGTCGGCTGAAGTGCGTGGCCTGGGTCGAAAGCTCGTTCAACCCGCGGACCCCCGTCTCGCCGTCGATCGTGTTGTTGATATTCCAGTGAATCAACACGTGGACGGGCGTGGGATCGTTCGTGACGTTTTGCAGGTACACGCCGTCGGCGCCTCCCACGCGAGTCAGCACGTTATTGGTAAATGTGAACTGATCGCCCGGATCGGTGCCGCCCGACGAATTGCGGGCGAAGAACACATAATGCACGTCGGCGAACGTGTTGCCGTCAACGAGCAAGTTCGACGTTTGCGAAGTGAGCATCAACCCGCGGTCGAAATCCTGCTGGCCTTGAATGCCCAGGAAGTGATTGTCCGTGATTGAGATGTGCGAGTTGTTGTCGTCGTTGTGGCCATTTTCCCAGATGCCGGTCAGCACCTCATTGTGGGCCGTGGCGTTGAGCAACTGGAAGGTATTGTTCGAGATCAGCAAACCATCGTAGCCCGTCCCGCCAGTCGTGCCGTTCTGGAAACCGAATGAGCGGGGGCCGCTCGGCCCGGCGTTCGTGCCATCGGCCTCGAAGTTGATCGTATTGCCGGTCATCTGCTGGTTCGTGCCGTTCCAGAGGTAGACCGCGATATTTTGCACGCCGCCATTATCGCCGGCGACGGTAATCGTGTTGCTTTGAATGTGCGTGCCGTTAAAGTGGCCCGTCGAGTTCCAGCCCAGTACAATGCCGGCCTCGAAGTGATTGAGATTCAAGTTCTCGATCGTCAGGTTATTGGCGCCCTGCGCCGACGGGCCGTCGGCCGCAAACAAGAACGACGAGTAAATGCCGTCGTTGAAATCGCCGCCTCCCTTGATCGTGGCAGTTCCGCCCGCGCTGGTAATCGTGACGTTGTTTACGCCGCTGGGGAGCAGCACGCCGCGAATGTCGCTCGAGGAGCTGGTCGAGTTGCTGGCCGCATAGGCAGCGGCGGCAAAGGGCGAGGTCCAGTCGAACGTGCCGCTGAGTTCGAGCGTCTGGCCATCGGCCACGGCGCCAACGGCGTTTTGCAACTTTGTGAAGTCGTTATCGGCGGCGCTGACATCGCCGCCGGCCGTCACTGTGACCGTTGTCGGCAACTGGAAGCCTGGCATGCCCGCGTCGGCGTCGGTTCCATAGATCAGCCATGGCGCGAAGCTGACAAAAGCGGCGCCCGGGCCGCTAATGGCCTGGCCGAGCCCGCCTGAATTCGCCCCGGCCGTCGGTCCAGAGACATCGCCCCACCAGTTTTTCGTGGCGTCGATCGCCGACAGAATCTCATTGTCGAGTGCGACGCCCGACACGCTGTTCGAGAGGTCGTTGTAATTGATGGTCACATTGGTCGGGCTGGCCAAGCCGCCGAACTCGCCGATTCGTAGCGCCGTTTGATTGCCGCTGATGATGTTGTGCGAGATCACCACGCCGCTGAGCGTGGCTGGATTGACGGCATAGCTCGGCGCGTCGCTGCGAGCTTTGACGGTCAAACCAACTCCGCTCGTCACGTCGCCCAAGCCCGAGTCGGTAATCGATGAGTTTTGGACGGTGATGCTCTGGTAGGCGCCGTACTTCAGGTTGATATCGATGCCTGCCGAGGACGAGCCGCTCGAGCCGCTATTGTTCACAACGATGCTGTCCAACGTGGCATGGTCGAGCTTCTCGACATAAATGCCCTTGAGCGTATCGTTGCTGAACGACGTTCCGGTGATGGAGACGTTCGTGAAGTCGTTCTGGTTGGCCGTGCTGGCGCTGGTCGCGTTGGTATAGAAGCCGATGTTGTTATTGTCGAAGGCGCCTCCCTGGATCGTGAGGCCGTCGACCGAACCGGTCGTAGCGACGCGGAACCCGACGGAGTTGCCGGTCGATTGGACATTGTTCAGCAACAGGTCGTCGATGACCGCGCTGTTGTGGACTTCGATGCCATTCGTCGAGCTAACCGTCGCTACATTGTCGAGCGTGATGTGCGATACGGCCGCATTGAAGTAAATGCCGTTCGAAGCATTCTCTACGCGCAAACCTTCGATCGTGAGCCGAGCTGCCGACGACGTCCCGCTGGCGCCGATGTCGATGCCGACGCCGCCGCCGGCATCGATAATCGTGTCGGCAGCTGTGCCGCCGCTGCCAGCGCCTTCGATGGTCAACCCCGTCAAGGTCGAGCCGATCGCCAGATTCTCGTTATAGACGCCCGCGGCAACCTGGATCGTATCTCCGCTGCTAGCGCCCGCGATGGCGGCGCCGATGGTCGTATAGTCGGCGCCCCCGGCCCCATTGACGGTCCAGATTGTCAACAAATTGCGGGCCTCAAGCGCTTCCAAGCTGACGTGATCACGTCGCGGCCCAGAGAGCCGAGAGAAAGCCGAGGGGCGTTGCTTGCGGCGCGACTTCGAGCTTAAAAACAGGCGGTCAATCAAAGATGAAGCGTGCATCGAATCCCTCAGATATTTGGAGGCGCAAAAGCAAGAAAGATCTTCGCCTGGCAGTCTGGCAACGTTGCCAAACGGCCCCATACAGGCGGAAGCCTTTAGGAATCGCGTACGAACCGTTCCCAAGCCCGGACGCAAAACAAATTCCCCTCAGACCGACCCCAACAGCGAAAGCTGTTCCACAAGAGGCCATGACGCAAAAATCATCGCCGTCCTGGTCGAAGCGTGGTCAGCCGCTCCGGAACGTCCCGCGGCCTCCTTACACAATGCGGAACGTTCGAGACCGATGTTAGTCGGCAGCTTTCCTGCCGTCAACGAACCTGTCGAGAAATTACGAAATCCTCACCGTTTGCGGCATATTCGCGCAAATCTTGCAGACGTCGCGCCCCGGCGGCGGGCGATAGACTTCACAAGTTCGCGCGGTCTTGATCGACGTCAGTCCAGCTTCCCTGCCGCCGTCGCCGAGCTTGCCCGCGGCCGAAGGATTCCCGCTAGAATACCAATCAATGGCCGCATCTCGAACGGACGCCCGTGGCAAAAACGCCACGATTCGATGAGCGCGGGCGTTGATTTTTGGAATCACAGCGAAAGAAGAATCGACCGCCGATGTCTGCCGCCACGCCCTCCCGCGACCAGCTCGCCGAACAATATCTGTTCCAGCTGCCGTATCCGCCCTACCCGGTTCAGGAAGAGGCGTTGCTCGCCTGGTTTACGGTCCCACAGGGCGTGCTGGTCTGCGCTCCGACGGGCACCGGCAAAACGTTGATCGCCGAGGCGGCTTTATTCGAAGCCCTGCACTCAAACACGGTCGCCTATTACACCACGCCGCTGATTGCGCTGACCGAACAAAAATTTACCGAGATGCAGGCCGCCGCCGTCCGTTGGGGATTTAAAGCCGATGACGTCGGTCTAGTGACAGGAAACCGCCGCGTCAATCCGCGCGCCAGAATCCTGGTAGTCGTCGCTGAGATTCTATTGAATCGACTGCTGCACGCGGAAGCTTTTGATTTCGCTCCGGTCAGCGCGGTGGTGATGGATGAGTTCCACAGTTTCGCCGATCCGCAGCGCGGCATCGTGTGGGAGCTGTCACTCAGCATGCTGCCGCCGCATGTGCGCCTGCTGCTGCTTTCGGCAACGGTGGGCAACTCCAAGGAGTTCATCAATTGGCTCGATCGTTGCCATGGTCGCAAGCTGGAACTGGTGGAGGGAACCGAGCGCCGTGTTCCGCTGACCTACCAGTGGGTCGGTGACGAGTTGCTGAACGAGCAGCTGACTCAAATGGCTCAGGGGGACGCAGCCAGCCGACGTACGCCGGCGCTTGTGTTTTGTTTCAACCGCGAAGAGTGCTGGAATATCGCCGAACAGCTCAAAGGCTGTCATCTCCTGGGCGAGCCGGAGCGCTCGCAAGTGATCGCCGAAGTCAATCGTCTCGATTGGTCGCAGGGCGTCGGCCCAAAGCTCAAGCAGTTGTTGCATCGCGGCGTTGGCGTGCATCATGCAGGACTGCTGCCCAAATACCGACGAGTGGTCGAAGATTTGTTCCAGCGCAAACTACTGGCCGTGGCGCTGTGCACGGAAACCTTGGCGGCAGGCATCAATTTGCCGGCGCGTAGCGTCGTACTCAGTTCGCTGGTCAAAGGGCCGCGCGGCGATCAAAAACTGCTGGATGCCAGCACGGCGCATCAAATCTTCGGCCGCGCTGGGCGCCCGCAGTTCGATGAGCGCGGCTACGTCTTCGCCATGGCGCACGAAGACGATGTCAAGATTCTGCGCTGGAAGCAGAAGTACGACGCCATTCCAGAAGACACGAAAGATCCCGGGCTTCTCAAGGCCAAGAAGGCATTAAAGAAGAAACGGCCGACGCGCCGCGAAACTGAAACTTATTGGAACGAAGCTCAATTCGAGAAACTCAAGCTAGCCCCGCCGGGCAAACTCTACAGCAAAGGGCAGTTTCCCTGGAGACTGCTGGCATATTTGTTAAAGCTATCGCCCGAAGCGGGGCGAATCCGCAACTTGATTCGCAAACGGTTGATGGACGAGCCGCGAATCAAGGCGGGAGAAATCGTTCTCGATCGGATGCTCCTGTCGCTGTGGGCCGGCGGGTACGTAAAACTCGACCCCGAACCGCCAGCGAAGGGCGAGCAAGACCAGGCGGCCGTCAAAGCTTCGGCGCCGGAAACGGGGCCGAAGCCGTTTGGCTCGCGTCTATCGTTGGGCCAACCGCACCAGCAGGCGCTTGGCGCCGACTCCGCCCACTCGCCGGCGGCAAAAGCGGCGCCCGGCGCCGAACCGCCGCCTCGCTACTCGCCCGTGCTGGCGACGCCCACTGCAGAAATCGAGAAGTTGTTGCCATTTCGCAGCGTGAATCCGCTCTACGGGGCCTTTCTGATCGAGCAATTCGGAATCGCCGACCGCAACGAGCGGCTGCAAGCTCTTGAGAGCGTGCTGGGCCTGCCTCGACCGCTCTTGAAATATGTCCGCGTCCCCTTCGATTTGCCCCCCGGGCCGTTAGCGACAACGCGGCTCGATTTCGAGTTGATCGAGCGGGGCCTGATCGCCGCGCCTCTGCCGCCCGATGCGGGAGAAGATGAAGAAGAGGACCGCTACGAAGACGAACCGCAGCGACCGGTCGTGCTGGCGGAAAAGCTGCGGTTGCTGTTCGACGCCTTATTTCCGGAGGTATCGGACGTTGAGACTCAGCCGGTCTGGTGTGCCGGCGAATTATTGACCTTCGGCGGCAATTTCAACAACTACGTGAAGGCCCGCGATCTGGTCAAACAAGAAGGGATCGTGTTCCGGCATCTGCTGCGGCTGATTTTATTATGCGAGGAGTTTTCGGCAGTGACGCCGCCGGGAATGTCCGCCGCGGAATGGCAGGAAGAATTGCGCGATCTGGCCGAGCGGTTGACCGCCAGCTGCCGCGCCGTCGATCCGACGAGCACGGAAGAAGCCATTCAGCACGCGCATGCCGCCGATATCGTCGAAGGCGAAGAGGCGCCTGTTGAGAACAAAGTCATTCACGTATAGAGCGAGGAGGCGAAACGTTCGCGTTCTCATCCCGGCATTAAAAGCGAGATCGAACCTAAGAACTAATTGGTTCGACGCGCTTTCTGGAAGGGGGGCGGGGTCGATGGCGGCGCCGCCTCCGGAGGCCGCGCTCGCTCCCCATTCTCAGCCCACCACTGCCGCCACGCTTGCTGGCAGGCCCCGATTTCTTCCTGAGAGAGCGTGCGCCAGTCCTCTTCGCCGCAGCCTTGATCGCGTCCGGTAAGCCGAAACAAAGCTCGCGCCATCGCCATGCGAACCGACGGATCCTCGTCATCAAGCAAATTAATGAGATCAGGAACCGATGATCGCGGCGCGAGATCGGCTACGAGCCTCGACGCCACCGTTCGTGTGCCTTGATCCGACTGCGAGCGTTTCGAGGCGATGAATCTTAACAGCGGCAGTGCCGTCCGGTCGCCCAACCGCCGGATTTCATCTTCATACAAATGGGCTAATTTTGCCTGGCCGATTTGCGCCAAGATATCGTCGACGCGTTTGACCAATTCAGGATCTTCTGGCCCCTTGAGGCAAAGCAGATCATCGGCCCAGCTTGTCTCGAGCAGGGGCGCCAGGTTCGGCCTACGTTCGCCTATGGCGCCCGAAACGATCTTCGTCTCCTCGCCCGCGGCGATCGTGTGTTCGTCCCTTTCGCCCCGCACGGTGGCTGTTCCTTTGATTACGGTGACAACGGCTTCGCCCGGTTGACAGGCGATGGCGAACTGAGCCTGCCTTGCGGCGACCGTGGCGCCAGCCTGCTTGACGTCAATCGTCTGATCGGTTTCGCCGATGTTCGACCAAATCTGGCCGCGCAACAGCTCAACTCGCTGCGGTTCGTTGAACTTGATTTCGGTATCGGCATCTAACCGTAATTGACACCCCGTCGGCGTATCGAGTTCGCAGCGCACATTCGGCGCCGTGCGCACGCAGGACCCCATGTCGATGTTGGCAGAGGGCGAGCAGGTCGCCCAGTTGGCGGTCTCGGGCGGCAATACTTCCGGCTCGCCCGTAGCCAGAGCCACCCGCGCAATGGACGCGTCGAAGTGCGCCGGCGCAGGCGGAAGATCGCGGCGCCAAGGTCGAAACACGCCGACTGCAAATAAGAATCCGGCCGCCGCGGCCGCCAGTAGCGCTCCGCGCCGCATGGGTGACAGTGATGCCGCCCGCGTTTCGTGTTGCAGTTGCGAAATCACCCGCTCGCCCAGTCGCTCGGCCGCCTTCCGCCGAGGAGCGAACGCGCGGCGTAATTCCGCATCCGCAAGCAGCATTGCATCGGCCGCCATCCGGCATTCGGCACAACCAGCCAGGTGCAGCTCCAGCGCGGTTTGTTCGCCGTCGTTCAATTCGCCGTCGGCCGAACTGCCGATCAGTTCAATTGCTTGTCGGCAATCCATGATTTACCTCGATAGGCGGCTCATTCGCTCGCGCAACAGCGCGCGAGCCTTTGTAAGCCGGGCGTTGATTGTGGCCGCCGAAACGCCGAGTACGTCGGCCAGTTCCTGGTAGGTCACGTCGTCGTAATAGTACATCGTCAACACTTCGCGGTATTCGTCGGGAAGAGCTTCGACCTCGTCCAACAACCGTCGCAGTCGCTCGCCGCGCTCCGTGGCTCGCTGCGTCTCCCCATCGGATACCGCCGAGCATTCTTCGGCGCGCCAGCCGTCGCCTAAAACGCTAAACGGCACCTGATGGG
>JAICIG010000336.1 GCA_025924495.1 Pirellulales bacterium | reverse complement strand
TACGTCTTCCAGCTCTTTGAAGACGTAGACTTCCACATTGAAGCCGCCCATCACCGGCACCACGTGCACTTCCGCCTTGCGACGCATCGACTGGAGCGTTGCCTCGAGCCGGTCGAAAAAGGTGACCGTATCGCTGCGCCACGGCTCGAGCCAACCGGCGCTGCTTTCGAAATGCGTATCGATCCGCCCCACGGTCAATTCATTGTCGACCAGCCGTACGCGTTCCTCTCGATCGATGCGATACGAGTCGTCGATCACGTCGACCAGCGTATTCCAGAGAAATTCGCGGTCGGCGATCGGAATGAAGGCGGGGTTCGCCTGCTGGATCGTAAATACCGGCCCTGCGCAGCCCCAAACGGGCGCGAGACATGCCAGCACAGCGATCGAGGCCATTCGCCGCATCGTGACTTCCGGGCGAGCGCAAAATAGCGAGCGCCCATTGCCGTAAAAAAAGATGGAAACCGTCGAGAAATGAATCGTTTGTCAGAAGTGCCGCTCGCCGTCTAAGGCGCGCGGGGCGACAGTTTTGCAAGAACTCGTCACGCCTGCAAGGCCAGAAGACGTGTCGGCTATTGGGGCTGGGGATTCGGGCGGACTGCGCAATCTATTGCCGACCGGACGGCAAAACTCGGCAATCTCGATAATCGCTGGCCACCCTTTCGTGAAACTTTTTCCCGCTTCCCGCGTCTAACCAGACAGAACGACCCACGACCCTCGTTATCTCCTCACGGAGGCGCTCGCCATGTCTCGGTCCCGCTTGCTCCCTTGTCGTCGCGAATCGCTGTGGCTTTTCTGGCTATTGGCCGGGTGGGTCGTTGCGGGAGCCTTCTTACTGCTGCCCGCGGAGCTTTTTGCCCAAGGGCTGCTGGTGAACATCGAAGCGCACCAGCATATCCGCCTGCCGCGGCCGGTTCCCTCGGGCATGCCTATGACCGCCACGACCAGCAGCTACAAGATCAAGGAACTGGACGTCCATGCCAGGCTGATCGATCAGGTGGCGAAGGTGCAGGTTTCGCAGTCGTTTGTCAACACGGGCAGCGTGCAGATGGAGGTTTGCTTCATCTTCCCGCTGCCGTATGACGGCGCCATTGATCAACTCACCTTACTCGTCGACGGCAAGGAGTATCCAGCCCGCTTGCTTGGCAAGGACGAAGCCCGCCGAACCTATGAGTCGATCGTGCGCAAGAATAAAGATCCGGCTCTGCTGGAGTGGATCGGCACGGGCATGTTCCAGACCAGCGTCTTTCCGGTGCCGCCCGGAGCCGAACGCAAGGTAACGCTGCGCTACTCGCAATTGTGCCGCAAAAGCCACAACTTAACCGATTTTCTGTTTCCGCTCTCGACGGCCAAGTACACTTCGCATCCGGTCGAAAAGCTGAACATCGAAATCGCCATCGAAAGCCAGGGCGAGATCAAGAACGTCTACAGTCCGACGCATGCCATCGAACTGAAACGCGACAGCCACCACGCCACGGCCGTCTATAAAGCCGAGAACCAGGCGCCGTCGTCTGATTTTCGGCTATTGTTCGATATCGACTCGGGCAAGCTCGGCGCGAGCGTCATCTCGTACCGCCCGAAGGCCGAAGACGATGGCTATTTCCTGCTGTTGGCCAGCCCGGAGATCAAACGCGACGCCGCCGAACGGCCGAAGAAGACGGTCGTCTTCGTCGTCGATCGCTCCGGCAGCATGTCGGGCGTAAAGATCGAGCAGGCCAAGGGCGCGCTCAAGTTCGTGCTCAATAATCTCCGCGAAGGCGACCTGTTCAACATCATCGCCTACGACAGCGAGGTGGAATCGTTCCGGCCGGAGCTACAGAAGTTCGATGATTCGACGCGCAAGGCGGCGTTAGGCTTTGTCGAAGGAATTTATGCCGGCGGCAGCACCAACATCGATGGCGCGCTGGCGACCGCACTGAGCCAGTTGCAAGATTCGAGTCGCCCCAACTACGTGTTGTTCCTGACCGACGGATTGCCGACGGCGGGCGAGGCGAATGAAATGAAGATCGTCGCCAACTCCGTCTCGGCCAACCGGGTGCACGCACGAATGGCGGCGTTCGGCGTCGGCTACGATGTGAACAGCCGATTGCTGGACAAGCTGGCTCGTGAGAACTCGGGACAGAGCGAGTATGTGCGGCCGGACGAGAACATCGAGGATCGCGTCAGCCGGCTGTACAACAAGATCGAAGCGCCGGTGATGACCGACGTCGCCATCAAGTTTTCTCTCGACGAATTGCCTGCCGAGGCCGGCGAGCCGGTAAATCGGCTGTACCCGAAGAAAGTGTACGATCTGTTCGAAGGCGATCAGTTGGTGCTGGTTGGCCGCTACAAGCGTGCGGGCGTCGCCAAGGCCGTCGTCACGGGGAGTGTCGGCGGCAAGAACCAGAGCTTCGATTTTCCTGCCGAGTTGACGGCCAAGAGCAACGACGAAACGTACGCCTTTGTCGAAAAATTGTGGGCCTTGCGGCGCGTCGGCGAGATCATTGACGAACTGGATCTGAAAGGTAAGAACGACGAACTCGTGAAGGAACTGGTCGAACTCTCGACGCGCCATGGCATCATGACCCCTTACACTGCCTTCTTGGCCGACGAGAACGTTAACCTCCGTGGCTTGGCCGAAAACGCCGCCACGGCTCGTGAGAACTTGACGCAATTGGACGCCGTCGGAGGGCAGGGGGGATTTGAGCAGCGCGAATACAAAGGCCGGCTGCAATCCGTTAAGCAAGCCGAGTCGGCGCCAGCGGCCGGCGCCGATTTCTTCTATGGCGGCAGGAGCGGGGGCCTGCCCAGCAGTCGAATGGCGCTCGGTAAAAAGCCTGCACGCAAGCCCAATGCAGGCCCAGCACAGGGCCAGGGCGCGGTGGCTGATTTAGGCGATGCCGAACCCTCGCTCGAACAGGCGGTGAAGAATGTCGGCACAAAATCGTTCTACCGACGCGGGCAGCGCTGGGTCGATTCCAGCGTCACCGAGGCGCAAGAGAAGCAGGCCAAGCGCATCAAGCAGTTCAGCGACGAGTACTTCAAGCTCGCCGAAAAGCACGGCGGCAAACTTTCGCAGTACCTGGCGCTTGACGACGAATTACTCGTCAATCTCGACGATCAGGCGTACTTGATCGAGCCGGCGGAATAGACAGTCGCCGCATCAGGAGTCAGCGCGGCCTAGGTGGCATGCCTTCGTCGGTGCAAGCCGGCGTAGGCATGCGCCTGGGTGCTCTCGGTTGTTCGGCGTATGCCGAGAGGATTTAGGGTCGAGCGAACGCGCTAATAGCTTGGATGCAGCCGCAAGCGTCTGGCAATCAGACCGCTGGCTAGCCCGACGTAGCAGGCGAATAGCCAATGCGCGATCTTGCGGAAGCTCAAGTATTCGGGAACCGACGCCGGCCCCATCGCCAATGTCTTGCCCGTCCAGAAAGATATTCCGCCAGACGACGCGTTTGCTTGGGGGAGCTCTCCTGCAATGAGTTGATAGAGCCGATCGACAACGTGGTTCGTCAACAGGTCGGGACTGCTGAGTTCAAACCAGCCGTCTTTGCCAGTTTGCCACAGT
The DNA here is from genome assembly GCA_025924495.1 of Pirellulales bacterium. The sequence continues at coordinate 5,379 of JAICIG010000336.1, read as the reverse complement.
AACAAGTAAAAGGAGACGCCGATAAGATAGCCTAAGGCGAACGGCCGGCTGCCCGCCGCCCCAAAAACCGCAATCAGAATGGCCGCAAGCAGCGAAACGTTGATGGCGGTTAGCGCGATCGTTGCCCACGTCGCCGAAGCGTTTACCAAAGCGCCAACCGAGAAGGCCGCCAGCGCCACGCTGGCCATGAGGCACTTCAGCGAGAATCGTAATGCGGGCATGATTGCCTACTATACGCCTTGCGCCATCGCGCAACCAATTCCGATCCCCGCTATTTCCTGCTTGCCCGTGCTCCCCTACTTTCTCTCCTGACTCCTGACTCCTGACTCCTGACTCCTGACTCCTCCTATTTGTGCGGCCTGGCACGATCGTGCGGCCAAGGCCCATCGCAAGACCACAGGCGGACCGAACTCAGGCGAAACTGGCGACTCTGTCGCCCGTAAGGTACGTTGTAGCAGCGAGTTCGCACATTAACGGCACGAATGTTGCACTTCGCAACGCGCCTAACACGAACCGCATCGTACGCCGCTCCCCGAGCGGCCAGCCGCACCACCGTCCGAGGAGGCCGAACGTGGCCAAGCAGAAGCCCGAATCGCAGCTCAATGAGCCAGGGCCGTTCGAAAGTCTAGGCAGGAAGATTGACGAACGACCTGAAGTCCAGGCGGCCGAGGAGGCCGTTCGCCGCGCACGAGAAGAGTTCGAGAAGGCGCAGCAGGCCTATCATCGCTTGCGTGATGACGCCTGCGAAAGTTTCCAGCACATGCAAGAAAAGAACGTCGGCGACCTCGTCGCCGCCGCTTTGTCGTTTGTCCGCAAAAATCCAGGGCCCGGCGTGTTGGCCGCCATGGCAGTCGGTTTCTTTTTAGGCCGCCTGTTTCGCCGTTAGTCGCACCGGGGCGGAAAATACGTCCAAATCTTATCCTCTAACTTCGAACTACCGCCATGGCAGCCCGGCATCGACGCATTCATGTGGAGCATGAAGAGGAGAAGCGAGCTTTGCGTGCGGAAGCCGCACGGCTGCGCCGCCGCATCGATCGCGATTTGACGAGCGTGGCGCAAGACACGAAGTATTTGCTGTCCTGGCAGACCTATGTGAAACGCTACCCGCTCGCGACGCTTGGCGGTGCCTTCGCCATCGGCCTGGGCGTCTCGGCCGCTGTTTCGCGGACGCGCTGGAAGCAATGGTTGGCCGGCAAGCTATTCTCAGCGGCGGTCACGGGCATCAAAACCGGCGTATTAACGGAAGTACTGTCTGCCTGGCAGCGGAGCCGAAATGGCAGCCCCCAGCCCGAACCGGTCGAGGTAGGCGAACATGGTTAGCCGAGCATCGCTTTTCGAAGGCATCAAGGAAGACAGCTCCCGGCTGAAGTCCGACTTCTCAGAGCTCATCAGCGTCCGCTGGAAGCTCGCCAAACTCGAGGTTCAAACCGCCGTCCACTCGGTGCGCCGCCTGGTTGTGGCACTGGCGATCGCCGCCGTGCTCGTGCTTACGGCTCTGCCGGTGCTGATCGTCGCCTTGGCGAAGATTTGGGATGGCTGGTTAAATATTCCTTTCGCCGGCTGGCTGGCGATCTTCGGCTTTGGCATGCTCGTCATCGCCGGCTTGCTCGCCTGGTTCCGTTATCGGCGATTTCGCGAAGAATTCATCGGCCTGGAGCAATCGCTCGAAGAGTTCCGTGAAGACCTGCTCTGGCTCGAAGAGCGGCTCACGCGCCATCGCCGCAACGGGCACGGCGAAACCGGGTATGAAGAGATGCCCGATCGAACGAGGTTCTAGCAGCTCGATTTGTTGCGCGCTGCTAAGCCGCGGTCCGAGTGGCGGTTCGATCAGTCCGCGGCGCCGATCGCAAGTTCCTGAGCCACCGCCTCGATTTGAGCTGGACCGATTGCAGCGCGCTCGTCGGCAAAGCCGATCAACAGCGCCAGGTCGCAGAGCCGGTTGATGCGGCGCGGCACGCCTTGCGTTAGTTCGAATGCCAGCTCCAGCGCCGCCGTTTCGAAGATAGGGCGTTTGGCGCCGGCGGCGATCAAACGATGTTCTACGTAGCTCATCGTCTCTTCCAGCGTGAAGGGGCGCAACAGGCACTTGGCGCCTAATCGCTGGTCGAGTTGGGGCATGCGTTCGAGAATCGGCAGCAACTTGGGCTGGCCGACCAACAGCAGCGTCAGCGCCGGACGTCCTGTGACTTCGAAGTTGAGCAGCAGCCGCAGCGTTTCGAACGCACGGTAACCGTCGATCAACTGAGCGTCATCGATGGCCACCACCGTGTGATAGCCGCGACCGGCGGTGTCGGCAAGTTTCTGTTGGATGCGCAACACGGAGTCGGCCACGCTCGAGATCGCAGTTGCTCCGGAGGGCGGCGCCAACTCGGCCGCCAGGTAAGCCAGCAAGTCGTCGGCCTGCATCTGGGGATAGACCAGGCGAATCACCGGCTGGAAACGATCGGGCAGCGACTCGGACAGCAATCGCACAAGCAGCGTCTTGCCCGTCCCGTAACCGCCGACCAGCAGCGCGGCGCCGTGTTGGTTTTCGATGGCGTACCGCAACTTCAGCAGCGCCGCCTGGTGAGCTTCTGCCGGATAATACGCGCGGCCGTCGGCGCCATCGTCGAAGGGTTTATGAGTCAGCTTCCAGAAATTCTCGTACATGGCTCGCCTTTCGCGGCAGAAAACCTAGCGCGGCCCCGTTAGATTCATTTCTTCCGGCCGGAGACTTCTTCCCGCGCCCACGCGCGTCAGGCCGCCCGCGACATCGGATGATTTCCAATCGATGACAATTCGGCCTGCAGCCAACGCGCCGACCGCAGGCTAAGCAAGACGACCTGCCGTGCTGGTGCAGTTGCGAATGATCGATTTGCGGCGCCCGTAGAGCGACGCGCGCCGCGGTCGACGCTTCGCTTCGATCTGCGTAAATTCATGCGTTTGCTTTTTTCGTGATCTGCCTTCGACCGCTCCGCCGGCAGGTCGCGTGATACATGGTCGCGTTCGCTCGCGCCCCTGGCGCCGGCCGCGAATTCCTATTCAAGCGGCGGCTTGCGTAAAATTCTCTACGAGATCCCAATGCCCGACGCCCAATTCCGCCAGTCGACGCCCGACGACGGCATTTTCTTCGCAGTGCGATTGCCGCAGGTCGCGAACGACTAACGCCGCGTCGATTCCGGTTTCGGCGCCAAACACTGCGCTTTGCACCATATCAGCGGCGTCTGCCAACGGCCCGGCGTCCAAACACACGTAATCGAAATGCTGTTTCAGGCTCCGGAGGGTCGCGGTCAGCCGAGTGCTGTTGGCCAGCACCTTTCGCGCGGGGATAACATCGCGCAGCGCCAGCAACGTGACCTGGTCGGCCGTCGATTCCACCAGGGCTTCTGCCAAAGGTTGATTGCCCGCGAACACGTCTTCCCAGCCGATTTGCACCGCCACGCCGAGTCTTGGGGCCAACTGCGGCCGGTCGAAGTCGGCATCGACCAGCACGACTTTCGCTCCTGGTGCATTCAACGCCAGATGACGGACTGCCGCGAGCAGCACGGTGGTACGGCCTTCGCTTCGCTGCTGGCTGGTGACTAACAGCGTTGTGGTCCGGGCGGACGTGAATTGCGCGGCCCAAATCCGGAACTGATCGGCGGCGGCCTCTCTCAAACTTTCGGAAGCCTCGGGCCAGTCGAATTGTTCCACTTCCAAAGCCGCGCGCAAGGGTTCGGGCGAAGCAGACCGTTGGGGCGACGCCATGAGCACCGGCGGCGCGACTGCAGCCGCAACCATCGGCAGCGATACTGTGTCGTCCGCAAAATCGCTCGGCGCAGTTCCCGGCGCAGTCGCTGTATCATCGGCCGATGTCGCCGTAAGAGAATCGCCTTCCGGCGTAGCTTCGACGTTCGCGCGGGCATCGCTCGGCGGAAATGAGAGATGCGGCGCCGGAATGATCGACTGCCGTTGGTAGGCCTTGATGAATGCCTGGTTCAATGTGCTCATCGTAGCGTACCGCCTTGGGGATTGAGGTCTTCGGGGACGTCTAACGGAGCCACTTCACTGATGGTTGCCGCAGTCGGATCGGTCGAAATCTGACCGTCATAGCGAGCACTATCCGCCCCGAGCCGGGGGTCGGCTGCCATGCGGATCGTCTCTTCTGCTGGCTTGCCTGACACCGCGGATTGCTCGGCAGACGACGATGCAGACAGAGAGGCATCGCCCAGCGGCGGGACGAACCCAGCCGTCGTGTGCATGTCGAGTCCATGCGCGGCCGCATCGTTCGGCGAGATTTCGGCGGGCGGCGCCACAATTTGCGTCGCCGGACCGGCAGCAGGTTCCGGCTTGCTCTCAGGAGCTTGGACCGCTTGAGGTTCGCTGTCTTTCACCGCCTTCGGTTGCAGATAGAAGACGGTGATGATCAACCCGGTGCACGACAAGACGCAAGCCAGCCAGACTTTGGGCTGCATCAAAAAGGCGTGGCCTCGGCCGATGAGATTCCAGCAAACGGAAAATAGCCCTGGCGAAGGCGCCCTGGTGGCGCTTTGAACGCTGGGAACAGTTTCGGCTGGTTTTGGCAAACTGGGTGCAGTGATCATCGCGGGCGTTTCCATAGGAGAGGCGGACTCGGCCGCCGGGACAGTTGAAATCGCGAACTCGATGGCTGGTTCTGGGCGAGTCTCTTTCACTTCGATCTGCCAAGGTTCTTCGCTCGTCGGCGGCTGCGGGAGGTCCAGCAGTCCAGCGTCTGGCGCCGTCGGCGCAGGCCTGCTGCCGACGGTCAACTCGGGCAATCGGATGACGACCCGAGTCTTTCCTAAGCTTCCCGTCGCAGGCAGATCGCGAATTGCCGAGGCGCCAACGCGTTTGGGGTGGGCGCTAGCCTCCCAGGGAACTGTTTGCATAGCATGCTCCTGACCCCGCATCTCGAAATGAATCAAACGTCTCTATCGGTTCCGGATGCGTTAAAGTTGAGCTTTATTCTGATTTTGATGCCTGGGTCGATTGCGAAAGCCAGGCGTTTTGTGCCCAGGCTTTGAAGGGCTGGGGCGCGGACTCGGCCGAGCGAAATATTGACGTTTTCCCGCGATGCCTGAACCCATGTAACCGTTTGCCGCTCTTGAACTTGATGAATCGCCGCTGGTTTGCGATATTCAGCCCTGGGGCGTTTGTCCTAAGTCCTTATGCAATAAGCTGATGTCTATAGCCAATTTGAGCCAGACGCGTGAACTGCTCGAAAACCTGCTGGCCGAGCGGATTTTGATCCTCGATGGGGCGATGGGCACGATGGTTCACGCTCTGAAGTTCGAGGAGCGAGATTTCCGCGGCTCGCAGTTCGCCAACCACTCCAAGGATCTCAAGAACTTCATCGATATCCTCTCGATCACCCAGCCCGAGGCGATTGAGACGATCCAC
>JAICIG010000335.1 GCA_025924495.1 Pirellulales bacterium | reverse complement strand
GAATATTTTACGCCTGTTTAGCGCCCATTTCGCACTCGGCGCGAGGTTTCGATCCCATGCGAGTTGAACGACTCTTGCAGATTAGCATCGCCGTGCTGGTGTCGCTGTCGACGTTGCTGTTAGGGATGGGCGAGCGAAATCTCACGCTACCCGTGATCGCCATCATCGTGTCGGCCAGCTCCTTGTATCTGACGGATTACAAAGGCTGGCTGCAGTTGAACACTACCGTAACTAATCTGGCGGCGCTCGTCGCTTTGGCTGCCACCTATCACGATTGGGACTATCTCGGCGGCGAGAGTCAATTGCTTTCCATGGCCAATTTGCTGATTTATCTGCAGTTTGTATTGCTCTACCGCAAGAAAAACCGCCGTTTGTACTGGCTGCTGATCTTACTGAGCTTATTGCAAGTAGCCGTGGCGGCAGCTTTGAACATGAGCATATTCTTCGGGCTGCTGCTCTTGATCTACATGTTTATCGGTTTGATTACGCTGGCGCTATTCTCGGCCTATCGCGAACTGCAACGCAGCCAGGAACTCTGGTCGCCTTGGCAGCAGCAAGAGGCGGCGGCGCATGGACGGTCTCAGCGCGAACGGCGGCGCTGGCCGCTGGCCGCCATCGAGCCCCAGTTTGCCGGCCGGCCGGACGAAGCGGATGTGGATTCTGGGCTTACTTGGGGTTGGGTCCGCCAAATCGCGCAGCTCGGCCTGTTAACGGTAATTTTTTCGTCGATGTTGTTTTTTGGCCTTCCGCGCGTGGGCAAAGCGGCTCGTTGGCGGTCTGGGCATGGCCGAGTGCTGAGAACGATCGGCTTCTCCGAAAGCGTGACGTTGGGCGAGTTAGGCGAGGCCTATCAGAACGATAACGCGTTAATGCAGGCGTTTTTCTATGAAGGCGAGTCGGACGAACCTTACCGGATCGCCGGCGATGCTCCCTTGTTTCGCGGGGCGGTGCTCACGAACTATCAGAATGGCCAATGGCGGCGCGGGCTTTATGGGCGTTCAAATCCAATCAGGCTGCCGAAAACGGAGAAGAACGAACTGTCGCCTGACGCGCAGGTGGTGCGCCAAAGAATTAAACTGCAGCCGCGCCCGGACAGGATTCTGTTCAGCGTCTGTCCCAACTATCTGAACGAGGTCGATCCGGATTTGTGGTATTCTCCTGAACAAGAGCAGCTTTATCGGCCCGAGAGCAGGCAAGGCCGAGAGTTCGAATACGAGCTGTATACGACCGGCTTTCGCGACCATTTGTATTCCATGGTGATCCCTGCGCCGCGTGAATACAGCCAGCACGAACGCGAGCGGGAACTGCTGCAAATGCCCTCTGAGCAGGAAGGGTTTGGCGCGTTGACCGGACTGCGCCAGCTAGCCAAGCAACTGGTCGACGACGTTCCGGCCGGCGATCGAGAACGCCGGGCGCGGACCTTGGAAATGTATCTGCGCGACGTGACTCGCTTTCGTTATTCTTTGAAATCCGTGGAACGAGATTCCAATCTCGATCCGATCGAGGACTTCATCACGAAGCACCCATCGGGGCACTGCGAGTACTTTGCCAGCGCGCTGACGTTGATGCTGCGCAGCGTCAACATTCCCGCTCGCATCGCACTCGGATTCAAGGGAGGCGAGTGGAACGACGCCGGCAAATACTATCAAGTGCGCGAGTTACATGCCCATGCCTGGGTAGAAGCTTGGGTGGGACCTGACTATCTTCCCAACATCGTCAAAAGTTCGCCGCTCGCCAGGAAAAATGGCGCTTGGATCGTCCTTGACCCGACGCCCGCGGGAGAGGAGAGCGATCAGTATTCCATCTTCGGCCTCTACAGCTGGAGACAACTGCTCGATATGTCGCAGTTTCTCTGGTCGAACTACGTTCTGGGAATGGATTCGCAGCGGCAGCAGGAAGCAATCTATCAGCCGCTCATTAAGCGGATTGAAGACCAGCTCCGGCAATTCGGAGACGAAGAGTATCGACAAGCGCTGCTTGATCGCCTGGGCGAGAGACTCGGCGGCCAACGCTTTGGTTTGTCGCAAGGGTGGCTTAGTTGGCAAGGGTTGCTGGTCGTAGCCACGGCATTGCTCTTGGGAGTCGTCGCCTACCGTGGATTAAAGAAGGCCGCCAAACCGTTGCGGCGCCGGTTCGGACGGTATTTCAACAAGAAGCAGCGCCGTCTTAACCGGCAAATCCGGTTCTACGAAAAATTCGAAGAGCTGTTGGCCGAGCATCAACTGTGCCGCGCGGCAAATCAAACGCCCCGCGAGTTTGCGCTGTCGGTCGGCGGCCAGTTCGCTGAATCGCCCGCGACGCAGCATGCAGCGTTGCTGCCGAGACGAATTGTCGAGGCCTTCTATCGAGTTCGCTTCGGCGCGCAGGATCTGGACAACTCGGAATCGCAAGCGGTAGAACAGGCAATTTCCGAGTTGGCCGATACCTTCAAGGTCGGCAAGAGAAAGACGGACAAACGCGCATGAAAATTGGGTTGGTCGGGTATCAGGGATCGGGCAAAAGTACGTTATTTGAGTGGCTGACCGGAGTTGCGCACGACCCTGCGCAGGCCCACGTCGGGCAAAGCGCCATGGCGCCTGTTCCCGATCAGCGAGTCCAGCCGCTCTGCGATGTTTACCGCCCCAAGAAAATCACGCTGGCAGCGTTGGAATTGGTCGATACGCCGGGTTTGAGTCGCACCCACGAAGGCAACCCTGCTCGATTGGGCCAGATACGCGAAGCCGGTTGCCTGGTGTTGGTCGTCGCTGGCTTCGGCGGCGCCGACGCGCAGGCCGATCTGGCCAGTTTTCGCGAAGACTTATTGCTGGCTGACATGGAAATCGTTTCCGGTCGTATCGAGCGGCTGCGTGAAAGCGTCAAGAAGCCGCGACCCAATCGCGAGCAGGAGCAGGCTGAATTGGCCGCGCTCGAGCGTGTACAAACTGCGCTCGAGTCGGGCAAGCCGCTGGCTGCGGCCAACATGAACGAAGAAGAGCTCAAGGCCACCCGCAGCTTTCGACTGCTGACGGAAAAGCCGATGCTCGTCATCATCAATGCCGCCGACGATGCCGAAGGTTTGGAAGAACTATCGCAAGCCGGCTCCGAAGAGCATCCGCCGATGCTCGCTGTGCGCGTCGGCCTGGAACGCGAGTTGTCTCGCATGAGCGAGGCGGATCGCGCCGATTTCGAACGCGAGATGGGTTTGACCGGCTCGCGCCGCGATGAGGTGATCCGGGCGATCATGGACGCCTCGGGACAAATGCTTTACTTCACCGCCGGCGAGAAAGAAGTTCGCACCTGGATGCTGCGCAAAGGGGGTACCGCCCTGGAAGCGGCCGGAAATATTCATACCGATCTTGCCCGCGGCTTCATTCGAGCCGAAACAATGCAGTGCGATGATCTGATTCGTCTCGGCGGCGAACGGGAAATCAAGGCTGCTAACCTGGTCCGCCAGGAGCCCAAGGACTACATCATTCGCGACGGTGACATCCTGAACATCAAATTCAGCGTCTGAGTATGCCGGGACGCAAGACCGTGAGCTAGCTCCGCGGCGCACTTTGGACGGCCGGCAAAGTATAGGCGAGGCCTCCCGGCCGTATGCCCCCGTCGTCGGTCGCTGACTTCTTCGGAGCCATGGAGTTTCTGACTCATCAACTTGCATGGATGGGCCGGAGATGAGAAAATCGTGGATTGTGGGCGAGGCCCTGCCTTTGGCAATCGGCGGCCGCTGGTTGCTTGACCGTCGTTCCAGGAAGATTTTTGGCACGCGGGAATCATCAATGACCCGTTGCAGTGCTTTTCGACCGGCTGGCAACCGCCATTCGACAGCTCGGCCCAGAGCCGGAAGTCAGTTGGCGACGAGCCCGCGTTTCATCGAGACCGACTCTCCTGACCTTAGATTCGATCGCTAGATCAAGGCGGATTACTATGCAGACCAGCCTACGATGTTTGCGCTCAGCGATTCGTATGCGAACCTGGCTCGTCCCGACCACGCTGGCCATTGCGACGTGGGTCGGTGTTGCGAATTGCTCCCACGCCCAGCTTCCAGTTGCACGGTTAACGAGTATTTTTCCGCCGGGCGGCCGTCAAGGCGAGACCGTCGAGGCAACGATCGCTGGTTCCGATCTTGACGAAGCGGTCCGGTTGCAATTCTCCCATCCGGGCATCGCTGGAGAGCCGAAGCGACGACCGCCTGCCGAGTTTGAGACGGGGCCGCAGGCAATCCCGAATCAGTTCGCGATTCAAATTGCCTCGGATGTTCCGCCAGGCATCTACGAAGTCCGCGCGGTCGGCAAGTATGGCGTTTCGAACCCGCGCATGTTTGCCGTGGGCAACCTGACGGAAGCCTTGGAACAGGAGCCAAATGAGACGTTGGATAAGGCCCAAGAAGTTCCGCTCGATTCGGTGGTGAACGGCCGTTCGAATCGCAGCGGCGATGTGGACTGTTTCCGTTTTGCGGGCAAGGCAGGACAACGCGTTCTGATCGAGTGCCGGGCGCGCCCGCTCGATTCGCGGGTCGACGCCGCTCTGGCCCTGTTCGATGCCAGCGGACACGAGCTGGCGCGTAAGTACGACGGCAGCTCGCGCGACACGCTGCTCGACTTCACCGTTCCAGCCGACGGCGCTTATACGGTGAAAGTTCACGACTTCGTCTATGGCGGAGGCGACGAATACGCCTATCGTCTCTCGCTGAGCACAAAACCTCGCGTCGACTTCGTTTTTCCGCCCGCGGGCCTCGCCGGCAGCAAGGCAAAGTACCAGGTTTATGGACGGAATTTGTCTGGAAGCAAGCCGGCGCCGGACCTCCTGATCGACGGCAAACCGCTGGAAGTCATCGACGCCGAGATCGATTTTCCGGCTGGACCGGCGGCCGAAAGCCTGCCGGCGGCGACTTTGATCGAGCCGGCCGAGTCAGGCATCGACGCGTTTGCGTATCGGTTGAAAACGTCGCAAGGCGATGCTGAGCCAGTGTTGATGGGCTTTGCCTCGGCGCCGCTGGTCATCGAACAGGAACCGAATAACGAAGCCGACAAGTCACAAAAAGTGACGGCGCCTTGCGAATGCGTCGGACAATTCTATCCGCAGGGAGACCAGGATTGGTTCACATTTGACGCCAAGCGAGGGGAGAAGTACGTCATTGAAGTGATCTCGCAACGTCAAGGTTCCATCGCTGACCCATTTCTGCTCATCGAGCAGGTCACTGCCGACAAGCAGGGCAAACAGCAAATCAAGGAACTGAAGAGCGAGGATGATGTCGGCGACCAGATTGGCGGCGCCGATTTTAATGCGCGCCATGACGACCCGGTCTATCGCTTTAGCGCGCCCGCCGACGGCACGTATCGAGTGCTGCTTCGCGATCTGTATTTTGGTTCGCGCGGCGATCCTCGCTTTGTCTATCGGCTGGCGATTCGGCGGGAGCAACCCGATTTTCGCCTGGTGGCAATCCCGAAGTTTTCCGGTTCGCAGCCCAACGCCAACCAGCAGAACGCAGTCGTGTGGAGTTTGTTCCTGCGCAAAGGCGGAACTGAGCTGATCGATCTGGTCGCATTCCGCCGTGACGGTTTTGACGGCGAAATCATCGTCACGGCCGAAGACTTGCCTGCTGGCGTCTCGGCGCAGCCAGCGGTTATTTCGTCCGGGCGCACGACGGCGTCGCTGGTGCTCGTAGCGGCGGAGGATGCTCCTGCATCGCAATTTGGCGCCTTGCGGTTAGTGGGGCGAGCGAAAGTGGGCGACGCCGAGGTCGCTCACGTAGCGCGTGCGGCTTCGATCGTCTGGCCCGGCCAGCAGCGCCAGGCGAGCACGCATTCGCGTTTGAGTGCAGAACTCGCGCTGTCGATCAGCGACGTCGAGCAGGCGCCTTTTTACGTTGAAGCAAGTCCGAGCGGTACGTTCGAAATGTGCCGCGGCGGCCAGGTGGAGATTCCGCTTTCGATCAAGCGGCATGGCGATTTCCAAGGCCCGGTGCAATTGACCATCTCCGATCTGCCGAAGGGATTTCAGCGCGCCAATAACTTGACGCTCGACGGCAAGGCGAAAGATGGCAAGTTGACATTCACGATTCCTGCCAATGCTCCCTTAGGAAGCTTCAGTTTCTACTTGCGCGGCACGGCCAAACACAACTACCGGCGCAACCCCGAGGCCGCAACGGCGGCGGAAAAACGCAAGGACGAATTGAATCAACTCGCCTCAGAACTCGCTAAAACCTTCAAAGCCGCCACGGAAGCGAAGAAGGAGGCGGATAAGTTGGCCGCCGCGGCCGCGGAAAAGGCCAGGCAGGCTAAACAAGCCGCTGAGGATGCCGCCGACGCCCATCAGGAGGCGGAAACGGCCATGAAGTCGGCCGTTCAAGACGTCGAAGCAGCGAAGAAGGCCCTGGAAGACGATCCGAACAACGAAGAACTCATCAAGAGCGTAAACGAAGCTGAAAAACAATTGACCGATGCGGAGTCGGCCGTCTCCGAAACTGCCGAGACGCAAGCCAAAGCAGATAAGGCCGCTCAGCAGGCCGCCGCCGAAGAAGCGGCCAAGGAACAGCAACAAGCTGCCGCGGAAAAAGCAGTCGCCGACGCGGAGACTCGCGCTAAAGCGGCGGAAAAGGCCAAGGCGGCCGCGGAAAAGGCCGCTAAACAGGCTGCCGACGCGGCCAGGCCCAAGAACGTGAATATCGGCTTTCCGTCCAATTCTGTCACACTGATGGTAACGCAGTCGCCGTTAAAACTTTCGATTTCAGCTCCTGAAAAACCGCTGAAGCCGGGAGAGAAGGCGGAACTGCCGATCGAAATTACCCGGCTGTATGGCTACGAAGATCAGGTGCAGATTGCCGTCGCCGTGCCAAAGGGCGTCAAAGGGCTGAAGGCCGCTGCTGCGGCGGTTCCGGCCAAGCAGAATGAGACCAGGCTCGTCATCGAAATCGCCGCCAACGCCGACCCGGGCAAGCATCTGTTGACGCTGACGGCCACGTCGAAACTCAACAAGCAGACTCAAACGCTCGCGCAAGACGTCGTGATCGAGGTCGCCAAGCCAGAGCAGGGCGACAAAAAATAGGCCGATCGGCGGTTTGCCAATCACGTGCTTCGCCAGCCGATTTGCTGGCTCAAAATGCGATCGCCAACTAGGCTGGTGAGACGGCGTCGCCAACAGACGTTGAGGCGAATCTTCTGGGACGTTTAAGTCCTGGCCGAGTCGCAAGATGTCGAGAGGGGCGCAAGAGGTTACTACCGAGGCTCAAGCATGCTCGATTTGCACGGCGCCCGTTCTGATACGCTCAATTCCTCGACGTCTGCTCCGCGGCATCGAGGGCTTCGAAGCTGGCTGGCCGCGTGGCTGATTCTAACAGCGCCGTGCGTTGTTCATGCGCAACAGCAGGCTGTACCACAGCCCAGTGGTCCGCCGAAGATGCTGACAGGCCACGCGCAAGCGCTCAGCGGCGTTGCCTTTTCGCCTAGCGGAAAGATCGCAGTCACCAGCAGCTACGATAACACGCTCAAACTGTGGGATGTCGCCACGGGACGCGAGTTGCGCACGCTCACCGGCCATCAGCAGCAAGTCTTCACGCTGGCCATTAGCCGCGATGGGCTCAGCCTGGCGTCGGGCTCGCGCGACAATACCATCAAGTTGTGGAGCATGATCCGGCCTGATCCAGCGGCCGAGCTCACAGGCCACATGGGCGAAGTGCCTTCGGTGGCGATCAGTCCCGATGGCAATCTTATTTTGTCCGGCAGTCTCGACCGCACAGCCAAGTTATGGCAGCGCGCCGACGGCAAACTGGTTCGCTCGCTCGAAGGCCACGCCGCGCCGCTTAGTCGAGTCGCATATCGCAAAGACAACCAGCAAGTGGCGACTGCCGACGCTGGCGGAACGGTCCGCCTGTGGAACCCAGCCGACGGCGCGGCGCAAGGCGAGTTGAACGCGCCCGGAGGCGCCGTTACCGGGCTGGCCTATCATCCCAACAACCAACTCCTGGCCACGACCAGCGCCGATGGCAGCCTGCGCTGGTGGCAATTGCCCGTCGCGCCGCGATCGCTTGCTCAACTGCCTGCGGAAGGCGCGGCCGCGGCGATCTCGAACGACGGCAATCTGATCGTGGCGGGCAGCGTCGATGGCGCCGTCGTACTGCACGATGCCGCGGCCAAGCCAATTCGCACCTTCGCCCCTTCTCCTGGGCCGGTTTCGTCGGTTGCGCTGAGTCCCGACAATTCCACGACTGCGGCCGGCAATGCCGCCGGCGGCATTCAGTTGTGGGGCACGGGAGACAGCGCTGATCGGTTTGCAATCGCCGGCCACGCTGGCGCGGTCGCCAGTTTGGCGTTCCATCCGAATGGTCAGCAACTGGCCTCGTCCGGAGCAGACGGCACAGTACGCATTTGGCAACTGCCGCTCGTCGCGGCACGCCTCTTGGCAGGCCACGGCCAGCCGATCCGTGCGGTCGCCGTCAGTCCTAATGGACAACTGGTCGCAACCGCCAGCGCTGACAACAGCGTAAGAGTGTGGAACCTGGCGAATGGACAAACGGTCGCCACGCTCTCAGGACATACGGCGCCCGTTAATTTCGTCGCCTGGTCGGCCGACAGCGGACGTCTGGCGACGGCCAGCGATGACAAGACGGTCCGAGTCTGGACCGCAGGCGACGGCAAGCAGATCGCGCTTTGCCAAGGGCATGCGGCTGAAGTACGCGGCGTGGCGTTCAGCCCCGATGCGACGCAAATCGTCTCCGGGGGCAATGACAATGCCGTGAAGCAATGGACGGCGGCAGACGGCAAAGAAGTCCGCACCCTAGCGGGCCACACGGGGCCCGTGACCGCGCTAGTCGTGCTGGCGCCGGCAGGCCAGGTCATCTCGGCATCAGCCGATGGCAGCGTGCGTGTTTGGAATTTGGCCGATGGCGCGGCAATTCGCAGCATCGCGCACGGCGCGCCGGTCGTTTCGCTGGCGGCTAGCGCGGATGG
>JAICIG010000334.1 GCA_025924495.1 Pirellulales bacterium | reverse complement strand
GTCAGCGGCGTTCCAGAACTCCCCATCGACTTTCATCAACAGGCTGAGCGAATCGGGACGTCGGCAATCGGCCAGATAAAGATCGGTGTCGCGGCCGTTGCGGCGGTTGCTGAGCACAACCATCTGACTGCCGTCGTGCTGAACCGGTCCTAGCAAATTGCGCGACTTGCCGTCGGTGAGCAGCGTCGTGCAATATGCCGAGCGATCGAGATAATATACTTGGTTGTTTTCGTTGCCCCCTTGGCTCATCGTCACCAGCAATGAATCGTCGCCCGCCTTGGGAATGAATCGGCCTCCTGCCGGTTCTTCGAAAAACGTCAATTGCTCTCTTCGGCCGCCCGGCTGATACACCTGATGCAATTGCACCGAGTTGCCGAAGCGAGTCTGGATCAGCATGCCCCGGCCGTCAGGCGCCCAACCGGCGAAGGATGCCGAGCGCGTGCTCTGGTATTGCTGCAACCGCTCGACGAGTGCGGGGGGCACGGCGGGCACATTCTCCGTAGTAATCGCCGCAGGACGGAACGGATCGGTTGGTTCGTCGCCGCGGACGAAGTAAGCGCCGCAATGAATGAGATGTGCGAAGAGGCAAACGGAAATAAGATTGCGCAATTCACGAAAACGCTTCAATAGATGCATGGCGATTTGGCTTTCTTCAGTTATGTCTCGTCGCACACCAGCGGCGGCAAAGCAGCGAATCCTAAGGCTTGTTCGCACCAGGCCGCTGCGCGGAATAGCGAGGCTTCTTCGAACGGGCGGCCGATCAACTGTAATGACGCGGGCAGATGTTCCTCGGTCAGGCCGCACGGTACTGAGACCGTCGGCAGACCGGAATAGCTCCAGGGCGAATTGAACTTCGGATCGCCGGTAGTTTCCAACCCCGGCGCGCTGGTGACGGTAGCCGGCGTAACAAGTGCGTCGAATTGGGCGATGAGCGGCAGCATTTCACGGCGAAAGCGCAATTGGCGAGACAAGGCGGCGGCGTAGTCGATGGCCGTAGCGGCCAGGCCTTCGTCGAGCACCGTGCTGATGTTTGGGCCATATTGATCGCGGCGCGAAGGAAACGTCGCTCGGTGATAGTCGGCCGCATCGACCGCCATAATCAGCCGATGACAGCGATGCGCGCCGGAAAAGCTCGGCGGCAGATCGACAAGTTCAATAACTGCGCCTTTGGCGCGCAGTTGTTCGAGCGCCTGCTCGGTCGCCTGTCGGATTGCTGGCGAAGCCTCTGCCATGAAATAGGAGGCCAGCAATCCGAGTCGCGGCGGCTTCGAGGCCGGCCCCATGAACGGTTCCATTGGACTGGCATCGGCGGACACGGGATCGCTTGGATCGTAGCCGGCGATCGTCTCGAGCAGCACTGCCAGATCGGCGACGGTCTGCGCGATCGGTCCGGGGTGATCAAGATGGTAGCTGAAGGGTACGAGCCCCGATGTGCTTACGCGGCCCAGGGTCGGTTTGCAGCCGGCGACGCCGCAAAAGCTTGCCGGCCGCGTGATCGAGCCGCCCGTCTGCGAGCCGATCGCACCCAGGCACATGCCGAGGGCCACTGCGGCGGCCGACCCGCTGCTCGAACCTCCGGGCGTTCTGTCCAAATTCCACGGATTGCGCGTGGCGGCCGGATCGAAGCTGGCGAACTGCGTCGTGACCGTTTTTCCGAGGATGATTGCGCCGGCTTCGCGCAAGCGGGCGACGAGTGGCGCATCTCGCTCCGCACGATGGTTTTCCCGCAGCGGCGAGCCCGCTTTCGTCAGCCAGCCGGCCACGTCGACGATGTCCTTGATGCCGATCGGAATACCATGGAGCGGCCCGCGATCCTTGCCTTGCCGGAGCTCTTCGTCGAGACGTTTGGCCGTTTGGCGAGCGCCGGCCTCGTCGATCATCACCCAGGCATGCACGCGAGGCTCGAACCGGTCGATGCGCTGCAGGCATTCTTCGAGCAAATCGAGCGCGGAGCGTCTGTGACTTTGAATGTCGGCAGCGGCCTCAAGAATGGTCGTCGGTCGCTTCATTGGACTTATTGGGAGTTGCTTCGTCGGGGAATCGGCACAGGCGCGCCGGCTTTGAGAGTACGCAACCGATAAACGCCGGTTGTCGCGGTCACGTACAAATGGCGCCGGTCTTTGCCGCCGAAAACGACATTGGTGGCAAATTCCGGCAATGGGTAATGCAACAGGAGCTTGCCGTTAGGACTGACTACGAACAGTCCGGTGGTTTCATCCTGTCCGGCGGCCGCGTAAATGTTTCCCTCGACGTCGAGCCGCATGCCATCGACGCCGCGATCGGGCGAAAAGTCGTAGACGATCCCGGCCGTCTTCAGCGAGCCGTCGGCCTGCAATTCATAGCGATGCAGCTTTTGCGTGCCGCGGTCGGAAACGTAAACCAACCGATTATCGGGCGTGATCAAAATGCCGTTTGGCTTGAGCAGATCGGAGAGCACGCGCGTGATCTTGCCATCCGGATCGATGCGATAGACGCCGCTGACCGGCTGCGATTTCTTCGCGGGCGGCCCGAAATAGGGATCGGTAAAAAAGATCCGCCCGTCGGCATCGAGGCAGACATCGTTGGGGGCGATGAATGGCTGGCCCTCAAATTGTTCGGCCAACACGGTTTCGCGACCGTCGAGTTCGAACCGGGCAACGCGCCGCTTGCCCCCCTGCCCTGCCGATTGGCAGACAACCAATCGTCCCTGACCGTCCATCGTCATGCCGTTGACGCGGCCGCACGGTTTGCGAAACTCCGTCAGCTTGCCGTCCGGCGCCAACTGCATGATCCGATCGTTCGGGCCGTCGGAGAAAAGCAGATTACCTCGACCATCGATCACTGGCCCTTCGGTGAACTTGCAGCCGTCGACCGCCTTGACGGTGTTCGAGCCGGGCTCAAGAATCTCTTCGGCAGATGCCAGCGGCCGGGTGGAGGCGATCAGAACGAGGCAAGCGCAAAGCATTGTTCGCATCAATATGTTGACATGTGGCGGTTAAGTCGGGGGCGTGTCGCCGGCGCCGCGGGTGTATAGAGAATGGAGTTGCTTTCGATGGTTTGTAGGGAACGCCCTCAGTGGCGTTCCATTGAATTGCCATGGATTCTCAAACGCAGCGCCGCGGAACGCCACTGAGGGCGTTCCCTACAGCGGAATATGGCTCTTGCACTTGTGCGATTTCCTTCAATCAAACCTTTCTCCGTTGCAGCGAATTGTAACGCCCGCTCGAGCGAGAATCACCCCTTGAGCCCCGCAGAATATGTCCGAGTTGCCTAGGAGCCGGTTCGTATGGATAATCCCTCTCCCTCGAGCTTCCGTCGCGAACTGGTTGCCGCCGACGTTTATATTGCACCGGGCGCCCGAGTCATCGGCGATGTGACGATTGGCGAGCAGTCGAGCGTCTGGTTCAACGCCGTATTGCGCGGGGATAGTGAATCGATTCGCATTGGCCGCCGCACGAATATCCAAGACAATTGCGTCTTGCATGCCGATCCGGGCTTTCCCTGCACGCTGGGCGACGGCGTGACGGTCGGGCACGGCGCCGTGGTGCATGGCGCTATCGTGGGCGATAACGTCGTCGTCGGCATGCATGCTGTGGTGATGAACGGCGCCCAAGTTGGCGTCGACACGATCATTGCCGTCGGAGCGGTCGTGACGGAAGGCACGATCATTCCGCCCGGCTCGCTCGTGATGGGCCTGCCCGGCAAAGTCAAGCGGCAGCTAATGCCCGAAGAGATCGAACGGAACCGGGTCAGCGCGACGCACTATGTGGAGAATGCGAAGCGGTTCGCCGAGCGAGGCTAATGCTTCCGCGTTCCGCAAGCGCCTGCGATGGCGCAACCCGTCGAGCAACTACTGCAGCCTTGGCCGGCGGCCACTTCTGTGCCGCAGTCCGGGCCGCAGCCGTGAGCAAGAGTATCGGCAAAGGCACGGAACTGCACCTGTGCGTCGTAGATCTCGGCCAACTCGCTGGTGACGGTCTGTAGTTCGGGCGGTTGCTCGCCGAGAAAGTAAAAGACGAGAGATTGACCATCGAACAGGTGCTCGACCTCCATCAACGTGACGGACAGTCCGAGTTCTTCAACCCGTCGCTGGCAGGCCTCGTAAGCGGCCTGCCGGTTTCTGTTCAGCCGGGCTTCGAGCAACTGGTCTTCGGCCGTCATGCCGCGCAGGATAGCGCCGTCTGCTTCAACGCTCTGATCGCCGACCGGCGGGGCCAGCACTTCGCCAATCTCCAGCCCGCGTTCGGTTCGCACAATTACCCTGGCCCCTCGCGGGTAACGTATTGCGTCGATGGCTGCAAACCGGCCGACGTGCCCTAAAGCTCCAACCCGAATCAGATGAAATCGTCCCATAAGGCCATTCTGCACCAGTTCTGCAAGGCTGCCAAGCTGCATTTCGACTTGCCGAAATCCCCCGTTCGGCGATACTTGAATGCTCGGAATTCCGGGGCTGCTTCCATGAGTAAATAGAGATCGGGACGAGCATGCTGCAAGCGAACGACAGGGCGGGAACAATTCATGAGCCTGACAGCCTCGTGGCGGCAAGTCGCTGGCAGCAACTGGCAACCCGGGTGCTCGCCGGTCATCGCTTGACCAAGGAAGAAGCCCTCGAAGTGCTGGCATGCCCGGACGAGGAACTGCTTGATCTGCTGTCAGCCGTCTACCGCGTGCGGCGGCAGCGGTTCGGCAACACGGTGCAGCTTTACTTTTTGATGAACGCCAAGAGCGGCCTTTGTCCCGAGGATTGCTCCTACTGTTCGCAGTCGAAAGTCTCGGAAGCCGAAATCCCCCGTTACAACATTCTCAATCGCGAGAAACTGCTGGACGGCGCCCGGATCGCAGCCGAGCGGCAATCGAAGACGTATTGCATCGTAATCTCGGCGCGCGGTCCGAATGAGCGCGAGATGCACGCCGTGGAGACCATCGTACCGGAAATTAAGCAGCGCTACGGACTGAATATTTGCGCGTGCTTGGGGCTGCTTACTCCGGAGCAGGCTCAGCGCTTGAAGGATTGCGGCGTCGACAAGGTGAACCACAACCTGAACACGAGCGAGGAGTTCTACGGCGAGATTTGCTCCACGCACACGTTTCAGGATCGGCTCGATACGCTGCAGGCCGTACGTACGGCCGGAATGCAGCTTTGTTCGGGCGGCATTATCGGCATGGGCGAAGCCGACGCAGATGTGGTCGACATGGCGTTCGCTTTGCGCGATTTGAAGGTCGAGTCGATTCCGGTGAACTTTCTGAACCCGATCGACGGCACGCCGTTGGCCGGTGTGCGCCAGTTGACCCCGCGGTACTGTCTGAAAGTCCTGGCGATGTTCCGCCTGGCCAACCCGACCAGCGAGATCCGGATCGCCGGCGGCCGTGAGATTCACCTCGGCAGCCTGCAGGCCTTGGGCCTTTACGCGGCCAACTCGATCTTCGTCGGCGACTACCTGACCACCAAAGGTCAGGCGCCTGAAGCTGATTATCGCATGATCGAAGAACTCGGCTTCGTCATCACGCGAGGAGAGGAGCAGATGGCAGGCGGCATGTGCTAGGCGGGAAATCTTGCGTTCCCACATTCCACCTGCGACCTACGACCTCCCTAGTTGGCTGAGAACGGAATCCTTGATCGCGATTTCTTGGGTGCGATCGTCAGTTCCGAAACGGTCTTGAGCAGCAGCCGCACCCACACGCACGATTGGCCGTCGGCTTCGTGCTGCACTTCGAAATGCCGCTTGATCACGCAGCCGATCAGTTTCTGGCGGCGGCCAGTGATGGGCGAAATTACCGCAGCACACACGGTATCGCCAAGCATCGGCACCGGGCGACCTTGCCAATCGGTGTAAACGGCTTGTCCAACGGTGTTGCCGGATTCATCGCAGAATTCGACGAACACGCCCGACGCCATGGCTCTACGAAGTCCATCTTCCATGATGCGCAGCCTCCTGACTTGCTAAGAAATGTTGCGGCCATTCCTTGACCCCGTCGAAGAGCATAGCGGATCAACGGGCCGGCTGTAAAGCAAATCTTCTCGCTTACTGCGTCTTGCCTGCGGCAGCCTCGACGGGCTTGGCCGCGAGATGCTCGTCGAACCAGTCGGCAATGATCTTTGCGCTGTCGGCGAATTGCGGCCCGCCATGCGCAGCGCCGGCTTTGACGACGAGTTCGGCGTCGACGCCCGCCGCTTTCAGTTTGTTAATGATCAGCTCGGCTTGCTGAATCGGCACAAGATGATCGGCATCGCCGTGAATGATCAACGTCGGAGGATCGTCTGCCGTGGCGTGATTGAACGGCGAAATCTGCTTGCCGATCTCCTGCCGCTTCGTTTGATCGGTGATCAGCTCGAACCGCTTGGTTGCCGGATTGAAGACGTTGAAATCAAACGGCGCCGGGAAGTCTTTCAAAATGCCGTTGCCCAGCGCAATTTCGCCCGGTTTGCCGTAGTTGAGAAAATCGGTGGGCGGATAGAGGCAACCGACCGCTTGCACGCGACTGCTGACGCGATCGATCGGGTCGGGCGCCTGTTCGTTCCCCTGGTCGCCGGCCGTGCCTTGCATCAGTGACAGATGTCCGCCCGCCGAGCCGCCCGTAATGCCGATCCGCTCGGGATCGATCTTGTAGTCGGCGGCATGCGCGCGAATGTATCGCACGGCGCGGTTCATATCCGCGATGCATTCGGGAATCGTGTATCGCGGTTGGCTGCCGTGCACGACGGCAAACACCGTATACCCGCGCTTAAGTAACTCTCCGTACGCCGCCGGATTGACTGCTTTATGATCCGAAAACCAACCGCCGCTGACGGCATAGACAATCGCCGCGCCGTTGGCGTTATCCTTCGGCGTGAACACGTCGAGCGTCAAGGCCGAACCAAACTTGCGGCCGTAGATGACGTCTTCGGTTCGCGTGTAGGTTTCATCAGCCCCAAACGCTAGAGAGGGGAGCA
Source organism: Pirellulales bacterium (assembly GCA_025924495.1). The sequence continues at coordinate 2,031 of JAICIG010000334.1, read as the reverse complement.
ACAAGCAAGCGGCAACGATCGACAACCAAGTGCGGCGGATCATCATGCGGTCCTCAAAGTCTCGAAGAGATGCGAGGCTTCGAGTCTAACCTGCCGGCCGTGCCGTGGGCAACTTGGCTTTGTGGAAGATTGGAATCATCCGGCGGATTGGGCCAATGATGCAACGCAAACGCGAGTGCTATGCCCAAGAATCACGGCGCCTGCGCCAGCGAGGCCAATGCACAAAGCGGCCGTCGACGCGGATTCCTTGTCGCGCCAAAAGCGCGACGACGCCCGTCAGTGTAATCATCGCCAAAGCAAAGGGGAGATAGATATAGAGGAGCGTAGCGTCTATGGTCGCGGGCGTTGAGGTCCGTAACCTGTTAATGACCATGCCGACCGACAACCAATCGAGCGATGGCCGGTCGATCGGCGCCAGAGCAATCGCCAGCACAAATGCTAGGGCCAGGATGCCTGAGTAAATGGCTTGACGGAACCAGCAGATTGCGCACACCGCCGCACTGTAAGCGAGCAGGTGCAGAAGCGGAGCGCTTGCCAATATGCCGTCGTAAATCATTAGTTCCGGCCGCCCACCGCTCATGACAAGATCGACGAAAACCAACGGCAACTCGAGAAATATCACCACCGCCGAAGCTCCGATGAAGTACTTTGGCCAGAACCACAGGCCTGGCTGAATGGGTCGCGAGCGCCAGAAGGCTAGCAACGCTGGCTGCATATCGCCAGCGAACGTCCCGATGCCAACGACCAGCGCCACGAGCGTGCCAACAATGAGACTGGCGCCGCGGAGAAATGACGGCAGCTCGTCCTTCGCCGACCAATAAAGTTCGTTTGCACCAATCCGGCCGAGGACGCCGTACACCATCGTCATGCCCGCGATTATCCCGAGACCGGCGGCGCTGGGTGGCACGGCTTCGCGCCACTGTTTCCAAGCCATAGCGCTCCAGACCCGCCGATAAGCCGCGCTCAACGGGGTCCGGCTCGCATTTGTAGGTTTTAAACCGTAGCTTTTTATGAAATCCCTCCGCCCGAAGCGAGTGACGCACCAAGCGCCCGCCATAGCGATGGAAAATAGCTGTCCGACGATCGTCTCCCAGAGGGGCGGGTGGAAACTGGCCGCTTGCAGAACCCCGACTGGCGAAATGGCCAAAATGCAGTCCCAAGTCGCCTCGTTTGTGCCAAGGACTACATTGAGCCTGCGCAGGTACAAACTCACTAAACACACGATTGTCCATCCCACAAGACCAAGGGCGCAGGCGAGTGCCGCGCGCCGCTCAGTCGGCTGGTTCATTCCGAACGCCGCCGTCCAGAAGAAGACCGCCATCGCGACCGTCGCTGCCGCTATTCCGGAAAGCAGCAGATCTTCCAGCGGACCGGCGGCCTCGACGAACGGTTGACGAAAATCGAGCGAAGCGCCAATCGCCTGCAGAGCCAGCAGCCAGACGATCGACAACAACATCGCCGCCGCGATCGGCAAAATGCTCACCGCGGCCCCCATGGCCAGCTTGGCGGTCGCAAATCGTCGAAGGTTCGTCGGGCAAGCCCGCACGAAATCGAGCGTTCCCGCCGACCGCTCACCCGCCGACGCATGCAAGCCGATAAAGAACGCGCCAGGCAGTCCGCAGACCAGCCAAATCGCGATTTGCGGTGAGACTTGGTGCGGGTAGTTGAGGAGCACGAAGGACTGCACCGCGAGCATGATTGCCATTAGCGCCGCCAGCTTCCATTTGTGCTCGTGCCATCCGCGCCAGAGGAGGCTGCGCCAGATGCTTGGCATGGTTGAGATTCCAGCGTTCGTTGTGATGGCGGTGAAACGTCGTCCTAAGGACTTCCGTTTGCCATTGCTTGCCGAAAAAACTTTGACTGCTCGCCTGCTAACCGGGACTAACGGGAGGCTGACGCCTCCCGCTCGCCTGTGGGATTTACGCTTCAAGCCACTCTGGCCGCCGCCTGCTCGGCGCCGCCACGGCTCGGCTGGCCGGCGACGTAGGCCTCGAAGATTTCGTCAAGGTTGAGTTCGACGACGCGATGCGG
>JAICIG010000333.1 GCA_025924495.1 Pirellulales bacterium | reverse complement strand
GGTCGAGCTCAATCCCGCCAACCCGGTGCTTTGGCACGACCAAGGAACGCTGCTACTGCGATTGCATGACGAGGACAAGGCCGCTCAATCGTTTCAGACCGCCATCCAGGCGGCGCCCGACTTTGCAGAAGCATACGCGAGCCTGGCGGCAATCCGAGCTCGCCAAGGACGGCTGGAACAGGCCGTGACGCTGCAACGTGAAGCGGTGCGGCACGCTCCGCATCTGGAACGCCACCGAAACGCCTTAGCCGCGTACGAGGTTTTGTTGGCGGCGGGGTGCGGCTCCCAGGCACGTGCCGATTCGAAATTGCAAACGCGCGGCGACGAGAATCTGCCCGCGCCAGCTGCTCGCGACGCCTGGCCCGATTTGGCTGCTCGCTTCGAGCGTCTCCACTGGCCGGAGCTCGGCGACCGCTTGACGCTCCAGGGCTTCGCACACGAGCCGAGGCTGCTTTGCGCCGAGCACTGCGAAGCGATCCGGACGATGTTCGACGACGACCGGCTGTTTGCTCAGACGGTGACGATGAACAAGAGCCATTTCGGAAAAGGCGTTTATCGATACTTTGCGGCGCCCATTCCGCCGCTGGTCGATGCGATTCGCCAGTTGGTTTATCCGCACGTCGCCGAAATCGCCAATCGCTGGCAGCGTCTGCTCGAAGAAAAAGAACAATACCCAGCAACGTGGCCCGAGTTCCAAAGTCGTTGCGCTGCCGCCGGACAAGTCACGCCCTCGCCGCTGCTATTGCGATATGAAGCGGGCGGCTTCAATGCATTGCACCAGGATCTTCGGGGTGAAGTGTTCTTTCCCTTGCAACTGGTGATTGTCCTCAGCCCACGCGTCGACTCGGCTACGAACGATATCAGCGCATTCTCGGGTGGCGAATTCCTGCTTTGCGACCAGCCCGAGCGCAAGCCGTCCGATCGCCGCGCCGTGCCGGCTGGCCTTGGCGACGCCATCTTGTTCTGCACACGCGCTCGGCTCGTCCGCGTCGGCGGCATGTATGGACTCAAGTCGGTCAAACACGGCCTGGCGGTGGTCGCCTCAGGGACGCGATATGCGGTCGGCATACCGTTTCATGAGTTTCTATAGGCTTCCCTTCAACGAACCGTTCGCCTCTTAAAGTGTGCGGTTGACGGATGGTCCTAGGCGCCCGATCGGACGCGCTCAAGGTAGCGTCCGATAACTTATTTCATCCGCAGCGAGACGCTTCAACCGCTTTTTCAGCCGTCCCCTTCGCCACCGCCCGAATCGAATCGCATCTGCGCACATTCGTCCGTGCGCGGCATCCAGCGCAATATAAGGTAGTCACGCTGAGCTAAAGCATTCTTGACTAAGGCGGTGAATTCTTCGCTAACGCCGGAAGCAGGGATCAGTTCGAACGATTCGGGCATGAAGAAAATGTCGTTCGAGTCCTGGTCAGTCCTGAAGGCGACCGTGTCGATCAAAACTGAAATGTCAGATTTGTTGACGATGCCAAGGAACATGCACGTTATGACGTCATAGAGCTCGAGCGAATCGCCATGGACCGAAGACAGCGAGACGGGCGCTGGTTTATCGAAAATTCCAGGATACTTGAGCGCATTGGCTCTGCGGAGCTCGTCTTCTGCCTGTTGCTTTCTGCGATTGGCACTGCTCCGCGACCGATAGCCAACGAGCCATGCAATCAGAGCGAGAATCGCCCAAACGGCAGATCGCTGCAGAAGCGCGGCGCCACAGCACGCTAAGAAGGAGAAGCAAGCGACAATCCCGACGAAAGTTGCCTCGCCGCCTCCTTGCCAAGTGCCGAACTGTCGTGAACCAGTGACACGAAGGCACACGGCAATCACGATGCCAAGCAACGCGCCGGTCAGTAAGACCCATCCGACGGCGGTTGCTGCGGCGCCTCCCATGGAATTCCTCTTGCCAGATAGTTTGTGCCGGCCGGGAGCATGAACCGATGATACTGGGGTTTCTCTCGCTACGCGACGTAAACGCGGCCCAACGCGCCGCACCTGGCCAACTCGCGCCCTCTGCAACCGCAGTAGTCGCCGCGCGGCGGTCTTATCGCTCGCAGGGCCGAACGAGAATGCCTCGGCATCTCCGTTTGGACAAAGCCCGGCCCGGCGATTGACGGCGGCGCCGCTCTCGACTATGTTTAACCAACATGTTAATTAACCTATCGGTATAATAAAAAATGCACGATCGCCTCAGCCAAACGTTTGCAGCGCTGGCGGACCCGACGAGAAGGGCGATGTTGGCTCGGCTCTCTCAGGGGGAGGCCAATGTTTCCGATCTGGCCAAGCCGTTTCTGAAAAAGATGAGCCTGCCGGCGATCACCAAGCATCTCAAAGTGCTGGAGAAAGCCGGCTTGGTCACGAAGACGCGGCAGGCGCAATGGCGTCCCTGCAAGCTCAACGGAGCGGCGCTCAAGGGGGCGGCCGATTGGATGGAGCAGTATCGCCAGTTCTGGGAAGAGAGTTTCGACCGCCTCGACGCTTATTTGAAAACCGTCACTGCACAAGCGAATTCAACAGGAAAGACGCATGGCCGCAAAACCTGAATCCAACGAGATCAAAATCACGCGCATCTACGACGCTCCCGTGCGGGCCGTGTGGGACGCCTGGACCGATCCCGAGCAAGTCGCTCAATGGTGGGGCCCGCGCGGCTTTACGCTTACCACCGACAGCAAGGACATCAGGCCGGGCGGGCATTGGGACTACACGATGCACGGTCCCGACGGCGTCGATTACCCGAACACGACCAGGTATCTCGAAGTCGAAGAGTGTTCGAAGCTGGTCTACGACCATGGCGCCCACGGGGATCGGCCGCCCTTGTTCCGCGTGTCGGTTCGCTTCACCGAAATCGACGGCAAGACAAAGATGGACATGAGCATGACGCTGCCCAGCCCGGAAGCTGCAGCCGAGACGCGCAAATTCATTAAAAAAGCCGGCGGCAACGCCACCTGGGATCGCCTGGCGGAATACCTGGAAGCAGAGGCCTCGGGCAAGCAGATCTTCGTCATCAATCGCAGCTTCGAGGCGCCGCTGGATGTGATGTTCGAGATGTGGACGAATCCCAGACACTTCTCGAAATGGCTTCCGCCCACGGGGTTCGAAATGCAATTTATCCGCTCGGACATCCGTCCTGGCGGAAGCGCTTTCTATTGCATGACGGGCGAGGGGGGCGCCAAAATGTATGGGCGCGTCGAGTATTTAAAGATTGAGAAACCCGATCGCCTGGTCTACGCGCAGCAATTCTGCGATGAGCACGAACAGATCTCCCGCCACCCCATGGCCCCCACCTGGCCCGAGACGATGCTCACGACCGTGAAATTGACGGCAGAAGGGCCGAATCAAACGCGCGTGACCGTGACCTGGGAGCCGCATGGCGCCACGACGCGCGAAGAACTCGAAACGTTCATCAAGGCCAGAGGCGGCATGACCCAAGGCTGGACCGGATCGTTCGATAAGTTGGAAGCCTATTTGGCAGAGCGTTGAAACGCGGCTGCCGGCTCGATCTGGGGATGCTGGAGCATTCCGGTTCTGCTCTCTTTTAAGAGAGTTTCCCGGCGGAAATGTTGAGCGACCGGCACAGTTCTATGGCTTCGCGGTCGCTTCCAACAACGTTTCGATCGTGCGATCGAGTTCTTTCGCCTCAGGGTCGATGGCGCGAATTATGCCTTCGGCGTCGATGACGAACACGCGCGGCCAATGAGGCACGTCGTAGTCGGTCTCGATGGGCCCGCGGGTTTCCTCCCCGTCCCACCAACAGCGCCAAGTCATTTGTTGCTGCTCCATGGTCGCCTGGGCCGCTTCGCGAGTGTCGCCGCAATTCACGCCGAGCAACACGAAGGGCTTGCCGCGGTGCCGCTCGGCAAGCTCGCGTTCGTGCGGAACCATCTTCATGCATGGGCCGCACCACGAGCCCCAGAACGCGAGCAGCACAACCTGCCCGCGGTATTCGGCCAGCGACATCGGTTTGCCGTCCAGCGCCTCGGCGGCAATCGGCGGCGCCGGCCGGCCGATCTTGAGGTTGGGCAAGTTTTTCAAGCGATTCAATTCGTGCCGGGCTTTCTCGCCCAAGGTCGTCTTGCCGTCGGGCGTGGGAATCTCAGCGAACTCGTCGACCGTCTGTTGGTAGCGGCGGCCGGCCGCCGCTACCAACTTGGCCTTTTTCGCTTCGGGCGTTTCCCGTCCCCACGGGAATGCTTCGTTGCGATAGTAATCTCCAAGCGCGAACGCCGCCTGACCGCGCACGTCGCGTTGCGGATGCCGTTCGGCGGCCGCCGTCAAGATGCGCTCGGCCCATGCTTCGCCGCCGCGGTATCGTAAGGCAAAACAGAGCCGGCCCATGTCGGCGTCGGCCAGATGATGATCCAGGACGATCTCCGTCAGCGAGTCGTCGAGCGGATACCGCATGTCGCTCACCAGCAAGAGCACGGCGTCAAACGCCTCTGCGTCAGCGGCATGCTCCGCAACCAAGTACATCAAGTCCTCGGCTTGCTTGCGGGTTTGGGCCTGGTAGCGCTGGTTCGCATCGTTGACTTTCTTGTCGTCGTGCTTTGCTTCGCGCAGCTCGATTTCAAACTGTCGCTCGCGCTCCGCGTGGCTCTTGCCGATCGCGGCAACGCGACCAGCGAGCGCGGCGTTCGGTTTCTTCGCTTGAGGAGGGGCTTGCGTCTTAACCGCCGCCCCCTGCGGAGTTGGCTGGCCGCCGCTGGCGGCCCTGCGGATCGTAAAATCCAGTCCTTCAATGGCCTCCTGACCCGCTTCAATATCGAGCCGTTTGATGATCTGCGGTTCCGGGTAGGCGAAGCCATTGGGAAGCGAATTGAAGTACAGTTTAGCGCGACCGGAAGGCAAGCGTAATCGATAACGCCCCTCTCGATCAGTCATGTCATGCGCGAGGCTCGGAGAACCCTGCGTGTCTGCGAGCGCCGAGAGTGCGGCTCCTTCCACCGGATTGCCATCGGCATCGAAGACGCCGCCTGAAACCGCGACGCCGACCTCCATCGCTACTCTGACGTGTTCTGTTTCACCCGCCGCAACCGACAGGCGCTCGAGCGGTCTCGCGAGCCACCGGCCGTCGCGATCTTCAATGGACAGGACAAACGGCGTCTGCGGTAATCCATGCAATTTGAATTCGCCCTTGGCGTCGGTCAGGGCATGGAACGTGGATAAGAAGTAAAGTGGTGATTGTTGGGAGTTTGAGGAAAGCTGTGCGGCGACTCGCATGCCGACCGCCGGCTGGCCCTCGGGAGATTCAATGCGGCCGTTGAGAACTCCTTCCTCGCTGAGGGCGAGACGAATCGGTTGGTCGAAGACCTTATTCTCATTCCGCCACTGCGCCTCGCCCAATCCCGACCCTACAGTAACCAGATACAAACTTCCCTCCACGGGCACGTCGTCGAACCGGATGCGGCCTTCGGCGTCGGGTCGCTTGTCGAAGATCTCGGGAAGCGCCGCGTCGAGCCCCGCGAACGGCAGATGACGCGGAAACGACTGGAAATCGAGATGGCCCGGGCCTGTGCTGATATGCAAGACTTGTACGCGAACGGCGACCTTGGCGGGATCGAAGCCGTCAGGCACGGTCACCAATCCCTCCACGGATTGCGAAGGTTGCAGCTGAACGCGAAATTCCGCGTTGATCGGCAAGCGATTCTTCCAGTGCATAGATCGGGCGACGCCAACGAGTCGCCCCGGAACACGGGCATAGGCCCAACGGTCGAATTGGCCGCGTTCGTCGTAAATCACCGCGCGCGGACACATGACGCGCCCTTGCGCATCCGACGTGAAGGGCCCGAAGTGCTCGTAGCGCGCCGGTTCCGTCGCGACCTTCTGAAAAAGATGCAGTTCGGCGCCGGCGACCGGATTGCCATCTTTATCTAAGCAGACGATGTTTAAAGTTTGATCTTGCGCAACGTTATCCGGTTCCTCAGGTTTCGCGGCAGCTTTCTGGTTCGTCGAATCACGAGGCTTCAGGGGCTCCGCTGCGTCGAGTCGAAACGCGACTGCGGCAAGGGAGATCACAGCCAGTCGCCACAGAACGTTGAAACCGCCGGCTGCCTCCGCCACGACGCGATTTTCGACTCGCATGCTCCCTCTCCGATTGGATTGATCGCCGATTGGGAAAAGCCTGGCCGGTCGAACCCATGCCGCGCGGCCGCGTAACGGCGCCGAAGAAGTTTAGTTTGACCAATTTCCCGGCGGGGTGTCGATCACAACGAGTGGACGGATAGAGGCCTTGTGGTTCGCAAACGCTCGCCGATCAAATGGCCGATCGTTCAATTCTCATCGACGTTGATCACCTCGCCGCCATTGCGGGTCAACATGGCCTTGAAGGTGTTTGGATTGACGGACTGGCTGAGGAATCGCACCGAACCGTCTGCAAACAGCGCCAAGAAGCCGCCGGCCCGGAAACCAAGCAGACCAGCCAGCGGCTCTTTCTCATTGGGCGACCAGTCGTCGGGCTTCGTCCAAATGACCGCCCGATCCGCATTTGCTTCCACCACCGCGATGGTATTGCTTGTTCCGTCGGTGATCGTCGGGAAGGTCGTGCCTTTCTTCGGTTGGAGCGTCGCATTCTCTCCTGCGACCGCCAGATAATTTGTCTTTCCTTCGCTCGCGGCAGGCAGGTTGGGATTGCGATAGACAATCGGCATGAGAGCGATCAGCGCTTTGTTGTGCTCGCTGTCCCACGGTTCGTCGAGATGGAAGCGATTGTAGAGTTCCTGCTGCTCCACATAGGGCAAGATGGCCACTCGCCAACTCAAGAGCGGACGCCCTTGCTTATCGACAACGGCCGCGGCCGGGAACGACTTGTAGACGTCGGCAAAATTCACCAGCCCGAGGCCGATTTGCTTGAGATTGTTGGAAGACTGAGTGCGGCGGGCTGCTTCGCGTGCGGCCTGTACGGCAGGCAAAAGTAAGGCGATCCCGACGCCCGACGTCGCCATCGATCGCGAGTTGACCATCGGCACCGTCTCATGGCTTTCCGTCACGAGCCCTGCGGCGGTCTGCTTGACGAGCAAAATCGAAGGCCGCGCATGGCGTTCCAGCGTGGTTAACGAAGGCAGCGCCGGGATCTGGAAGTTCAGCCCTGCGCTGGCCAGCCCCGCCGAGGCCAACGGGATCGCGGCCTGCAGCTGCGGATAGGCAGACCGCAGGCCTGCAGCAGTATCGGAATACGTGATCATCAGCGGCCCTTCGCTGGCTTTAAACCAGGGCGCCAATTCATCCTGTGAGGCCAGCGACGGGTCGCTGTCGCTGCGCGTCAAGAAGGTTTTCAAGGCTTGTGGATTGGAGCAGACCACCAACCGCTCGTCGGTCAGACACCAGCACGGCATCGCGCCGGAACCCATGGCCTCGAAGTTAAACGGCATCGCTGCGGGCGGCGCGCCCGCCGACTTGATGGACACGTAGTAAACCTGCTGGCCTTTGTAGCTCGACTGCTTGACCGTCCAGGCGCCGTTGCTCTTTTCCGACTGTTGCTTCAAGCGATCAACGAGGGCCTGGTAGGCCTTGTCGAAGCGTTTTCGGTCGCGGACGGTTACCGTCAAAGCAAGGTCGCCCAACTGTGGCGCGGGTTTTCCTGGCGCGGGCTTGGCTTGGATGCCGTAGGCGCACCAGGCATCGCCCAGCACTGCCAATACGTCATCTGCCAGGCTGAAGCCGAGTTGCGAATCGAGCTCTTCGAAAGCACGTTCCGCTTGCGCACGCGCCGCGGGATCAATCTGGGCGATTGCGTCCAGAACGCCGCGTAAGATCTTGGCGGCATCCAGCCGTGCGGCGACGGCAAAATTGACGTCTTTAGGCACGGGCTGCACGTCGGCCGCCGTCAGCGGCGCCCCGGAGAGAGCCGCCAGAATGCCGGCCGGCGCGCCATCGGTCGCCAGCAACGTTTTTGACATCATCCCGGTGCGGTCGAATCCGCTCACGCTGCTGATATGGTTGATGCTTGGAATGCCGAACGCCTCGAGTGCGGCGACGGCTTTAGGATCGGTCATGAACGGCCGGGCGGTTTGCAAGATTCCGGCAACGTTGACGTACCACATGACGCCGGGGCGCTCGACAGCGGCTTCTTGCTGTACCTTGGCGAGCCAGGCGGGGGGCGAACCAGAACTAAGCCGCTTGACCAGCTCCTGGCCCGCGTCGACGCCGACGCTAAGGAGAAAGTAACTGTCTTTGAATCCCCATACCACGACCGGCGCGCCGGGCGGCAGCGGAGCGCGGTGCAACTTCGCTCCCGCTACATTCAGCTCTTCAAGCTTCATGCCAGGCGGCAGTTGAGTCAGCGCCATGGCCTCAAGCTGGGCGACCGCTTTGGCGAACGTCGGCTGCAAGTCGCCGGTGTTGATGATCAAACCGGCTTGCACATCGGGACCCATCGGCCCGAACGCCACCTTCGACACGTAGAGGGCTGCCGGCCTGGTGAGTACGCCTTTGACCAATGCGGGCAAGTCGTCGGCAAAAGCCGCCGCCGCCGGGTTGCCGCGCATGGCTTGCTGCACTAGCGCGGTCACTTGCGTCTCGATCTGCGACAGGAACGCCTGCACTTCTTTTTCGGCCAGCAACTGCTCCGTCTGGTTCTCGCTCTTGGCATCCGCCTTCCCCGCGCCGTTCCAACCGAGATAAAACAGGCACTCTTCGGGGGCGGCTCTCAGTACGCCGGCATCGGCAGGGCCGGGCAGAAGGCAGAGCGGAGAAGCGACCGCAGCTATCGCCGAGACAAGCGACGCAGCGAGGGCAATCGCCACGGTTCGCACGTGAGACAAAAATGTGATCTTCATAGCTTGTCTTCCGATTCTCAATAAACCGTGGCCGATAATGAATCCGACGTTAAGGGGTAGTCCTACCTGTTTAACGGTTCTACGGGGCATTCGCCAGCAGCGCTGCGATATTGCGTCAGAATGGGCTGGGTTTGCTCTGCCGCCGCCTTTACCAGGGTCAGTTCATGCAGCAAAAACATGGACATTTG
>JAICIG010000332.1 GCA_025924495.1 Pirellulales bacterium | reverse complement strand
GTCTCGACGGCCGGGCGCCTGACAACGCGAGTATAAGAAACTGCAGATTGAACAGAAGCCAACTAAGCAAACAATGAAACATACGGAATCACGTCATTCGGCCAAAGCCCTCTCACGCCCGCTTCGTTTGCTTCGTTGCCTTCTGTTCAAAAGGCCGCAGCTATTGCATCCAGTCTTTTCGCGAAACGGCATGACCGAATTATGCGGAAGCCGAGCTCTGGAGCAGATCGCCCCGCTCGACCGGTTGCGGCGCCTCGGCTATAGTAGTCGGATTGTCCGGACTTAGGCGCGGGACCGCGCGAAAGGCCGGAATCTAGCGCCAGTTCCAACGCAGGAGCGGGCCGCTTTTCTCTAAATCGCCGCAGGATAATGCAGTCCGATGAATTGGCTTGAACAGGAAGATCCCGACGTGTGGGCGGCCGTGGCCGGCGAGTTTCAGCGGCAGGCCGATGGCTTGGAGATGATCGCCAGCGAAAACTACACCAGCCCCGCCGTGATGCAGGCGGTAGGCAGCGTGTTGACCAACAAGTATGCCGAGGGTTACCCCGGCCGGCGCTACTATGGCGGCTGCGAATATGTCGACGTTGTGGAGGATCTGGCTCGCGACCGCGCCAAGGCGCTCTTCGGCGCGGAGCATGCCAACGTGCAACCCCACTCCGGCAGTCAGGCCAATCTGGCCGTGTACGTCACGGCGATCAAGCCCGGCGACACGGTATTAGGTCTTGATCTCGCTCACGGCGGGCACCTGACCCACGGCATGAAGCTGAACATCTCGGGCCAGCTTTATAACTTTATCAGCTACGGCGTCACGCGCGACACGCACCGGATCGACTTCGATCAGGTTGCCGCTTTAGCTCGCGAGCACAAGCCAAAGATGATCGTGGCCGGGGCCAGCGCATATCCCCGCGAAATTCCTCACGATCGATTCGCCGAAATCGCGCGCGATTGCGGCGCGATGTTGTTTGTCGATATGGCCCATTATGCAGGCCTGGTGGCTGCCGGTTTGCACAACAACCCAGTCCCCGTGGCCGACTTCGTCACGACCACCACGCACAAGACGCTACGCGGCCCGCGCGCCGGCTTGACGATGTGTCGCGAGCAGTACGCCAAAGATCTCGATCGCAGCGTGTTTCCCGGCATTCAAGGCGGGCCGCTCATGCATGTGATCGCAGGCAAGGCCGTGTGCTTCGGGGAGGCGCTAAGACCGGAATTCAAGGAATATGCGCGCCGCATCATCGAGAATGCAAAGGCATTGTCGGAACGCTTGCTCTCGGGCGGTCTGAAGCTGGTAAGCGGCGGGACGGAGAACCACTTGATGCTGGTCGATGTTACGGCATTCGGCCTGACAGGCAAGATTGCCGAGGCGGCGCTGGGCCGTTCGAATATTACCGTCAACAAGAACATGATTCCCTACGATGAGCGCAAACCGCTCGATCCATCCGGTATCCGCATCGGCACGCCCGCGTTAACCACCCGCGGCATGGGACAGGACGAACTGCGTCGCGTTGGCGACTGGATCCTGCAATCGCTGCGAGCCCCGGACGACGAATCCGTCGCTGCGCGAATTCGGGGCGAGGTTTCGACCCTGTGCCAGGCATTTCCAGTTCCCGCCGCAGCTTGCGGCGCCGTCTGTTGAATTGGCGGCCGAGAATTCTTCAGCTTCTTCGATCACATGAAAAGCACACTGCCCATGGCCGCCTCGAAAACAAAGCCATCCGAAAAAAGCCGAATCCTGATCGCCGACGACAATCCGCAGAATGTCGAGTTGTTAGAGGTCTACCTCTCGGACCTGGATTGCGAGATCGGCATTGCGGTGGACGGACACGACACGTTGGATAAGGTCGCGTCGTTCCATCCCGACTTGATCCTGCTCGATATCATGATGCCCAAGCTCAGCGGGTTCGAGGTCTGCAAGCAACTCAAAGGTTCTGCCGCTACGAAAGGCATCATGATCTTGATGGTGACGGCGCTCAACGAATTGGGCGATATCGAACGCGCCGTCAATGCCGGCACCGACGACTTTCTCAGCAAGCCGGTCAACAAGCTCGAGCTGCTCAAGCGTGTCGAAAACATGCTCAAGCTCCGTCACATTACCGACGAAGTCGAGCGCCTCCGCCGCTACATCGAGGGCATGGAAGATTCCTCAGGACCGCAGAGCTAACGGAGTCGCGAGAAGCATCCAGGATGAGGGCGGAAGGACAATGATGAAGGGCACTCCGCGTTCCGCATACCGCCTGTTGGCTTTGGCCGTCGCATCGGCCTTGATGGCGTTGGCAATCCCCGGCGTGTGTTTTGCCGGCAAGTTCAATCGCGAGTTATCGATCGGCGACGCAGCGCCGCAGTGGCGGGAGCTGGAAGGAGTCGATGATCGCATGCATGCGTTGAGCGACTATGCCGATGCGAAGCTGATTTTGATCGTCTTTACCTGCAACCATTGCCCCGTGGCGACCGCCAACCAGGATCGGCTGATCGCGTTGCAAAGCGATTACAAAAAGCAAGGCGTTCGCCTGATCGCCATCTGCTGCAATCCGGGCCCAGAAGACAACCTGCAGGCAATAAAGGAGCGCGCCCGCGAGAAGGGGTACAACTTTCCTTATCTTTACGACGCCGCTCAGGCTTCGGGCCGGGTGTATGGGGTCCGGCAGACGCCGACCGTGTTCGTGCTCGATGCCAAACGCAAGCTGGCCTATATGGGTGCGATCGACGATCGTTGGGACGATGCCGCTCGCGTCGAGCGAGATTATCTGCGCGACGCTCTCGACGCCCTGCTTGCCGGCCGTAAAGTTCCGGTCCCCGAAACTCGGCCCCAAGGCTGCGAAATTCCCTATCTGGATGCGAAGCCCTCTTCTTCCGCGCGCTGATCGCCGCCCTCTCGCCTGGTATCCTTGCGGCTTTGTGCTTCCCACCCGCCTTGCTCGAAAGCGCAAACGTCAGCTATCCTGAAGAGGGATAAAAAACGAACCGTTGCGAGAACGAAACATGAGGTCAGGACGAGGCTGGCGGCGGTCGTTCGGTCGGGCAGTTCTTATCGCCGGGCAGTTGGCATTCGCTGCGGCCAGCGTTTTGGCCGCTGAGAAGGCGCCTGCCGCAAGGCCCTCGGATTCCGGCGAGATCGATTCGGCGGCGAGTTCCGATCGCATTGCGGCGCTGATCGCTCAATTGGGCGATAACGACTACTTCGTACGCGAGCGGGCCCAAGAGCAATTGGCGAGAATCGGCTTCGAGGCCTTCGACGCGCTGGCGGCCGCTGAGAGCAACGACGATATCGAGATTGCAGCTCGAGCTCGATACCTGGTGCGGTCGATGCAAGTCGACTGGGCGAGCGACAGCGATCCTGCCGAAGCGAAAGCGCTCTTGGCCGAGTACGATGCCAAGAATCTGCGCGAGCGGGCCGAGTTGGTCAAGCAACTGGCGGCCCTGCCCGACGACAAGGGGCTGCCGGCGCTTTGCCGTATCGTCCGCTTCGAAAAATCGCCGATTGTCTCCAAGCAGGCCGCCATTGCGCTGATGTCGCCCGCGCCCAAGGCCGACCATGCGCGCGCCGAGCGCCAAGCGACGCTGCGGCGCGGGATTGGCGAGAGCGTACGTCCGGCGGCAGATTGGGTAAGAAACTATCTCGCTTCGCAGTCCGATCCGGCCGCGGCGGTCGAACGGTGGGGCAAACTGGCCGAGGCGGAGGAAAAGCTATTCCGCGAATCGCCCCAGCAGACTCGCCCGGAGATTGCGGCTGCGCTATGGCGGCAGCAGGTCGTGCTGCTCCGTCAGCTGGATCGCCGTGACGAGGCGATCGCCGCCATGCTCAAGGTGGTGGCGCAGGAGCAAGGATCTTCCGACGATACGCTATTCGAACTCATCGTCTGGCTTACCGAGCAGAAGGCCTGGGAGATCATCGACGAGGTCGCCAAGCGCTTCTCGGATCGCGTCGAGGCGAATCCGCTGCTGCTTTACGCCCTGGCGGAAGCGCGCCAGACGCAAGGCAATGAACCGCTCGCCGAAGAACTTGCCCAGCGGGCCATGCACGTGAAGAAATTTGTCGGCAGCCAGGAGGCGCACTGGCAAGTGCTGATGCTTTTGCAGCAGCATCACTTGCAACGCTGGGTTGATCACGAGTTGAAGCAGATCATTGAGATCGGACCGCCCACCAGCGTGTTCACGTTGTACAGTCAGAGCATACTGGCGGACATGTTGCACGATCGCGGCGATGAACTGGCTGCGGCCCAGCTGCTGGAAGGAGCGATGCAAGGCATCGAGGCGAACGTCAAAGCGGGCAACGAGGCGCAAAATAATCGGCTGGAAGTCGAGCGAATGCGAGCCCGCTTCCACTACTACCACGCCTGCAATCTGCCCTCTCCCGCAGATCGCGAGAAGCGTCTCGAGCACCTGGTGAAGGCCTTGGACGCCGATCCGACCGACGCCGACGTGCTGATCGCCTTGTATCGCACTGCTGACCTGGCGCCGACGCTCAAGGAGCGGACGATGCGATTGATCAAAGAAGCGGGCGAGCTGTTCCGCAGTCAGATCTCGCAAGATCCCGACGAATCGACTCCCTATAACCAGCTCGCCTGGTTGATCAGCAACACCGAAGGCGATCAACAAGAGGCGTTGCGATGTTCGCAGAAGTCGCTGGAGCTGAAGCCCAACGAGGCGGGTTATCTCGATACGCTAGGCCGTTGCTATTTCGCGATTGGAGACTACGACAACGCCGTCAAGACGCAGACCCGCGCCGTTGAGCTGAATCCATTCTCGGGCCTGATGAGCAAGCAGCTCGAGTTGTTTCGCGAGGCGCTGGCGAAGAAAAACGCCGAGCAGAAGCCCTAGGATTCAACCATGCCGGCGGTCGACTTCCGCGAAAAACTACTGACATGCTTAGGCGGCGATTGGCCGAAGCCCTGCCCGTTGAATGCCAAGACGAGCGAGACGCGGCAGCAGGATGGCTACCGTATCGAGACCGTTTCGTACGAAGCCGAACCCGGCGATCGTATTCCGGCCTACCTGCTAATTCCCGATCGGATAAATGCCGACCGTCCGGCGCCCGGCATTTGTGTCTGGCACCAGCACAACGGCGCTTATCAGCTCGGCAAGGTCGAACCGGCCGGCCTGGCGGGCGCGGAAATGCATCACACGGGCGTCGCGTTAGCCCGCGAGGGATACGTTGTGCTTTGCCCCGACGCGCTCTGTTTCGGCGAGCGCCAGAACAAGCAGTTGCAAGGCGGCGCCTTCGAGCGCTTTGAGTTCCTGCGTTACGTGGTGGCGGGCAAGTGCATGGCCTGGAAGAACATTCTCGACATGCGCCGGGCCGTCGATTATCTGGCGAGTCGCGCCGAAGTGCGCGCCGATCGGCTGGGCTGCTATGGCCACTCGATGGGTTCCACCTTCACCTGGCTTGTCGGGCCGTGGGAACCGCGGTTGATTGCGCTGGTCGGCAATTGCTGCTTGCCCACCTACGAGGCCATCCATCGCACGCACATCCTGCACTGCTTTCCGAATTTCATTCCGGGGCTGTTCCAGTACGGCGATACGCCCGACATTGCCGCTCTCATTGCGCCGCGAGCGTTGCATCTGAACTTGGGCGAACTGGATAGCGGCAGTCCGATTGAAGAAGCCCGCCGCGGCATTGAGACGATCGCTCGCGTTTACGAATCGCAGCATGCCGAGGCCAACTTTTCGTCGTTCATCGAGCCGAACGTCGGGCACGTCCTTTCGGACGAAATGTGGCAACGGACGCGGCGATTCTTCGCCAAACACTTGGGCAACGCCTGAAGCGGGAGCCGATCATGAAGCGAGTCGCAGTGCGCGGCAGCGAGTGGAGCGTGTTCGACGACGGAGCGGGAAAAACGCTTTTGCTGGTGCATGGCTTTCCGCTCGATCACTCGATGTGGCGCGAACAACTGGCGGCATTTTCCGCCCGTTATCGCGTGATTGCTCCCGATTTACGCGGCTTCGGCGGCAGTGGAATCGCCGGAGAGACGGTCACGATGGAGGATTACGCCGACGATCTTGCGAATCTGCTCGACGTTCTGGCCATCAGCGAGCCGGTCGTTTTCTGCGGATTGTCGATGGGGGGCTATATCGCCCTGCAGTTCGTCAAAAAGCATGCGGATCGCCTGCAGGCGCTGGTTCTATGCGATACGCGAGCCGCGGCAGACTCGGCCGAAGCGGCGGCGAACCGATTGAAGGTCGCTCAGCAAGTGCTGGCGGAGGGCGCGGAGGCAGTCGCAGAGACGATGTTGCCGCGGCTATTTGGCAAGCAGGCCATGGACCAGCGGCCAGAGTTTGTCGAATCGACCCGCCAAGTGATGAATTCCGCCAGGCCGGCGGCGATTGCCGCGGCGCAGCGAGGAATGGCGGCGCGACCCGATATGTCGTCCTTCCTGCGGCAGATTTCCGTGCCGACGTTGGTGATTGTCGGCGAGCATGACGTGATTTCGCCCGTCGCTGAGATGCGCGAGATGGCGGAGCGGATTCCTGGCGCCGAGTTCGTCATCGTGCCCGACGCCGGCCACATGGCGCCGCTGGAAAATCCCGCCGCGTTCAATGCCGCGCTGGAGAAGTTTCTTGCCAGGTGACGCTCGCGATTTCCATCGCGCGTGGCGATACCGCAGGTTACGCATTAGCCGAACAGCCCCTTGGCGGAATTCTGTTATGCCAAAGCGTTACCCGCACTACGGGATTTCGTAGAGCGACTGGCTTTTGACGATGGCGTAATCGTCGGGAAAGGTGTGGAAGGCCTGGATCAACAGGCTGCGGTTGCGCGTCTCGACGTTGATGTAGCTCAAGGCGCCAAGGGCCATGCGGCCGCTGGAATTGAAGCGGTGCAGCATGCCCTGCCGCTCGCCGTCGTGGCTTAGTTCCTGCTGAAAGGTCCAGAACACCTCAGGTTCAACCGGTTCGAGCTGGAAGTTGACCTGGTAAGATGCGCCGCCGCGGCATTCCATGCGGTCGTTACGCTCGCCTTTGAGCCGGTAGGACAGCAGCCGCCGCTTCTGCGGCAACGGGTGCTGGGCCGACGTCGCGACTTCGGTCAGCGTCAGGCCGTGATAACGCCACGTGACGACGTGGCCGGCGCCGGTGATGTTGATGGTGGCCTCGTACTCGCCGCGGCGCACCGTTCGGGAATCGTAGACCTGAAACAACTCGGGGTGCAGAGAGCGTCCATACAACTGAAACACCAACTCGGCGACCTTCGGTCGAACTGACAACACGGCTGAAGTTTCCTTGTGTTGAAGCACTCGCCTTTTCAATCTTGCTGCATCGAGCTCCGCTCGCACGCCGCACGACCATGGCATTATAAGCTTGCCCTTCGCGGTCGACAAAGGGACTTTCTCTGTTCTGCAATTCTAGCAGATTGGCAGTCGGCATTTCGCTCTTGACAAATCATGATTCGTTGCACTCTTGCTCCGTTTGGCGCGGGCGTGCTATCAAACAAGCCAAGCGCGGCACAGTCTTTCGCCGCGCGCCGGCGCCGATAACAGGTTGCACCTCGCATGGGAACATCGCATCTTGAACACGCGCTCGATCGCTTGCGGGCGCGCTATGGAACGCAGCAGCTGCGCGCAGCGGCAAACCCGTTGGAATCGTTGCTGCTGGCGGTGCTCGACGATGGCGCGTTGCGCGGCAAAGCCGACGAAGCGCTTCGCAACTTGAGCGAGGCGGGCCTGCTCGACGCGCGGCAGCTCGCCGCCAGTTCCGTCGACGAACTGGCCGAGTTAATCGAACCCGTCGGCAATGCTCGCAAGAATGCGAGCCGCCTGCACCAGTTGCTCAGATTTATCGCTGATCGCTACGACGCGTCGCCCGAAGCGCTTTTTGAAACGGATGCCGAGACGTTGCGCCGGGAGCTCTTGACGCTCCGAGGGATCGGCCAAGAAACGGCCGACGCCATCTTGCTGCTGGCGGCCAAGAAACCAAGTTTTATCGTCGACCTGGCGGCGCATCGCGTGCTCAAGCGGCACGGTTGGGTCGAGTTCGAAGCCGATTATTCCGCCATTAAGGACTACGTCGAAGGCGGCCTCGATCGCGAGCCGGAGACGCTCGCCGAGTTTCATGCGCTCATTAATCTTGTCGGCCGCGAGCATTGCCGCAAGGCGCCGCTTTGCGAGGGATGCCCGCTTGTCGATCTGCTGCCGCCGAGCGGGCCCTTGGAACCAGAGTATTAGGAGCGGGCGGGGGGTAGGCATTCGGCTGCGCGGTTGGCTTTTGGCAGGCGACGTGCGACGAACTCCGTATAATCATGCGATGGAACCGCGTCAGAAACCGAAGGTCGCCGGCCGCGCTGCTCAGAAAGATCCGCCGAATCGCTTTTTGTCGACGCACGTCGAGGAATCGTTTGACGATCGCGAACATGACGAAGAGCTGCTTGCGGCTCGTCGTGTCGTCCCGACGGAGTTTTTGCCCGATCGCTCGCGGACCATCATCAACGAGAACAAGAGCCCCGACGTTGGCTTCCGCTACAGCGTCAATGCCTACCGCGGTTGCGAACATGGTTGCGCTTATTGCTACGCCCGGCCGACGCACGAGACGCTTGGCCTTGGCGCCGGCCTCGACTTTGAGACGAAGATTCTGGTGAAATACGACGCGCCGGCGCTCTTGCGAGCCGAATTGGCGAAGCCCGGCTGGCAGGCGGAAACGATCGTGATGTCGGGCGTGACCGATTGCTATCAGCCAGCGGAGCGTCGCTTGCGGCTGACGCGAAGCCTGATCGAAGTCATGCACGAGGCCAATCAGCCGCTGGGGATCATCACCAAAAACGCTCTGGTGACGCGAGATCTCGATCTGCTGGGTCCCATGGCGGCGCGGCGACTGGTGCACGTCCACATCAGCATCACCACGCTCGACGCTGAATTGGCCCGCAGCTTGGAGCCGCGTACGTCAACGCCGCAAGCCAAGCTCGCCGCCATCCATGCGCTCGCCGAAGCGGGCGTCCCCGTCGGCGTAATGACCGCCCCGATCATTCCTGGC
>JAICIG010000331.1 GCA_025924495.1 Pirellulales bacterium | reverse complement strand
GGATACATCTCGCCCAGGTCATCCGTAAGCATGCTTAGCAATCGCCGTCTCGATGTCGTCCTAATCAATCCGGCCAGCCGGACGCAGGTTTACCAATCGCTCGGCGCTCGACTGGCGGCTATCGAGAACCCTGTTTGGGCGGGGTTGATCGCATCGTTTGCGCAGCGCCACGGACTGTCGGTCGAAGTGATCGATGCCGAAGCATGCGGACTCTCCGCCGACGAGGTCGCCGATCAGGTCGAGCAGATGAACCCTGTACTGGCCGTCGTGGTCGTGTACGGGCATCAACCTTCCGCCTCCACGCAGATCATGCCCGCGGCGGGAGGCGTTTGCAGGGCCTTGAAGGAGATATCGCCTGAACGACCGGTCTTGATGATCGGCGGCCATGTGGCGGCATTGCCCGAGCGAACGCTGGAGGAAGAGGCGGCCGACTTCGTCGCCTCGGGCGAAGGCTTGCAAACGCTCGTGGGACTGGTCGCCGCCTTGACAGCGGGCGGATCGCAGTTGGAAAAAGTGCCCGGGCTTTGGTTCCGCGAAGGCGCCAAAGCCGTGTGCGCCCCCTCGGCGCCGCTGATCAAAGACCTCGACGATCAGATCCCGGGCATCCCCTGGGAATTGTTTCCCATGGCCCGCTATCGCGCTCACAACTGGCATTGCTTCGGCGGCCTGGAGCGACAGCCGTACGCGGCGATCTACACGACGCTCGGCTGCCCGTACCATTGCACGTTTTGCTGCATTCAGGCGCCTTTCAAGGCCGGCGAACAAGCCGCCGGCTACCAGGCGAGCGCGAACAGCTATCGTTACTGGTCGCCCGAACTGGTGCTCAGCCAGATTGACTTGCTCGTCAATCGTTACGGCGTGCGCAATATCAAAATCGCCGATGAGATGTTCGTGCTGAACCGCCGGCACGTGCTGGCGATTTGTGATGGAATCATCGAGCGCGGTTACGACCTGAACCTTTGGGCCTATGCCCGAGTGGATACGGTCAAGGATGGCATGCTGGAGAAGTTGCGTCAGGCCGGATTTCGCTGGCTGGCCTTCGGAATTGAGGCCGCCAGCGACCAGGTTCGCAGCGGGGTCGATAAGCGCTTCGATCAGGAATTGATCTTCGAGACGTTGGTAAAAGTCCGGGCCGCTGGCATCCACGTGATCGGAAACTACATCTTCGGCTTGCCAGACGACGACCTGGAAAGCATGCAGGCCACGCTCGACTTGTCGCTGGAATTGAACTGCGAATTCGCCAATTTCTATGCGACGATGGCTTATCCGGGATCTCTGCTTTACTCGACGGCGCTGCGAGAAGGCTGGCCGCTGCCCGAATCTTGGTCGGGTTATTCGCAGCACTCCGTCGATTCGCATCCGCTGCCGACGAAACATCTGCCGGCCGATGCGGTCCTGCAGTTCCGCGATCAGGCGTTTCAGCGATATTTCAGCGATTCTGGCTATTTGGAACACATCAACCGAACGTTTGGCCCGGAGACCGTACACGAAATTCGCGAAATGGCATCGCACAAGTTGGCGCGCCAACGCACGCAGGCGCCTGCCAGCTAGTCCCGGCGACGACAGACGCTTTGGCAATTGCAGCCGGGTAAAGGCAAAAAGACGCGGCAATCCGCTTCGGAGAGCTGCCCTAGATGCACCAAGCGCGCCAAGTTGGAAATCGCCGAATAATCCTGAATCAAACGCACTTGTTCGAAATCCACTGATCGCTTAGATTGCCCCGCTCACAGGGTAGCGGCAGGAGGCCGCTCAAAGCTTCATGGAGGAAAGCGCTGATGCCTACCAAGGTTCTCGTGACCGGCGGCGCCGGCTATCTCGGTTCGATTCTTGTTCCGGCACTCCTTGATGCGGGTTGCCGCGTCAGCGTGCTCGATAATTTCATGTTCGGGCAGGATTCGCTGCTGGCGTGCTGCGCCAACCGCAATTTCTCAGTGCTCCGCGGCGACTGCCGCGAGCCAGCCGTCGTCAAGCAAGCGATCAAGGATGCCGATGTCATCATTCCCCTGGCGGCCATTGTCGGCGCGCCGGCGTGCCAGGCAGACCAAACCGCCAGCCGCTCGACGAACCTCGAAGCCGTCAAGCTGCTGTTGGAACTGCGATCGCCGCAGCAGAAGGTGATTTATCCCACCACGAATAGCGGCTACGGCATCGGCGAGAAGGGGAAGTTCTGCACCGAAGAAACGCCGCTACGGCCGATCTCGCTCTACGGGGTGACCAAGGTCGAAGCGGAAAAAGCGGTGCTCGACGCCGGCAACTCGCTGACCTTCCGGCTGGCCACAGTGTTCGGCATGTCGCCTCGCATGCGGATCGATCTGCTAGTGAACGATTTTGTTTATCGCGCGGTCAACGATCGGACGGTCGTGGTGTTCGAAGGACACGCCAAGCGCAACTACATCCACGTCCGCGACGTGGCTCGCGCGTTCCTGCACGCCCTCAACAACTTCCCGACCATGCAAGGCCAGGCCTACAACGTCGGGCTGAGCGACGCAAATCTCTCCAAACTGGAACTGTGCGCCAAAATCAAGGCTCACCTTCCCGGCTTCGTCTATCTCGAGGCGCCGGTCGGCGAAGATCCCGATAAGCGCGACTACATCGTCTCCAATGCCAAGATCGAGCGAGCTGGCTTCCGGCCGGCCTATTCGCTCGACGACGGGATTCAGGAATTGATGAAAGGCTACATCGTCATCCGTAACAGCCGCTATGGCAACGTGGGGTAACCGCAAATTCGCCCAGCGAGCAAATAGATAAAGAGGACAGCCTTGAAGCCAAAGTTCATCATCCTGAACAACGGTCTCCGCGATCATCGAGGCCATTACTTCGAAACTTCGGTATCGCTCGCTGAAGCGGCCCGCCGGGCAGGCCTGCACCCTGTGCTGGCAACGCACGTCGATTGCCGCACCGATTTGCTGCCGATGTGGCTTGAATCGTATCCTATCTTCTGCACCGACCATTGGATGGCGGAGCCGCCCGTCGAGCCGCCGGATCTGAGCGGAATTCCGCTTGATCTCTATGGCACAGAGCACGGTGCGCGCAGAATCGCTGGGCATCGCCAAGCGACAGTCCGACAGTTTCTCGCCAACCGCTTCGAGGTCTTTGCCGGCACGCACGCGACGGAACTTTCGCCTTTCGCGCACAGCGGCCGATCAAACCGCTTGCTGCGACGCGGATCGTGGGCGGCTCGCAAGTCCCTTTGGGCGCTGGACCGCGCTGCCTTCTACTTTCTGCCGCCCGCGATCTACGATGGCACAGGGGCGCTGGCGAAGGCTGCTTTCCGCGGATGCGTACCCAGAATCATGCGCCGTGAGCACCGGCATCGGTTCCGCGCGAGGACCTTGCAGATCGCACATCGTCTACTGGGCGGCGCCCCAGCCGACTGGGTCGATCCGAGCTCTTGCACGCCGGAAGTCGCCAAAAGTCTGCAACATCCGCTAGAGCAAACCATTGTCAAGCAGGCATTGCTACAGTTAAGCCCGCAGGGCTTGCAACGCGAGCTGGAGTATGCGTTGATCTTCAAGCGCGACCTCGAACGTTTGCTCGCTTTGACGGGGGCGGGACCTGGCGACCATGTGCTCCTCGGCACAGCCCATGCCCGCGAGGTGCTGGCAGTCCAGCTAATTGGCAAGCGTCTCGGCGAAACGCGAATGCCCGAGTTCCATCTTGAATTCCGCCATCCGCTGTTTCATGCCGAGCCTACCAAACATGAACTAGAAAGCTCGGCGAACATCAAGATGCAGCGCAGCTTCTTGTCGCTGTATGAGGCGAACGGTCCTTCGCAGCACATCCAGTTCTATACGGACACGGAAGAACTCTCGCGCGACTACTGCTTGCTCGGCAAGCTGCCGTTCGGCGTCTTGCCGATTCCTTTCCGTTCCGAGCTGATCGATGCGCCTCGGCAGACGCCTGGCGCTCCGCTACGCCTGGCTTACCTGGGCGAAGCGCGCGATGAAAAGGGCTTCCCATGGTTCCCGGCACTGATCGACGACTTGATGGACGACTACGTGCTGACGGGCAAGATCCGTTTTTTGCTGCAGGCGAATGTCAGCGCCCCGCAATACAACCCGCGCAGCGCCGAAGTAATTGAAAGACTCAAGCGGTACGGTCGCAAACACGTCGAGCTGTTCGGTTTGGACGCCCCTTTGGCTCCCCAGGAATACTACGCTCTCGTATCCCAGGCTGACGCCGTATTACTCCCCTACGACCGCAATCGGTACAGGGTCTGTAGTTCCGGAACGCTGGCCGAAGCAATCGCCGGCGGCCGTCCCGCGATCGTACCAGCAAACAGTTGGATGTCCGCTCAATTGCCGGTAGGCGTTGGCGAAACTTTCTATGACTATGAATCGCTTCTCGAAGCGGTCAAACGCCTGATCCATCATTACGACGACTATCGAACCAAGGCAGAAAGCTTCCGAACGAACTGGCTCTCGCGCCACACTCCCGATTGCTTGATCTCTCGCCTTGTCAACCGCGAAAGCGATTTTTCACAAGACATACGCGCCGCGGCCTGATCTGCTGATTTGGAGCACAAATTGCCTTCGTGAGGATATGGTCGTCAGCAATTCGCGAATTGTTCCCTAACCCCAATGAATTTGACCTACTACTTTCCCTGGGGATACTTCTATCCGGTTCGCACCGGCGCGATGGCCGTCGCGGCCCAACACTTCAAGTACTTCCGTAGGCGCGGAATCAGACCGCACATCGTTGTCTTGGCTGACAGCGCCGCGCCCGAAAGACGCGCCTTTGAGAGGCACTACCATTGGGCCCGCGGCGTGTCGGTAATCAGCTTGCGCTATTACCCCGAAATCCAGCAGCTGTTCAACAAATGGAGCTTCAGCGGATATCTGGCTGGGCACGCGGCGATCGCCCGCGTTTCCGAGTTCCGCGAGGCGTTCGTACGACCCGCTGACGCGGTCTTGCTCAACTATGTGTTTTCAACGCCCCTCTTGGATGCTTGCACCAACGCCCAGGGACGAATCTTGGAAACGTACGACATTCTGTCACGACAGTTCCTATATCCGGACAGCTCGCCCGCCGCACTGCAACACCAACTGAAGACCGAGTTCGATTTGTACAATATGTACGATCTGGTCATCATGCTGAACCGGGAAGAAGCTACCTTGGCGAGTCAGAGATGCACGACGCAAGTCAAGTATGCCCCGCGCGCCATCGAAATTATCGGAGAGCACGACCGCACAGCGCCTGCCACCGACGAAAAATACGACCTGCTCTTCGTCGCCTGTCAGTACAAGCCCAATGTCGACGGAATACGATGGTTCTATAAGCGCGTCTTCGTCCCCTACCTGAAACAGCGCGGAATCACTTTGGCGCTCGCCGGCACGATTTGCCAGGCAGCGGACATCCAGGATTCTGCAGTCACGTTGTTAGGAAGAGTGGATGATTTAGGCCCCGCGTACGAGGCGACGAAAGCTGTCGTCGTGCCTCTCTTTGAGGGCACAGGCATTTCCATCAAGACCTTGGAGGCGATGGGAAGAGGAAAGCCCGTGGTCACGACTCCCTGCGGTCGTCGCGGCCTGAATGATTCAGATGACTGTCTGATATCGCTTGCATTCGAAGCGGATCCAGCCGAAGTCGCCAGGCGCATCGTGGAACTATGCCGCTCGCAGGCCATGCGCGAACATTACGGCCGCCGGGCTCGCGAGTATGCCAAACAGCACTTCAGCATCGACGCCTATGGGCGCCGAATGGATCAACTACTGAGCCAATTTAAGAGTCAACCTTCCCTGGCAGCTGCCTAGAAGCATCTGCAGATTCGGCATCCTAACCCAGCGCGGCCTCGGCGAGCGTCTGACTCGGGCGCTCTTCAAAAGACCTGCCTTCCCATTTGAGGAAACCATTCCAATGATCGCCCGCACATGGTTGCCCAACAGAGTGCGTACGACGCGCGCATACGGAAAGGTTACTAGCGCCGTCCGCCGCGTATCGAACCGCATTCGCAGGGACTTGGGCCGCGTTCCTGCCCCTCCGAGTGCGCCTGCGCCTCTCAGCGCGACGGAGGCGCCGCCTCAGGATGACGGATACCGCGGGATGAAAGTGCTTCCCGGCTGCCCCTACCAGAAAGTGCTTATCCCGCTGGATTACCCGCCTTCCCGAGATTTTCAACCACGTTGGGGATACTCGCGTCCGCCCCATGCGGGTCTTTGTTCCTTGTTCGCCGAGCGGCGCGACGAGTATGTCGATGTCATCCGCGAGTTACGAGCGCTTGAACCTTGGCTGGCTGCAATCAACCGGCAGTTTACATCGGAAGCGGCTCCTCAACCCGGCTGGATTGGCGGTCCGATCACGGCCCTGGATAGTGCCTTGATTTATTACTTCGTGCAAAAGTACAAGCCAACCACCTATCTGGAGATTGGCTCCGGCGTGACCACTTGCTTTGCGTGGCGGGCGAAGCAAGACCACAGGCTTAAAACGCGAATCGTGTCGGTCGATCCCGAACCGCGTGCCAGCATTGACGCCATCTGCGACAATGTCGTCCGAAACGGCCTGGAAACGGTTGACGTCCGGATCTTCGCCGATCTCCAGCCAGGCGACATCGTTTTCCTGGACGGTTCGCATCGGTCATTCATGAATTCCGACGTGACGGTTTTCATGCTCGATATTTTGCCGCTGCTCAAGCCCGGCGTAATCGTCCACGTTCACGACATCGTGCTGCCTTACGACTATCCAGAGTACTTCAAGTACTGGTACTGGAACGAACAATACATGCTTGCAGTCTATCTGCTCGCCGCACGTAAGCGAATCAAGATTATGATGCCATCGGCCTATCTGAGCGAGACGGCGGGTCTCAACGAGTGCTTGCAAACGCCCTTCGTGGATCTCGGCGCTGAAAACGACTCCTGGCGCCATGGAGGGTCGATGTGGTTCACGCATACCGCAGCGTCGGACTAGCGATTCTCAAGTATCTGTTGTTTGTGATTGCATGATGGCGAGGCGCGGCGGCCTGCGCCTCTCCGGAATTTGGCGGCGGCAAGGAAGCTTCATGAAAGTTTTGATCGCGGATTTCGATCTTTTCGCCGCAATGGGCGGCGGGCAGACGTATTACCGCTCGCTGATCGACAAGAATCCGGACATCGAGTTCTTCTATCTTTCGACCAGCGAACCGCTGAATGCTTGCCGGCCTGCCAACGCGCGCGCAATCGCCTTTCAGGAACAATACAACTACGCACAAGTCGCCGCCTTCGCTGATCTATCGCCGCCGCGCTGGTCTCTCGGAGCGTTCATCCGCGCGAATAACGTCGCCTATTCGGTGCAGGGCCGGCAATTCGATATTGTCGACCTGCCGGAATATGAGCGATTCGGACTTTTCTTGCGGCCCGCCCTGGCCCATCACCGCGTCGAGTGCGAGCGGATCGCCGTGTCGCTCCATGGCCGCGTGTCGGCTTCGGCGTACTTCAATTGGCGCACCGAAGGGCGGCTCGACCGCGAAACGGCGGCGTTGGAAGACCTGCAATATCAAACCGCGGATGTGCGCTACGGCCTGAGCCGCGCCTACCTTGATGCCTGCCGCGAGCGTTTCGACCTGGAAACCGTTTATTTCAGCCCCTTGCGCTTTCTGCAGCTTCCGTCTCCCCTCGGCGCCCAGCCTTCCGCGGATGCACCGAACCTGCAGTTCATCGGACGCACCGAGAAGTGTAAGGGCCCAGACCTGTTCGTGGACATTGCCTGGTGGTTGCCCGAGGAGAGCTACCGGCGCGCGTTGATTGTCGGGCCGCAAAGTTGGGACCCAGAAGGAGTCAGTTCAGCCCAGCATCTGCAAACGCTGATCAATCGCCGCGATGCGGGCGAAAAAATTGCATTGCTTCCCGCCGCCAACAAGTCTGACTTGACCCGCTTGTTTGCTTCGCGCGCTGTGACGGTGCTTCCTTCGCGATTCGATACGTTGAATTTCGTCGCACTTGAATCGTTGTTTTCCGGCTGTCCGACCGCGGTCGGCAGCGGCGCGGGGGTCTGCCGCTTTCTGGAGGAAGCGTTCCCGACAGTGCCGTTCATCAAGATCAATGTCAAGCACTGGCACGGCAGCCTTTCTAAAATCGAAGCAGTCTTGCGAAACTACGACGACCATCGCAGCCGCTTGATCGAAGCGGTCTTGTCGGCACGGCCTACGATCGAAGGGCCGGACCTGACTGGCGTTTACCAAAGCCCTTCGACAAGCGTTTCTTCCGTGCGTCGAGAGTTAGATGACTGGTACTCGCGATTGATGGACCATGCGAGCAGGTTGCAGTCGCACGCAGCTGAGCGGACAATCCAAAATACTTGGCGCACCGCCGCCAAGCGCATCGTCAAGGCACGTACGAGCCCCGAAACGCGACGACGATTGCGAGCCCTCGACCCGAGAACGGCGGCCGCACGCGCCAAGACATTCGTGAAGCAGCGGCTGTCGAATTCGCTATTACGGGGCCCGCTGCAAGCAGGAGCGGTCCTGAGCCATGCCGAATCACTGCTGGGCGAATACCAGCGATTCCATCATCTTGGGGAATGCACAGATGCCGAGTTGAACGCCAAGGCGGCGCGCTGCGGCGAGTTGGTCGGCACGCTGCGCGCCGATCGGATTCGGCTCTGGCGAGAACTCGCTCGCATCGAATCGCTGCGCGACAATCCGCTCGCCGCGGCGACCTACCGCCTCCGCGCTATGCGTCTCGCGGGCGACGATCGATTTCAAGACTTGCCGGGCGTCATGGCAACGCTCAATGAGCATGGCTATCCACGCGAGGCGGCGACGGCTGACGCGATGTTCGGACCGCACCCCGATCGCGAAGATCGATGCTGGCAATTGCTGCAAGCCTCCTATCGCGATCAGCAGCAGGGCCGCGATTGGTCGTACGAGTTCGTCGATGATCGCCGAGAGCTGCGCGACTGCAAGGTATCGGTGATCGTATCGCTTTACAACGCCGCCGATAAATTGCCGGCATTTTTGCGAGCGCTGAAGGTGCAGACGCTGTTCGCTGCCGGGAAGGTCGAAGTCATTCTGCTCGACAGCGGTTCGCCGG
>JAICIG010000330.1 GCA_025924495.1 Pirellulales bacterium | reverse complement strand
TTGAGATTCGTGCGAACCGTCACGCGCGCTCGCACGCGCAGTTCGACGCCGTTCTTGGCGATGGCGCTGAGCGTGGCCTTTTTGGATTTCTGCGGATCGGGGCAGTCGATCACCTTGGGATTTACGCTCGTCTGCACGGCTTCGAGGACGTCGCGTCCTGCCAGGTCGATGGCGGCGGCGCGGTCGAAGTCCAAGTCAATGTCGGCGCGGTGCGCGGCAATGATCGCCCGGATCACGCCCGGCACGTTTCCGCCGGCCAGATAATGCGCTTCCAAACGTCGTGTCGTAATGCCGGCCGAGGGATCGTTGGCGATGCCGGCCTGCATGGCCATGATTTTTGATTGCACGATCACTCTGGCGTTGACCTGCCGCAAGCTCATGCCGACCAGGCTGACCATGCTCACGCGAGCGTTCGACATATAGGCCTGGAACCAGATGTTGCCGTACAGCATCACGAGCATGCCGAGCACGATCGCGACGCCGATCAACAACATGATGCCGAAGCCCCAGAGAAACTTGTTCTCCAAACCGTTCAGATCTTGTGCCAGAAGAAACGGTACGTGCAGCATAGATTCAACGTTCCCAAAGCGGTCTATCTGTTTTCCCAGCCGGCAGGGGGATTACCGGCCGTGCTTAGCATAGCGGATCTTCGGCGGGGATTCTAATTTCTTGCTATTCGATCCAACCGCCGCCCAGCACCCGGTCTCCGTCGTAGCACACGACCGCCTGCCCCGGCGCGACGCCGTACCTCGGTTCATCCAGCTCAATCTGCATTCGATCCGCGGGCAAACGCGTCACTCGAGCGGGGGCCGGCTGGCTGCGGTAGCGGATTTTGACGGTGCAAACGAGCGCCTCGCTCGGAGGCTCGATCAGCCAATTCGCCTCGCGGGCCGAAAAAGAAGTTCGGGCGAGTTCTTCTTGCCGGCCAATGATCACCCGTTGCGTCTCGCGTTCCAGGCGGACGACATACCGTGGTTCGCCAAAGGCGACTCCCAGCCCTTTGCGCTGGCCGATGGTGAAGTTCTCGATCCCCTCATGGCGGCCGACGACGTGGCCGTCGGTCGTCACGATCTCGCCCGACAGGTCGACCTCGCCGCGACGTCGGCGAACGAATTCGGCGTAATCTCCCCCCGGCACGAAGCAGATTTCCTGGCTGTCTTTCTTGTCGGCCACGCGCAGCCCCAATCCCTTGGCGATCTCGCGAATTTCTTCCTTCCGGCGGCCGCCGACGGGAAACAATACCCGCGGCAGAACCTGGCGATCGATGCCGAAGAGCACGTACGACTGATCCTTTGAATCATCGAGTCCGCGGCACAACGCGGGTGACTCGCCCGGCGACTCGGAGGGAAGCAGTCGGGCGTAGTGGCCGGTCGCTACGAACTCGGCGCCGACGCTATCGGCATACTCGCAGAGCTTGCCGAACTTGAGCCAGTTATTGCACATCACGCACGGGTTGGGCGTGCGCCCGGCCGTATACTCGTCGACGAAGTAATCCATGATGCGGCCGAACTCGTCTTCGAAGTTGACCGCATAGAAGGGAATGTCGAGCCGATCGGCCACGCGCCGCGCGTCGGCGGCGTCGCTCGCACTGCAACAGCCTTGCTTGTGTCCGGCCTTCGCCAGCAAGACCGGCAAAAGAGAGACCTGGCCCTGCGGGCCGACTTCGCAGGCCGTTTCCGCGTGCTCGCCGTGCCGCATGAACAGGCCGATCACTTCGTGCCCCGCGGCGCGCAGCAGGTGTGCAGCAACGCTGCTATCCACCCCTCCCGACATGGCTAAGACGACTCTCGACATAGTCCCAGCCTAACCCCGGCGCCTGCCGCCAACAAGGCGGTCAGCACGTGCCTGGGCTATGCCTTAGAACACTCAGCCTTAAGCTTGACGTGGTGCACCCAAGCCGGGGGCAGGTTGGGCAGAATGCAGTCGCGGCGGAATTCGTGCTTTGAAAGGAGTTGCTCGAGGGTGCGTCCAATGCCGCGCAGCCGTTCGCGGTCGGCTCGCCGGCTGACTAGGGCCCGAGCAGGGCGCACTGCCACATACTCGAAGAACGATAATGTCCCCCCGGGCGCCAGCAAACCATGAAATGCCTCGAGAATCTGCTCGACATCTGCTACGGCAAAATTGTTCAGCGGCAGGCCGGAGATAATCGCGTGATAGGCCGATTCGCGCGGCAGTTGCTGCACTGGGGCATGGATCACTTGCACGCGGTCCGCCACTCTTCGCCATTTCGGGTCCGTTTCGAATCTCCGCCGCAGGCATTCGACAAACCGACTGTTCCACTCGACGAGGTCGAACTGATCCTCAGGTCCCAGGGCCGCAACAATCTGACTGGTAACCGCGCCGGTTCCGGGCCCGACCTCAAGCACGCGTCGGGGCCCGTGGCCGTCGCCGTTTCGCACAAACCGAGCCAGCGCAGCAGCCAGAAATCGGCTGCTGGGCGAAACAGCGCCGGTATGGTGGAAATTTCGCAAATATTCCTGAAAGAACAGTCGCCAGTCGTGCAGCATTTCGCTCCCTCGGGTGGTCGGGCAGTTTAACAAACTTCCCGCCGCCGCAGTAGGTCGCACTCGGCTGCATGAACCAAGATGCAACGCGCGATTTGGCAGTTCATCCGCGAGATCGGCGTCCGCCAGGGCCGCTCGCGAGGATGCTTGCAGTGTCCGGCGCGGCCAGCATCCACAACGCCGACGTGGGCGATCAAAACGCGGCCTGCGTCAAGCTTCTGCAGGAATCCAGACTTGCGATGGCCGCCCGCGGGAGTCGTCCTCTTCTTCGGGCATCGCCGAGCGATTTCGCTCAATCGTGCGTTGTCCGCCAAACACCTCCATCGCCAGCGGGATGGTCGTGATTGCTCCAACCAATAACAACGTCCAGCCGACCGCTTTTCGCTCACGATCAGGAAGCCGATCGGCCAAAAGCAGGCCGATTCCGGCTCCGAGAGCAGCTCGCGTGCCAGCGATTAAAGCCAGTTCTGGCAGCGTGACTTCTGTGCGTCGCATGAGAACGCCTCCCAACAAAGAATTGGCATAGAATCGAGAACGCCAGTGCATGAACTAGAGCAAGCTGCATGCCAACCCCGCGCGCAAGCGCAGCCCGCTCTTGGGCAGGCAAAACGTCGAGGGAATGCTTGCCACCCCGAAAGGACGCCTGCTCTGCCATCAACGCGCTTCGATTGGCCCTTCTGGCGGCAGGGCTTTCAGGTTCACGCCAACGTCCGCTTGGCTCGATGCGAGACCGCCCTTGCCCTCTTGGTCCACTCCGACGGCAGCCCAGCGACTGTGGGCGTCTTGGTCCGACTGTCGCTGGTAATCCGCGAACATCGCAGCATCATACGAGCGATCGCCCAGCTCTAATTCCCGCAGATCATAAAGATTATGCTCTGCCTTCCAATGAGCGTCGGCAGCAATGCTGATTCCTGGCTGCGGTGAGCCGGCGACAACCGAGCGGGACAATGCGACTTCTCCCGCGCTCGCCTGCAAGTCGAGCCCCAGAATGGTTATGCGTTGTGCCTCGATCTGGGCGCCGGTAGAGCATTTGATCGGGCTAGTATCGCCCGCTCGAGCAATCAGAACATTTTGAAATCTGACCAGGCAGGTTGCTTGTGGTCCGTCGCTTGAAACATTCAGGCTGTAGGCCGCGCTGCAGCGCACGATGCTGTCGCTGAATTCGTGCATTCCCGACCCGAGGAGTAACAAATCCGTCCCCACGTTTCGCTTGAGGACGACGCGACGGTTCGCCGTCTTGCTGGCGCCGACATTGGCGATGCCCGTCGAATTGCCCGACGACACGAAGCCGTCAACCGTCGCCTCGCAGTCGTCGTGGGCGCTAAAGCCGTCGTCGCCGCACTCATAAGCCGCGATGTTTTCGAAGCGCACGTCGCGCGACTTGCCATGCAGATTGTAGCCGTCATTCAACACATGCTTGACGACGAGATTCTTCACGACCAGGTGGGAACAATCGCCGCTCGTGCTGACGCCGTTCATTCGCAGCGGGTATTCGATATGACAATCGGCTAGCTGCCGACTCGGAGCGATCTTGAGATAGAAGGCGTTCTCCGACTTCTGATAAGTCCACTCGCCGGGCTGAAGCTCCGCGGGCGACTTGTACGGCGCGTTCTTTCCTTTCAGCGTCCTTCCCATCCGGTTGATGCGCCCATCGAACAAGAAAAACCAGCGTCGCGAGAGCGCATCCTCGTCATTGACGAAGCGAGCAGGAATCAGTTGGTCGCAGCGATATAATCCGGGCGAGACTTCCCGCCAGTCGGCGATGTTCAGCGGTTCGGCGCCGGAGAGCGCCGCGTCATGGCCGTCGAAAGTGATCGGCCGTCCCGGTTCGCCATGCGAATCGTGAAAAGCGATAACATCGTGATACGGAGCATCGGATGGCGCCAGATGGATCGTATCGCCGGATTTCGCTCGCCGCACCGCGTGATGGATTGTTTTGACGGGTCCATCGGCGCCTTGCTGTTGCGGGGCCAGGCCGCTATTTCGGTCGTCGCCTCGGACCGGATCGACATAGAGGTTGCGCCCCGGCGTCGAGTCGACTTGGTCTGCGGCCGGGCAAACCGTCGACATGGCAACAATGACGACGATCGCCGCCATGCGCTGCAACTCCTCGACTCGGCTCAACATGCTCGGCCCTTCCGGGAAAGCTGTTCTCGTCTCACCGCTTCAATCAAGTTCTTGGCGGTATCGAAAAACAGCGCCTGATTTTGCGCCGAGGTCAGTCCTAGTCGTCTGCCCGCTCGCTGCATGGCGCGCAGTTGTTCGTATCGAGTGAAGGTCATCCGCCCGTCGCAATGCGACAGGTTCAGCGATTGATTGGTCGGCGAGAGGTAGGCCCAGGCATATCCGAACGCAACGTACTTGCCGCGCATCACGCCAACCGGAACATCGTCGCTGCCGTACATCACGCGCTCGACTCCGACGGTTGAATAAAGCGCATCGAAGGCGTCGGACTCGCACACGCTCGACGTGTCGAACCATACGTTCGATAGTCGCTTCAGCACCGGAGCGGCGCGGTCAATCGCCCAACTCGAGTAGCTGCGAGCGCAATGAGCGAGAATCCAGCGGACGCGCGGAAAACGCTGCGACAGATCTTCCAGATCAGCCAGGTTCTCCTGATCGGCGATCGCGTCCTGCTTCGCCAGGTGCATCATGATGAGCAAGCCGCGACGATCGGCGACTTCGATCAAATGCTCCGGCATGAAGTCGGTCAATCGGCAATTCACCGTGTCGTCCGTCGTGGAATAGAAGCGATAAGGCTTAAAGCCAAGAAAGCCGAGCCGGTCGAGATCATGTTCGACTTCTTCCGCCGTCATACCCGGATGGACGAGCAATAGCCCGGCGGAGCGCGGATCGGCTTTCAGCTCGTCAGCGAGATAGGCGTTCGACGCGGCAAAATCGGTATGCGTGGCGAACGGAAAAGGAAACGCCAGCCGATGGACCGTGCGCCCTGGAAACAACGCGGCGTCGCAAGCATCGAGCATCGCCCGACTCGCCTCCGGATAGTCGTTGCCGACAAAGCTGTAGGCCGACTGCTCCTTGTGCGGATGCTGATAGAAGTCCCAGCGGTAGATATGCGTATGGGCGTCGTAAACCTGCGCGGGAACGAGCTCCGCGAGTTCCTCGAGCCAGATCCGCCGATCGAGATCGGTGATTTCAAACGGCAGATTCATGGGCTGGGGACTCCCGACGGCTGGCGCGCGGCTGCGATCGATGTCGAGCGACAAACGACGATCGATTATAGCCGGCCGATGATCTGGCCGCGCCAACGCGTTGTCGCGAGAGCGTTCCTGCGATATCGCTTGCTGCTGGCGTGTGCCGCAAGCAGGTGCGAGGGCCTGAAGGCGGGAACGTGACTGGCGGAGTCGAATTTCGGCTGCCCGCCTCTCACGGCCGACACGAGCGAGGCTCTGTCACTCACTGAGGACCAGCCAGCCGACCAACGCAAGCCCCACGACAATCAACGCGGTAATGACCGCAACCGCCAGGAACGATTCCAACCACATGCGACCAGCTCACCCTGCAAGATGGATTTTGATTGCTTCAAAGTTCGCCAGTTTATCAGATCGACTCGCCGGCCGCCAACGGTCGATTCTTTTGTGCTGCTGCCGTACGGCATACCATAAGCCAAATGAACTACAGGCCGCCGTCCACCGTCCTTCGCTGCGATCATTGCCCCGGTGGGCCGGGGCAGTCTAATGGCATGGCATGGCGACCACGACAACGTTAGGTATTGCGATGAGCTTTCGCAGAGAACCGTACCCAGACGACGTTAGAAACCGTGTGGCCCACGACTATCCTCCCGAACTTCGCGCGGCCGTTTTCGACACAATTAGCCGAACGGCGCCGTACATCGATGAAGAAATGGTTCCATGGGTCCAGCTTGCAGCTCTTCGGCTTGCAGGCGGCAAGCATGAGCTTATTCGACAATGGATTGAATTGGCCAATTCCGACTGGCGCGACTTACAGATTGCTGTTGAGCGGTATGCGGGCCCGACGTGGGAGCGAGAATTCATACTCTACGGCCAGCGCGGGAAGTAGGCATCCACACAAAACGTCTCACAACCAGAGTGAAGTATTACCGATTCCTTCTGTCTAACAGAACTTGTCGGGAAGCGTGCTGGCAGAATTCATCAGCCTAAGCCGCCACCTAATACGAAATCCAAGTCCGCGGCAATTGCCGGCGCAGGCTGTTCATGCCTTCGCAAGTCACGCCCGTGTCCTGGAGCGATAACGACTGCAGGCCGCGGAGCCGAGCGAGAAAGGGGAGCGAGGCGTCGGTAATGGAGCGCCCGCCAAGGGAAAGTTGCTCCAGGCGATCGAACGAGGTTAACCGCTCGATTCCCGCATCGCTGATGGGACTCTGCACCGGCTGGCCGACGGCATGTGTGCTCAATTGGCCTGCTCGCAAAGCTTCGCCGATCATGCTGGCGCTTTGAAACGACAGCGACCTAAGCCCGTGAACGTGAGCGATATAGGCGGCTCCGCCATCGCCGAGATTGGCGCCACTCAGAGCGAGCGACTCCAGACCGCTCAAAGCGGCCAACGACTTCAGATTGGCGTCAACCAGCGAGTCGCTATGCAATTCAAGACGCTTCAGATCGGGTAGGTCAGGCAAACAAGCTGCGATGCGCGCCGCTTCTGGAGCGTTTGGCTCGCCAATCACGCGATAAGTTCCATACTCGTCGCGCTTGACCGCCGGATAACGAACCTCGACGACACGCTCGAAGTAATCGCGGCCGAGCCATTTTTCCAATCGCGAATACGCACGTGGCGGATAGATAGGACTCTGCCATGGATCGGTGACTTCAAATTCGTAGAAGGCAATTCCGCCCGATTCATGAATAACGTTGACGGCAAGGCGCTGTCGGTGCGCCCGGTTCGCTTGGTAACCCATCCACAGGCAGGCGATCGTTGAAAATGCCAGCACGGCTCGCAACGAGAACTGAAAACGCCGGCGGTTACGAAGAAATAGTCTCATTGCGCAAGCCGGGTTTCTCGCCGTCGAGGGATAGATGCATTCAATCTACCCGGGCGGAAAGGCAGCTCAATAACCGCCCGGACTATAAACGATTTCGCTTGAACAGGCGTCGCCGAGCGAGCAAGCGGGACCGCGGACCCACGGCCACAATTCACCGGCGTGCCCCGAGCGGTACAATAAGTGAAATAGCGCCCGCCAAGCTCGCCTTGCCCGAAGGGCCTGCGAGCGAGTAGGCTGGCCCGCGAAAGGCAATCGCTATGACGCTGTACAAACTGCCAACGCTCGCCCTGATTTCACTGGCTCTGGCGGCCGCCTCCTGCGAAGCCCAGGACCGCCGGGCAGACTCGCAGTCGCAGCATTCGCCTGCGACGCAAGCAGGAAAAGCGACGGAAGAAAAGCGACCGGTCAACTATCTGCCCCTGTCCACGCGCAGCCGCTGGGAGTATGACGTCACCATCGATCTGCCGCTGGGCGTGCAGAAGCAGGCCAGCGCCGTCACCAAGGTCGACGGCCGGGTCGAGATCGACGGCAAAACCTACTTCAAGGTCGTGATGCAGGTCTACGGCGCGCCAGTCAATCCGACGAACGTCGTCTATTTTCGGCCGACCGACAAAGGACTCTATCAGATCCTGGAAGGAGAAGAAAAACACGGCGAGTGGCTGTTTCTGCCCAAAGAGTTGAAGGTGGGGCAGAAGTGGAGCGCCTCGACGCCAAGCTCCAAATTCGAGTTCGAAGTCACCGATCGCTGCGATCTGACCTGCCTGGGCAAGACCTATAAGAACTGCATTGCGCTGTCGGTGGACATGAAAAGCAAATTTGGTTCGATCTCGCAAAAGCAGTGGCTGGCGCCGGGCGTCGGCCTGGTCAAACAGTTCGACGATCATACGCTGTTCGATTCGACCGCCGAACTGAAGAAATACGTCGGCGAAAGCAAACGCTAATCCCTCCTATCCGCTTCGCACCCCAGCCGAAAGCTAGTCTCGCTCCGCCGCCGATGCGTTTTACGACCCTCGTCTGGAAAAGTGCTTTGCGAAGGCCGTTTCGTTCGGCGCTGACCGTGACGGGCGTCGCCATCGCCGTGGCCGCCGTGGTCACGCTGGTGGGCATCGCGCATGGGTTCGAAAGCTCGCTGTTGAAAGTGTACCAGCAGCACGCCGTCGACCTGGTCGTCATGCGGTCAGGCGTCGCCCAGCGGATGACCAGTTCGCTCGACCGCCGGTTGGGTGACAAGATTCAGAAGCTGGAGAATGTCGAATCCGTAACGCCCGTGCTGTTCGATGTGGTTTCGTTCGAAGATTACGATGCCATCGGAGTGACGATCCAAGGTTATCCGCTCGACGCTCCCTACTTCGAGCAGGTCCGCATTGTCGACGGCCGTCGGCTCGAACCGGGCGACCGACGAGCGGTGCTCTTGGGGCGTGTGTTGGCCGACAGCCTGCACAAAAAGGTCGGCGATATGCTCGATGTCGTCGAAGACCAGCCTTACAAGATCGTCGGTCTGTACGAGAGCTATAACGTGTTCGAGAACGGTTCGATGCTGATGGACATCGACGA
>JAICIG010000329.1 GCA_025924495.1 Pirellulales bacterium | reverse complement strand
CCGCACGGATTCATAAGCTTACGGAGCATGAGGCGCCCAATGTCACGTCGTCTCTCCACATTTGGCTCGCGCTTTCTAGCCATTACGGTCGCCGTCGTCGCGGTCGGGTTTCTCTGCCGTTCGGAGCAGATGAGAGATCAGCGTCAGGCCGTGCGGTTCACTCGGCACAACCACAGTCTGATTGTGCACTACGATTATGGGCGAGTGAAATCGAGCGATGCCTTGATGCATCTCGATCCAAATGCAGAACCCAAGGCGCCGAAATGGCTCCGCACCTTGCTCGGCGATGAGTTTCTGTACGACATCGCCTATCTCGAAGTGGCTAGGCCGTATCCGTCCAACGAGAAGGTCGATGAATTCCTCACGTACCTTCCTGACTGCCCCGTAATCTATCGCTAAGTCGGTGTTCGGCCGGGCGTTAGCCGCGACATCTACTGGCGTGCTGCTTTCCGCCGCTAAGACCATTTCGCTGCCTCTGCCGGGTAGCTAGCTATCGACTTTGCCCCCGCTGGGGTACAATCGACGCGCCAGTTACCAGGGGCGGCCGGGCGATCTGTTGCATCAAGGGGGCGACGGCTCGCCGATCTTCGGAGCGCATTGATGAGCACGGACCAGCGCCGTCTCGGTCCTTTTGTTTTGGAAGAGAAGCTCGGCGCTGGGGGCATGGGCGAGGTCTATCGCGCCACCCACGTTGAAACGCGCCGTGAGGTCGCGCTCAAGGTGCTTTCCGCCAAGGCGGCCAGCAGCCGGCGGATCGTCGCCCGCTTTGCCAGAGAGCTGGAAATCCTTAAAGCGCTCAAGCATCCCAACATCGTCCGCTGCTATGGCGGCGGCAGGCACGAGACCGAGGCTTACCTGGTGATGGAACTGGTTGGCGGCGGTTCGCTCAGCTCCCTATTGCGCCGCCGCGGCCGCCTGCCGTGGGAAACGGTCATCGAGTATGGACTGCAGATCTGCGACGGCCTGGCTTATGCGCATGAGTGGGGGATCGTGCATCGCGATCTCACGCCGGCAAATATTTTGCTGACCGAGGAAGGGCAGGCCAAGATCGCCGACTTCGGCATTGCTCGCGTGCAATACGGCAAACGGCTCACGGCGACCAAGCACACCCTGGGCACCGTGGCCTACATGGCGCCGGAACAAATCCGCGGCGCGCCGCCCGTTTCGCACCGCACCGACCTATACACGCTCGGCTGCGTGCTGTTCGAGATGCTGACCGGCCGGTTGCCGTTTACGTGCGAATCGACCGCTCAGATGCTGTATCACCATTTGGGCGAACCGCCCCCGCGCGTCTCTTCGTTGGTGCTCGACTGTCCGGTTTGGCTCGACGGGCTCATCAACCAGATGCTGGAGAAAGACCCGCTCAAGCGTCCGCACGATGCGACGGCCGTCGCTCAGGCCCTGCGCGAAGTGCAAGAGAAAGTGGCGGCCGGCGCCGGCGTCGTCAGCCATACTGCGACGGGCGGCCCGAGCGCCTTGAAGGCGCCGAAGGAAAAGGAAGACAAGGCGCAAGTCAAAAAGCTGCTGGGCCGCAAGAAACGCAAAAAAGGACGGCAAACGCCGATTTACGAGCGGGCCTGGTTTCTGGCCGCCTGTTTGCTCTTGGTCGTCGGACTGGGCGCTTGGCTGCTCTGGCCGGACAACGAAGACAAGCTATTCGCCAAAATGGAGAAATACATCGCGGCTGAAGATCGGTTTAACGCCGAACGTGCTGGCGAAGACTTGCTCAGGCGCTTCCCCGAGGGCGCCCACGCGGCGCAAGCCCGACAATACCTTGACTCGGTAGAAATGGACAAAGCCGAGCACCGTCTGCTCTCCGACCTGGAGCATCGTCGCAAGCCGAAGACCGAAGGCGGGCGTTTGTACGCCGATGCCTTGGGCTACGAGCAGTTCGGCGACCATGTCACGGCGCTCGAAAAATATCAAAGCATTGTGAACTTGCTCAAGGAAGAGGAGAACGAACGCCCCTACGTCAATCTGGCAAAGCGACAGATTAGCGCCCTGATGGGACGAGCAAGCGGAGCGGAGGACCGCGCCAAATTTATCGAATCGCGGCTGAAGCAGGCTGACGAGCAATACGCCGAGGGCGAGACGCTGGAAGCGCATAAGATCTGGAACAGCATCGTCACCCTGTATGGCGACAATCGCGAATTGCGGCCGTTGGTCGAGCGCGCCCAGAAGAAGCTTTCTGCGGATGATGACAAGGCCGAATCCGAAACTGCCGAGAAGGGCGCCGCCTCGGCCGAGCTGCAAGCCGAGTCGTCGGAGCCAAAACCTTCGCCGCAGAACGCCCAGCCGTCCCCGCCCCAAACGACCGTGGCGCCCGGCGCCGCTGCGCCCATCCAGGCTTTGCCGCGCGTGCCCGGCCGCCGCCGCAGAACGTTGACTCGCGAGATGGTTGACCAGGATACGGCGCCGCGGTCGCCCGGCGAGGCTGTTGAAGACAATCCTTCCGCAGATTCGAGCGCCGAGGAACCCGAGAGCTGAAACCCGGCGCCGTTTCGCCTCCGACGAAGAGCCGGAGATCCGGCTCACCGACTTACTTCAAGTCAATTCCCCATTCGTCTTTCACAAGACCTGGCACGGTGCGGAAACAGGCCCGTCCATTCGCCCAAACCAGCACATCATGTGTCTTGGCCGCTGCGGTGCAAAGTCGAGTGGGGTGCGGCGTGATGCCGACGCGACCCAGGTCGAGGCGATCCGAGTCCCAACAGGTCTGAATCGTGATGTCGGGATGCGTGCGTTCGTGCGTATGACCGGCGCACGCGCGATGAAGCAGCCGGAACTCATGGTCCGGCCGTTCGAAAGCTCTGCCCCGCAGCTCAGCGGCGAAGTCTGCCGCGCGTGGGCCATGCTGCGGATCGGTGATTTCGTTGAGTCGGCGCGAATCGTGAAAGACCGCGAACAGGCGAACGACCTCCGCGTCGGCGCCGGTCATCTCGGCTAATTTTACGCCGTTCTCCGTGACG
The DNA here is from genome assembly GCA_025924495.1 of Pirellulales bacterium. The sequence goes on along the minus strand of JAICIG010000329.1, from coordinate 6,076 downwards.
CGAGCCCAATGTGAGATGCCATGATCGCCATCCCACGGCAGCATATATTGGTCCAGGATGGTTTGAAGAACGACACGAATATCGAATGGCATGGAATTGTCGCTCTTGAGCTAACAGGGCGCCTGATGATTATTCTAGCGGCGCGGTCAAAGGCAATTGGCCTGGCTCGCAATTGTTCAGTCGCGTGAACCTTTTCTTGTTGTGCCTTGTCGATCCACCGGGCCGCACTGTACAGAAAGGATGGTGGACCATGGAACTGCACGAAGATTTGCCATTTTTTCGAGACCATGAGCAAACGCCGCAACGGTTTCCCATCGGAGACGCACGTTAAGCGAGGCGTTCGGCTTGTTCATGGCGATAAGGAGCTCGTGGAGAAACTCGGGCGCAATGACCTCTGCCCTTGTGGCAGCAGGAAGCGATTCAAACGCTGCTGTCTCAAAACAGGCCGTTTTTGACGGAGTGGATCGCGATCATTACTTTTAGGGAATGAATCCAGCGGCCTTGCCCGGCGGAAGCGTCGGGCGGGCCTTGTTTCTTTTAGACGGTACGAATGATGAATGCTCGGCAACTGGAAAAGCTCGGCGTACCCGCCGAGTGCATGAAGGCGGCGATCCTGGCGATTCAAAGCGCCGCCAGCGCAGGCGTGCTGCGCAGTCTGAATGTCAAGCAAATCTTCAAGGATGTAATGGCAGACCCGGCTGCTCATTTGAATGAGCTTCATTTCGGTCCGTTTGCTCAGGCCGTCCTGGAGGCTGAAGCTCCCGCCCCGGCCAAGGAGCCGATCTCCTATCGCACTTGGGGCGAGAGCGGCATCGAGCCGGATTCGCATATTCAAATGCGGCAGGCGTGCGCCTTGCCGATGGCGGTCGGCGCTGCGCTGATGCCGGATGCTCATGTCGGTTACGGTCTGCCGATCGGCGGCGTACTAGCGCTGGAAAATGCCGTCGTGCCATATGCTGTGGGAGTCGACATTGCCTGCCGCATGAAGCTCTCCGTGCTCGGTATGCCGGCCTGGACGCTGACCGATCGGCTCAAGTTCGATCTGTTCGAGCGGGCGATCGAAAAGGGGACTCGCTTCGGCGTGGGCGCCGTCCATGAGAAACCGCAAGAGCATCCCGTCATGGATAAAAACTGGTGGGTCACCCGCGTCACGCGCGAGAACAAAGATAAAGCCTGGAAGCAACTCGGCACCTCGGGTTCAGGCAATCACTTCGTCGAGTTCGGTCGACTGACACTCGCGCAAGGGGATGCTGCGCTTGGCCTGGAAGCGGGCGAGTATGTCGCTTTGCTCAGCCACAGCGGCAGCCGCGGGGCAGGGGCTTCGGTCTGTTCGACGTATAGCGCCATTGCGCGCGCCAAGCTGCCGAAAAAGTACGAATCGCTGGGCCGCCTGGCCTGGCTCGATCTCGACAGCGAAGCGGGCCAGGAGTATTGGGCGGCGATGAACCTGATGGGAGAATACGCCGCCGCCAATCACGACGTGATTCACCGGCTCGTGTCGAAACTGCTAGGCGCTAAGATCGTGGCCGGGGTGGAGAATCACCATAATTTTGCCTGGAAGGAAGTTCATGGCGGCAAGGAAGTCGTCGTCCACCGCAAGGGCGCTACGCCGGCAGGCCAAGGAGAACTGGGCGTAATTCCCGGCTCGATGGCAGATCCGGCCTTCGTCGTCCGCGGCAAGGGCTGTGCAGAAAGTCTGAACTCGGCATCGCACGGGGCCGGACGGAGAATGTCGCGCAATCAGGCCAGGCAGAAATACACTTGGAATGCCGTGAAAAAGAACCTGGAGCGGCAAGGCGTGCACGTGTTATCGGCCGGCGCCGACGAGGTTCCCGGCGTCTATAAGAACATCGAAGACGTGATGCGCGAACAGCAGGACCTCGTGGAGATCGTCGCGCGCTTCGATCCCAAGATCGTCAAGATGTGCGGCGATGGCAGTGCGGCGGAGGATTGACCATGGCTAATGTGATCAATTTCTACTCGACGAAAGACGAGTACGGGTGTTTCTCGAACTTCGCGGCATACCCGATCACGTTAGGAGGCGAACGCTGGCCGACTACGGAGCATTACTTTCAGGCTCAGAAGTTCGCCGAGCCGGCGCACCGCGAGGCGATCCGCAATACCGCCTCGCCCATGGTGGCTGCCCGCATGGGGCGCGATCGCACGAAGAAACTGCGAGACGATTGGGAATCGGTCAAGGTACAGATCATGACCGACGCCGTGCGAGCCAAGTTTACTCAACACGCCGAGCTGCGGTCGATGTTGCTTGCTACGGGTGATGCCAAAATCGTCGAGCATACTGCGAACGATAGTTACTGGGGCGATGGCGGCGACGGCAAAGGCGAGAACATGCTCGGGCAGATCTTGATGAAGATTCGGGCGGAGCTTGGCGAAGTCAAGTCGATCGAGAAATAGCGTATTGGAAAATCTTACGAATTCGCCGCAATCGCCCATCGCGTTCGCCGCCCTCGACGTGCACTATAATAAACCTGCCCGGACCGCCATCGCGGCGGCGGTGGTTTTTCCGCAATGGGAAGATGCCGAGCCGGTTGCCGAATACACGGCCAGTTGCGCTGGTATCGAGCCCTACGTGCCGGGCGAGTTTTTCAAGCGAGAATTGCCTTGCCTCTTGGCGGTGCTCGAAAAGGTCCAACAGCCACTGGGTCTCATCATCATCGATGGCTACGTGTCTCTCGGAGACAAGCCAGGTCTCGGCATGCATCTTTGGGAAGCCTTGCACCGAAGTACACCCGTCATCGGCGTCGGCAAGACGCATTTCCATAGCGCCCCTTCCATCGAAATCACTCGCGGCCACAGCCACTCCCCGCTGTTTGTCACCGCCGTCGGCATTGAACCGGCTGCAGCCGGCGAGAGCATCCGCCAGATGCACGGCCCGTTTCGCATTCCGACGCTGCTCAAGCGCGCGGATCGACTAGCACGGGCGTAAGGGCTAACGGCGGTCGGGCAAAGATCGCGAAGGACTTGCGATACTTTTGACTGGCCTTTGCGAGCCTGTTGCAGGTCAATAGACTGTCGCTTGATTTGATTGTCGTTCAGCTGCCAGGGTGCGGCGATTTGGCGCATCCAGGTTTTGTGCGGGGCGCCATCGACCGCATTAGATGCAGGTCGAACTCCGCCCGGTCGCGTCTGGTTCTTCTGAGAGCACTGGGTTCTTCCCATGATCCGCCACGCCTGGAAATTCCGGATTCTGCTTGTCGCCCTGCTGGCCTTGATGGCCATCCACCCGCTGATGCATGGCCACGGCCTGGCCCGGCTGGGCTACACCGTGGCCTGGACCCTTGTGCAGCTCGCGACGATCTTTGCAATCGCTGAAATCAAGTGGCATCGCTACCTGGGCTGGGGGCTCAGCGGAATGGTCTTGTGCGGAATCTGGGCCGCCTATCTCCGTTCAGATGCTGGCGGCGACTCGTCCGAGATCGTCGCGTTCGGCTTGGGCGCCATCTTTTTTGGCGTCGTAGCGATCATGGTCATGCGCCATCTGGTCACGCACGAGGTAACTGCCGACAATGTCGCCGGTGCGGTCTGCGCCTATCTTTTTTTGGGCTTGGGCATTGGACTGGTCTATGCCATCGTCGAAACGCTTCAAGAACATTCGTTTCAGGCGACAGGATCTCTGGCTGCAGAACTGGCCGATCCGGTACAGCGTCGTGCGACGCTAACTTACTTCAGCTTCATTACCCTGACGACCGCGGGCTTCGGCGACATCACTCCGGCCACGCCGCTCACTCGAACATTGGCGGCGCTCGAGGCTTTATTGGGCCAGTTTTACCTTGCGATCCTGGTCGCGGGACTCGTAGGCATTCGCGCGAATCGTCGCGGCGACGGCAGTCTGCAAGACTGGTTGAAGTAGGGCGACGATTGGTTAACGGCGCGCAGAACGGTGCGGAAATGCCTGTGTCGCTACGCGGGCGCCGACGCTCGTTGGAGGCGGTCTCGAATCGCCAGCCATGCTTCGCCGTCGGGAGGCAGCGTCACAACGATTCTCTCGACGCCGGCCGACTCCAACGTATGAAGCGCGGCATACAGTTCGGCGGCGTACGCTTTGGCGTCGAGCGGCATTTCGATGATGAATAGCCCGCAAATATCTGCAGGCGTCGAACCATGGGCCAGCCAGCCGATCCGGCGACGTTCGCGGCGGAGTACTTCGATGCGGTCCGTATCTTCCGGACGAATGCACTCCAGCGGCACGCGCGGCGCATAGTGCCGAGATAACATGCCGGGCGAACGCAGCGGGGCGCTTGCCGGTTGCGTCCCTTGGCGATCTCGCTGATCTGCTCCCTCGGGCAACTCCTCGTCAGCAGTGCTTGGAACGCTGAGCGTGATCTTTCCAATCACCGATTCGATCTCGCCGGGAGCGATCAACCCTGGGCGCAAGAGGCGAGGCGGCATGGTCGTCACGTCCAGCACCGTCGATTCCAAACCGCCCTGAGTCGGGCCGCCGTCGAGAATCAGTTCAATCCGGCCCCCTAAACTTTTGAGCACGTGCTCGGCGCGGGTCGCCGACAGACAATTGGACGCATTGGCGCTGGGCGCCGCGATGGGGAGCTTGGCGGCTCTCAACAGCGCTTGGGCCACAGGGTGCGCTGGGACGCGGACGGCAACCGTAGGGCCGCCTCCGGTCACGACATCGGGAACTCCCGGCCGCTTTCGCAGCACCAGGGTCAATGGACCGGGCCAAAAACGCTCTGCCAACGTGAGGGCGATTGGCGGAACTTCCACGGCCACCTGCCCCAGCTCCGACGCTTCGGCGATGTGAACGATAATGGGATTCTCGGCGGGCCGGCCTTTGGCGGCAAAGATTCGTCGTACCGCGGCAGCGTCGAGGGCATTCGCCCCCAAGCCGTAGACCGTTTCGGTGGGAAACGCCACAAGCTGCCCAACCTGGATGGCAGCCGCCGCCCGGGCCACGACCTGCCGCGCCGATGCAAGTTCCTCGATTTTAAGGACTTCGGTAATCAGATCGGGCACCGGTCTGAAGTCAATTCTTTCTGCCGGCCAGACCGGCTTCCTGGTTCATTGTCTTGCCAGCGACATTGGCATGCAAGTGGCGATGAGCAAAGATGATGGGACGACTCTTGAGGCGGAGAAACCCGGGCCGGCGGCGGCCGCTACCGCGGTCGAAGCCAAATGAGCGGCCGCCGCTTTCATCGCAATTCTTTGGACCAACTCGACTTCGGACGGCACTCGTTCGCCGCCCAAGCCAGCGACTTGTCGATCGCTGCTAGCATCGCTATGCTAGCGTCCCACTGACGCATGTCTTCAGCAGGGAGGCCGAGCGATGCTGGTGTTGTCCCGGAAAGTCAATGAACGGATTCAAATCGGCGACGAAATCACGATCACCGTGGTGCGGGTCTCCTCCGGGAGCGTCCGGATAGGGATCGAAGCACCCAACCACTTCTCCATTCTGCGCGACGAGTTGACGACTGCCGCAGACGTGGACGAAACGCGGGACCGCTTGCTGCGGCCGCTGGCGCCTTGATGCGCCCTACGCGAGTCAATACGCTTGGCTACGCTAATTATTCTCGCCTTGCCGCGAAACCCGACGGCATGGGGCGTGTTAACATAGTGTCCCGCAAGTTGTAACTTTCGCACTTCGGGCGCTACTCTTCTCGCGTTCCGCGCTCTGTGTCCCATTTCGTCTGGAAGGAGTTTGTCATGTCCCTCAATCGCATTTTTGTAGGGCTCGTTGCCGCCCTAGTCGTGATTTCGTCGTCTTCCGTCCTCCACGCCCAAGGACGAGGCCGAGGCGGCTTTGGCCAGTCCCCCCAGGCCATCCGCATGAACCTGCTGTCGGTCCCAAAGGTGCAAGAAAACCTGAAGTTGAGCGACGAGCAGAAAGGCAAGATCGAGGCGATGGTCGAGAAGTTGCGAAGCGAACGCCAATCCGCGTTCGCCGACTCCCAGAACGCTTCGGACGAAGAGCGGCAGAAGAAGTTTGCAGAGCTTCAGGAAAAGAGCAAGACCTCAGGAGAAGAGGCTGGCAAGATTCTGAGTAAGGAACAGTTGGAACGCCTGGACCAGATTGGTCTGCAGGCGCTCGGCGCCAATGCGTTGG
>JAICIG010000328.1 GCA_025924495.1 Pirellulales bacterium | reverse complement strand
TGCATTAACGTGCGCATCAGGCGCGGATGGTTGCTCGCCGGGTTGCCGCCGATGACAAACACCAGGTCGGCGCCATCAAGGTCGGCCAATTCGATGGTGGCGGTGCCCGTGCCGACCGAACTGGCCAATCCAACGCCGCTGGCCTGGTGGCAGTAGTAGCTGCAGTTGTTCACATTGTTCGTGCCGTAAAGCCGGGCGAACAACTGAAGCAGAAAAGCGGCCTCGTTCGAACTGCGGCCGCTGAAATACCAGAACGTTTCATCCGGCGAGACCTGCTTAAGCTTCGTGATGATTCGCTCCAGCGCCTCGTTCCACGAAATCGGGCGATAATAGTCCTGCCCGCGCTGGTGCAGAACGGGCGTCGTCAACCGACCGCACGACTCGAGTTCACGCGGGGAGAACGCTTGCAATTGGGCGATCGCATAGGTGCTCCAGAAGTCATTGCGGATGCCCCCTTGCATGTCGGCGGCCATGGCCTGCAGCGATTTTTTGCAGACCTCGGGGAAGTGCCCTTGTTCGTTGACCATGCCGCCTGCTTGGCCGCCCATGCCCAAGGCACAGGTCTTGCAAGCGTTCTTGGTTCGCATGGCCTTCCAGAGTTTCCAAATGCCGCCGACTTCTCGACCCTTGCGGAGCGTGTAAAAGACTGCCGGCCAGCCGCCGCCTGATTTGACTTTTCGCATATTGAAAATCTAGCAAGTTGCTAGCACGCCATGAAGTTTGCCAAGCCGGGAAGAATGTCTGCGAGCCAATACCTTAACTCCGGGCAGGTTAAATAGTTTGCATCGCCCGGTGGAGGCAAAGGAAGCGGCAGGTTTCGCCAAGTTTTCTTGACAGACTACCCTTCGAACCGATAAAAAGATACTGATTAGACGTTGGTGAGATATTCCAAGTCGTCGCTGGCCCTATAGCAGCGGCAGCTAGTGGATCGTACCATACCGCTTGGCCGCGCCACGCACTCCCTGCCTTGCAACTTAGCCTGCCACGAAAGGGACTCCCGCCATGTTAACCATCTACGGCAGCCAGTCGGCCCGCTTCTGTGACGGAGTTTCGCGACGCGGTTTCTTGAAGATCGGCGCCTTCGCCTTCGGGGGAACGGCTCTGACGCTGGCCGATTTGTTCCGCGCCGAGGCGCAAGCGGGCATCAGCTCGAAACACAAAGCGGTCATTAATATCTTCCTCGGCGGCGGTCCCCCGCACCAAGACATGTGGGAAATCAAGACCGAGGCGCCAGCCGAGATTCGCGGCGAGTTCAGTCCGATCGAGACCGCGGTCCCGGGCATTCAGATTTGCGAAGTCTTCCCTCGCATCGCCGCGGCGATGAAGAAGTGCGTCGTGATCCGCTCGGTCGTCGGTTCCACCGGACAGCACGACGCCTATCAGTCAATGACCGGTTGGGATCATCAGTCGCTCGCGCCGCTTGGCGGCCGGCCGAGTATGGGTTCGGCAATTGCCAAATTGCGTGGCCCGGTCGATCCTTCGGTGCCGCCGTTCGTCGGCCTGGCGGATAAGACAGCCCATATGCCCTGGTCCGATTGCGGCAAGCCCGGTTTCTTGGGCGCCGCCTACTCGGCCTTTAAGCCGGATGGACCGGGTATGGAAAACATGAAGCTCAATGGCGTCACGCTCGACCGGTTGCAAGATCGCCGGCGGCTGTTGAGCAGCTTCGATCATTTCCGCAATGAGATGGATGCCACGGGCGCCATGCGCGGCGTTGACGCGTTCGGCCAGCGGGCGCTCGACGTCTTGAGCTCGAGCAAGTTGCTCGATGCCTTGGATCTGTCGAAAGAAGATCCGCGCGTCCGCGAGCGATACGGGGACGGCAAACCGTACAAGTACCAATATGACGGCGCCCCGACGGTCAACGAGCACTTATTGATGGCGCGCCGGCTGGTCGAAGCGGGCGTGCGGTGCGTCAGTTTGAGCTACGGTCGCTGGGATAGCCATGGGCAGAACTTCGATCTGGTCCGCGACCATGGTTCGAAGCTCGACCAGGGCTTCAGCGCCTTGATCGAAGATCTCGAAAGCCGCGGCATGCTCGAGGACGTGACGGTGATTGCCTGGGGCGAGTTCGGCCGCACCCCGCGGGTGAACGCCGGCGCCGGCCGCGACCACTGGCCGCAGGTCAGTTGCGCGTTGATGGCGGGCGGCGGCATGCGGGCTGGTCAGGCGATCGGCAGCACGAACCGCTTGGGCGAATATGCCAATGACCGCCCGGTGCATTTCCAGGAAATCTTTGCCACGATCTATCACAACCTGGGCATCGACCCGGCGACGACCACGATTGCCGACCCCACCGGCCGGCCGCAGTACCTGGTCGAGCACCCGGTAATGCGCGAGCTGATCTAAGTCGACTGATTTGGCGGCGCCTGTCGGCGTCGGTGTGCCAATCTAATGCGCCGCGGCTGGCTTGGCTTTGCCAGGTCGTCTCTCCCCAACAATCGGCGGTGCACGCCGATTCGCTCCCGACTCGCGGCGAGATACAATTCCGGCTGGATCGGTGCCTGCATGTCTCTTGAACTTCCGCCCTGGCGGAGTCTTTTGACATCGGCTCTCGGAATGACAATCGATTCGGCCAGGGCATTCCTCATTGGTCTGCCGCGGAAGCCCAGACGCGGCGTTTGGATATTGCAAGATGGATGAACCATCGATGATCCGCCCAGCCACAGTCAATGACGTCCCCACGATCTTCCGGCTGATTCGCCAACTGGCCGAATATGAACGGCTATCGCATGAGATCGTGCTCGAAGAGTCGCAACTGCGCAAGCATCTGTTCGGCCCCCGGCCTTGGGCCGAAGTGCTGCTGGCCGAGGAGTCGGGCCGAGTCGTCGGCTTTGCCTTGTTCTTTCACAATTATTCCACATTTGCGGGCAAGCCAGGCATCTATTTGGAAGACCTGTTTGTCGAACCGGAGCACCGTGCGAAAGGACACGGCAAGGCGTTGTTTCAGGCTGTCGTTCGATTGGCCGTCGAACGCGGTTGCGCCCGAATGGAATGGTCGGTGCTCGACTGGAATGAGCCGGCCGTCCGCTTTTATCGGTCGCTCGGAGCGCAAGCGATGGATGACTGGACGGTCTATCGGCTCTCCGGCGAGGCGTTGACCAAGGCGGCTCGATAAGCGCGGCCAATGGCGCCTGTCCTCAGGACTGGCCGACGTTTCGCGCGGAAAAAAACTTGCATTTCAATCGCGGGGCGTGGTACCTTATGCCCCGAACAAGTCTTGATTGGCGTGCTTTCTTTTTGCCAATTGCGGAATTCCGACTAATAATTCAATAGCCTTACCGAAGGCGTTCCAGCGGCTGAGCGAAGGGCTCAGCAGGTCTCTGAGGCATTAGAAACAGGGTGGCAGTTCAAAGCATACCGCCGTTCGCGGTTTCACCGCCGGCAATCATGGGGCCCGGTTTATCTCCGGACCTGTTAGCCGCTTCGCCTCTACCGGGCGCTATCGATGCCACTGCTCCGGCTTTGCTGTTGGTTACTGACGCCGGTCCAGCGACGGAAGTGGAGTTTGCCTGGCCGGAATCCCGGCAGTTCCGGCTTGTCTCGTTGTTCCTGTTGATCTCGGGCTGGGCGTTCTTGTTCGCCCTGCCTCATTGGTTTGACGCCGAGCAGATCGGCATCGCTCTGATCGTCGGCGGATTGGTCGTGACCATGGCCGCGGCGATTATTCCGCTGGTCAAGCTCTGCACGCGGTCATGGAGCGCAATGGGGCGAGTCTTTTGCTCGTGCGCCGTCACCTTGGCCGCCAGCGCAGCCCTGACAGCCGCCTTGCTGGCTGTTTCTCTTTAAGCGGCCGGCGGTCGGAATCAGTCGGCCGGTTGAAGGCCATTGAGCAGGCGGTGGGATAGTGGCGAGCGATACGGATTTTCTTTCACAAGATCCAAACCGGGCATTCGGCCGGGGACTCCCGACGTAAAACGGGCCGGGTGCTCATCCATGGGCAACCGGCGGTGAATTGTCAGCCGCGGCGGGCCGAACCGGCCCCGCTTCCTTGACGGCAGCCACAAAACGGCGACATTGGTTCACTCGCCCCCATAATAGCCTGGCACACTGCCGTTTCCGTCCGACCTCCGATTTCCGACCTCCGACCTTCTTCCGCGATGCTCTTCAAAATCTCCAACGGCACGGTCTACGATCCCGCCAACAACATCGACGGACAGGTGCGAGACATCTGGATCGAAGACGGCCGCATCATTACCGCTCCGACCGATCCCGGAGCGCGGGCCGATAAGAGCCTCGACGCCACGGGGCTGGTCGTGATGCCGGGCGGGATCGATATGCACTGCCATATTGCCGGTCCCAAGGTCAACATGGCCCGCAAGATGCGGCCCGAAGAAAAGCGGCGCGATCCGCCGGTCCATCGCACGGCCCGTACTCACAGCGGCACGATGGGGAGCGTGCCCAGCACTTTTGCCACCGGCTACAAGTACGCCGGGCTGGGCTATACCACGGCGTTCGATGCCGCGGTGCCGCCCCTGTCGGCGCGGCATGCTCATGAGGAATTCGAAGATACGCCTTGCCTCGACAAGGGCTTTTTCGTCCTGATGGGCAACAACCATTACGTGATGCGGTCGATCGAGCAAAAAGACCCCGAACGACTGAAGGCCTTCGTCGCCTGGCTGCTCTCATCGGCCAAAGGATATGCTCCCAAGCTGGTCAATCCAGGCGGCGTCGAGGTCTGGAAAACCAAACAGGCGGGCAACATTCACAGCCTCGATGAGCAGGTCGCCTCGTTCGATGTGACGCCTCGGCAGATCATTCAAGGCATCGCACATGCCGCGAACGACTTGAAATTGCCCCATCCGATCCACATCCACTCAAACCTGCTCGGAATGCCGGGCAACTGGACCACCACGCTCGAGACGATGCGAACCTTGGAGGGGCGGCGCGGCCACCTGACCCACATCCAATTTCATAGCTACGGCGGCGGCGACGGAGATGAGAATACCTTCAATTCGAAGGTGCAGCCCCTAGCCGAGTACGTCAACGAACACTCGAACGTGACCGTCGATGTGGGGCAAGTGCTGTTCGGCCAGACGACCAGCATGACCGGCGACGGCCCGCTGGGTTACTACCTGAGCAACGTCTATAAGTCGAAGTGGTTCAGCGGCGATACCGAGATGGAGTCGGGCTGCGGCATTGCGCCGATCGAATACCGTAACAAGAGCCTCGTGCATGCCTTGCAGTGGGCGATCGGGCTGGAATGGTACTTGATGGTGAACGACCCATGGCGGGTGGTGATGAGCACCGACCATCCGAACGGCGGCTCGTTCCTGGCCTATCCGCAAATCGTGCGTCTGCTGATGGACCGCACCTACCGGCAGGATGTGCTGAAAACCGTGCACCCGGCCGTGCGCGAGCGCAGCCAGTTGGCCGACCTCGATCGCCAGTATTCGCTCTATGAAATTTGCATCATCACCCGCGCGGCGCCCGCTCGCATTCTCGGTCTAAAGAACAAAGGCCACTTAGGCCTTGGGGCCGATGCCGACATCACCATTTACACGCCCGACGAGAACCAGGAAACGATGTTCGAGCTGCCGCGGTTTGTGATCAAAGGCGGGCAGGTGATCGTCGAGCAGGGCGAAATTCGCGAGCCGGTTTACGGCAAGACGCTGCATGTCGCGCCTGAGTACGATGAGGGCATCGAGCCCGACATCGCCGAGTGGTTCGAGAAGTACTATTCGGTCCGCTTTCGCAACTACCCGGTCAGCGCCGAGTATTTGCATGAACAACAGGAAATCAGTTGTGAATGAAATCGGCCGCCTGGTTGCCGGCTGCAACGCTACAGCTCGGCGAGCCACTGCAGAATTCGCGCCGGTGCAAGCTCGCGTAGCGAGTCGACGCGGTGATCCGCCGCCGCCACGCTTTCCGGCGTGTGCCCGGTACTGACCAGCCCGATTGCCAACGCGCCAGCTGCTTTCGCGGCGGCGATGCCCGGCGGCGAATCTTCGATGACGGCGCAACGGCGAGGTGGTAAGCCCAGCTTCTCGGCGGCGATAACAAACACTTGCGGATCGGGCTTGCCACGCGAGACATCGGCGCCTGTGACGATGGCTGAGAACGCGTCGCCAGCGGGGAGATGATCCAGCAGCAAATGGATATTCTCCGGCGGCCCGGACGACGCGATCGCTAGCGCAAACCCGGCGGCGGCCAACCCTTTCAGCAACTCGGCGGCGCCGTCCATCAAAGGAAAATCTTGAGCGACCAACTCACGATTGGCGGCTTCTTTGCGGCGCTCGAAAGCCTCGACTTGCGAATCGCCGAGTCTGTCTCCCCAGCGATCGAGGATGGTTTCACGGCTCTTGCGCCCGAACGTTTCGCGAAACTGCGACTCGGTGATTTCCAAACCCTGTTCGGCCGCTGCAATTTGCCAACTGCGGAAATGCGATCGATAAGAATCGACGAGCACGCCGTCGACATCGAAGATGACGCCCTTATTTGAGGCGTGGACCAAATTGGCGGCCATGAGTTTTCCGTTACAATAATGCAGGAGTTCGTCGGGCCGGCGTATTATACCGCCTAATAAGTCAGCGACTCGGACATCGAGGCGACGGCAAGGAGCGGCCGTCGGGCGTCTGCCGAAGGATGCAAGGCGGCGCCCAAAACTGCGCGTCGTTCAACGCTCGCATGTTTCCGCCGCGCGAGCCGGCAGCGTGGGACCGCTCCCGGCGAGGTTTAGACGTTGAACATGTTCGTTAGTCCGAGACAGAGGGCAAGCGATTAAGGAATATTAAACCAACAAACGGAGTTGAGGGACGATGAACCAATCAGACGCTCAGCGGATGTCCGAAGCCATCTCCTTCGCCGCCCGCGCGCATCAAGGCCACCTGCGAAAGGACGGCCAGACGCCTTATGCGGCCCACCCCATGCGCGTAATGGCGATCCTGGCCACGGAGTTTGGCGTAACGGATCGCGATGTGCTGGCCGCGGCCGTGTTGCACGACGTCATCGAAGACACTCGCACCGATCATGATGATTTGAGCGAGCGGTTTGGCGCCCGTGTCGCAGATTGTGTGGCGGCCTTGTCCAAGGACAAACGCTTGCCAGAGGACGAGCGCGAGGCGGAGTACTTGCACCGGCTGATTGATGCGCCCCTTGAAGTGCAGTTGTGCAAGTTGGGCGACGTCTACGACAACCTTTCCGATTCCGCCTCATTGACGGAGGCGGCTCGCGAAAAGCACATCAATAAGGCTCGGGAGCTTATCGCTAGATTCTCTCCCAAGTTTCCGCAAAAGTGGCGACATGTGCTCGATTTGGTAAATGGTCAAATCGAGAAGGCCGCACAGCAGAACGGATTTGACGACCGGCGCTGAACGCAACCAGGCAAGGATTGTAGTAGAATTAGTAGTGTGGCGAGGCGGCGTTGCCTTCGCCGCCTTTCCTTTTTGCCGGGAACCGTCGCCGATGCTGACTCCTGCCGAAGAACTGGGGTTGAGCGGGCTGAATCTCGAAGGACGCTTGCGAAAGGTGTTCTACGGCTTGTCGGATGACAAGATCGTGGAACTCACCGAGCGCATGAAGCTCGAGGCCTTCCGCCGGCAGTTAATCTATACGCGTCACGGCGAAACCGAGGCGATTCGCGTCATGTTGCGACCGATCGCCGTGATGCCTGACCAGTTGGCTTACCTGCACTTCGTCTCTCTGACGATTATCAATGCCCTGAAGCGCATCGCCGAGATGTATCTTCAAGACCCGGAAGTCCGCCAGGTGGTGCCGCTGTCGGCCGCCGAAGAGCAGTGGCTGAGGGACAGTTGGGGACCAAGTCAGCACGACGCGAACCCGGTCTTCGGCCGGTTGGACGCCATGGCCGAATTTACCAGTCCCACGTGGAAAGAGTCGCTCAAGTTCTTCGAGCCGAACTTGTGCGGCGTGGGCGGAATCCATCTTGGGCCCACCTGCGAACAGATGTTGCTGGAGGTCGTCGTTCCCGAGCTGACTGCTCGCGATCCGCAATTGCGGATGGAAGCCGGCCAGGATCTGCGCGAGCTCTTCATTCAAGAGGTGCTCGACCATTTGGAAGCCATCGACCGTCGCGGTCGCAACATTTGTTTCGTCGAGCCGAAATACGCCGACGAAGGACCGAGCGAGCAGGCGCCGTTAGCCCAGTATTTCCAAGAGCGCCACGGCATGACTGTGGTTCACGCAGACCCCGCCGAGCTGTATATCAACGACGGCGAAGTCTGGTACGAGAATACGAAGATCGATATCGCCTATCGCGATTACGAGATCCGCGACTTGCTGACGCTGGAAACGACGGGCGTAAATATCAAGCCGGTGCGAGAACTATTTCGCCAGAACCGCATCATTTCGTCGGCGGCGGGCGACTTCGACCACAAGAGTTGCTGGGAACTGCTGACGAACGCTAGGTTCACCGAACGCTTCTTCAATAGCGACGAGCGGCAGATTTTTCGCCGCCATATTCTCTGGACGCGATTGCTGGCCAATCGCGAAACGACGCTGCCGCATGGCGAGCGAGGCAACCTGGTCGATTTTGCTCGACGAGATCACGAGCGTTTGGTGCTGAAGCCTAACCGGTCTTACGGCGGCGATCGTGTTTACGTGGGCCACGGGCTGACGCAAGCCGAATGGGACCGCTTGCTGAGCGTCGCCTTGGAGGATCCCGAGGCGTGGGTCGTGCAGCGCTTGGCGGGAATTCCCGCCGGCGAATTTCCCGTCGTCAGCACGGCGGGGGAAGTCCATGTCGAACCGTTCCACACCGTCATGGGCTTTGCGCCGACGCGGTATGGGCTGGGCATCGTCGGCCGGGCGTCGCAGAAGCAGGTCGTCAACGTGGCCCAGCGCGGCGGCATGTGCGGAATTCTTATCGGCCGGCCGCCCGCCAAGCTGGTCGGCCCTGCCGAACCCGCACGATCGGCTTGAGCAATCGTTACGATCGCTTCCAGTCGCCGGGGAGATCCGACTTGGTCTCCAGCAGAATCTCATAAATCGCGTGATGGGTCTAGTGGATTCTAAGAAAGCACTAGTTCGTGTACTTACATCTTTTCCATAGACGAGATAATATTTACCATCAACCTTCTTCAGTATTCGAAAATACCTCTTTTGCCATTTGACACC
>JAICIG010000327.1 GCA_025924495.1 Pirellulales bacterium | reverse complement strand
TCCGGTGGGCGCCGGGCCACCCCACATGCCGGGCGCGTTTCGAGGCATGATCGACTTGGTGAGCATGAAGCTTCTCACCTTCACGCCCGAGAGCCTGGGCAAGGAAGTGGTCGAAAACGAGATTCCGGACGATCTGATCGATGAAGCCAGGCTGTATCGCGATCAGATGCTGGAGAAGCTCTACGATTACAGCAATGAGTTGATGGAATTGGCGTTGGCCGAGCTGAGCGTGCCCGACGAGCTTGTGCGACGCGTGCTGCGTGAGGCGACCACGCACCGGCTGGTGGTGCCGGTGTTATGCGGCTCCGCACTCGATCATACGGGCATCCAGCCGCTGTTGGACGCAGTGGGCTACTACCTTCCCAGCCCGCTCGACCGTCCGCCTGTCAAAGGCACCGATCCCAAAAAGCCGGAAAAAGAGCTGCTGCGCAAGCCGGAGAACACGGAGCCTTTTTGCGGGCTGGTGTTCAAAGTGGTGGCCGACAAGCACGGCGATTTGCATTTTGTGCGCATTTATTCCGGCGTGCTGAAGGCCAATACGCGGGCCTACAATCCCGGCAAAGACAAAAAGGAGAACGTCGCCCAGCTTTGGCACGTGCAAGCCAGCCGCAAAGAACAGGTGCCGCAGGTCGAAACCGGCGATATCGTGGGCATCATCGGCCTGCGAAACTCGGTGACCGGCGATACTCTCTGCGATGCCAAGGAACCGATTCTGCTGGAATCGATCCAGTTTCCGGAGACGGTCATCTCGATGGCCATCGAGCCCGAAACGTCGGCCGAGCGTAAAAAGCTGGCAGACACGCTGGAGATGCTCAAGCGTCAGGATCCGACGTTCCGCGCATCGACCAGCGAAGAAACCGGCCAAACGCTGATCAGCGGCATGGGCGAACTGCACCTGGAGGTGATCAAACACCGGCTGTTGCGAGATTATCATCTGAACGTGAAGGTCAAGAAGCCGCAAGTGAGCTATCGCGAGACGATCAAGCAAGCGGTGGAGGTGACCGGCGAGTGCAACCAGCACGTGGCCGGCCAACCGCTCTTTGCTCGGGTTGCCATTCGCATGGAGCCGCAGCTTACCGGCGACCGCGCGGTGACGGTTTTGCTCGGCAGGGGCGAAGGCATTCCGCCGGAGTATTTGCAGGCGGTGCTCGACGCCTTGACGCAAGAGGCCGAAGGCGGCGGTTCGCTGGGCTATCCGCTGATGAAGGTCAAGCTTACGACACTCGGCGGCGAGACGAGCGAAACGGGCTCGAACGAAATCGCGTTCCGCCGCGCCGCGGCCGACGCCTTTCGCAGCGGCCTGCGCGAGGCCGGCATCGTGCTTTTAGAGCCGATCATGAAACTGGAGATCACCACGCCGGAAGAGCATTTGGGCGACATCGTCAGCGACCTGCAGCAACGGCGGGCGATGATTACCGAAACGCTCGTTCGCGGCCGCAATACCATCATTGAGGCCGAAGCTCCGTTGGCCAATCTCTTTGGTTACTCCAGCGCCATTCGCAGCCTGAGCCAGGGCCGCGCTTCCTGCTCGATGGAGCCCACCGCCTATGGCCCGGCTCCGGAAGAGGTTTTGCAGGCGTTTATGTAGGCTCCTCGCGAGAGAAGTGGTATGGAAACCGGGCCGAGAATCAGCATGGCGGACGACGACGACCTGGCAGACGACTTGATACCAGGCAGTCTTAAGCGGTCGCGCTCCTACCATAGCGACTATGGAAAGAGAACTTATGGGGAGATCAAGGAGTTGGCGTCCGACAATCCGCCGGACACGAACGCTCGACAGATGAAGAAGCTGATCGAGCAGGCGAAGCGATTGCAAGAAAAAGGTAAGGAGCGACGCGAATGAAAGGGCAAACATTCAAGAAATCGTTGGCCGGCGTTCAGAGCCGCCGGTCACAAGGCGACTACGATACCGCCCTGAATGCAGTCGAAGTGTCGCTAAAAACGTGGCCGGGCAACGCACGCTTGCACCTGCTCCGAGCGGAATTGATTCAATTGCAAGACGCCCCGAGTGCCAGCTTGGAAGACGCTAAGCAATCGCTTGAGGAGGCGATCATGCTCGACGACTCGTCGCCGGCAGCCGCCATCGAGCTAGGAAATTTCCTCGACGCGGTCGAAGACGATCCCAAGGCCGCGTTGAAGATTTACTCCAAGGCGATTACGCAGGCCAGCCGCTTGCTTTTCGAAGCCCTGGTCGGACAAGCGAAAGCACTTTTGCAGTTGGAGAAACAAGACGAAGCCCTTCAATGCGTGGCACAACTCGTGCGATTGTCGGAGGACGCCTCACTCACCAAACGAAGCAAAGCGGCCGGCATGCCCGGCATCATTCTGCGGTCAGCCGACGGGCAGGTTTCAATGCTTGACATGGAAGGCCCCTACACCGCTCGAATCGAAGAGTTGATCAAGGAATTTGCGGCGCGCAACGGAACCAAGGCGGCAGGCTAAAGTCTGGCGCTGCCATGTAGGCGATGATTTCCAGCCTACCCCCGATTATGCTGCGGTCATGAGCGGTCCTTGGTGACGGATGCGCGGACCCACTGAGCAAGTTCGTCGTCGAGGGCCAACTCACCCATCGTGCCGCGGCGATGGATAAAGCGTTCTAAATCGGCGCTCGGTAGACCCGGGAACGCCAGACTGCGCTCCATCGCCTGGTATGTGCCGTCATGACCGAGCGACTTGAATGTCAACCGCTCGCCGTCGTATTGCCAGAGTTCGGGAATGCCCAACTCGGCATAAACCAACATCCGACGAGACGAACTAGATGACAGGTCGATCTCGACGGCCAGATCGGGAGGGGGATCGAAAGCAGGGTCATACTCATCCCGCTCGCGAACGACTTCCTCATGGCGGAGGTAATACGACTTGTCGGCTTCGGAGTGCGGTGGCCAGCAGAACCACGGGCGGCACGTAGCCAGGGCGCGATTTGCCGGGTAGATTGAATCTCAAGCAGCCAGTGCGGGGCCGACGCAGATTGTGCCCGTAGAGTAAGCGTCCCGCTTGCTCGCCTGCCGCGCGACGCAAAAACAAGCGAAACACTTGTTCCACGAGCAGGCGGTTGCAGCAAACGGCGTGCGATAAGACAATAGGATGGTTGCTCGTGTCTGGAGACTTTGCCATGCAAGTTGCCCGATTTAGGAAACCGTGGGGGCTGGCGCGGCGGACGCCGTTTGTCTTAGCGGCAGCGCTACTTTCTCTCATGCCGTTACGCGGCCTGGCTCGGGCTGACGAGCCGGCGAAGCCGGCGAAGCCGGCAGCGACGAACGAGAAGAGCGACCCGGTGAAACCGGGCGAGGTGCTTAGCTTCCGGCAGGCCAAAGTCGCCGCCGAAATGACCGAGCTGGAAGATCGCATGTACCGCCTCTCCGAAGCGCTCAAGGCGCTGGAGCCGGAGAATTCTTCCCGGTTGATGCTGGGTCTGAAGTTCGCCCGCGAAGAACTGATTCTGCACCAGATGCAAGACGCCCAGCAGATGCTCGGCAAGTTGAGTCTGGCGGAAGCGGCCAGCGAAGAAAAACAGCTTCTGTCCAAGCTCCAGCGATTGCACGATCTGCTGCTGGCCACCGATCTCGACTTCCAGGTGCAGATGGAGCGGCTGCGGCAAATCCGCGAAGCCTTGCGGCGGCTGGATAAGGCCATTCAGGAAGAAACCCGCGAACGGCAAGATTCGCAATCGACGGCCGACAAACAGAAAGAAGTGGAAGGACTGCGCAAGAAGAAGGCATCGCTCGCCGAACTGATCGCCCGGCAGAACGGCCACATTGAAGCCACCGATAAACTCGCCGCCGGCCAGCCGACGGACGGTGACAAATCTCCGCTTGAGCAGCTCGCCAAGGAGCAATCCAAAACGCAGGCTGGCGCCAAAGCGCTGGCGGCGGCCGCGGCGCAGTCGGGCAAAGAACCTGAGAACCTCACGGCTGCGGAAAGCAAAATGGGCGCAGCGGCCGAGTCGCTGAGCAAGCGTGAGGCAAGCGAAGCTTTGCCGCCCGAAAAAGAAGCGCTCGCCGCGCTTCAGAAAGAGCGTGAGGCTACCGACGAGGCTCTCCGCCGCGCTGAAGAGCAGCTAAAGCAAGCCAACTTCGCGGCGATGCAACGCGACCAGGCGCGCAACCGCCAGCTTAACGAAGGCATCACGCAGCTCGTGCGCGACTTAGGCGATTCCGGAGCCGGCGCCCTGGGCGAGTTGCTCCGCGCCAGCGGCAGCATGTCGGGCGCCGAAGGGCAGCTTGGCAACCAGCGCGCCGAGCCCGCCAGTGAAATGCAGCAGCAGGCCCTCGATTCATTAAAATACGCCAAAGAGCAGCTTGAAGAAGAAGCCGAAAAGCTGCTCGATCAGCTTCGCGCCGAAGTCAAACGGCGCGTGATGGAAGGGCTGACTTTCATGCTCGAGAAGCAGATCGCCGTGCGCGAATCGACCGAATTGGTCGGCCCCAAAGCGGCCGGCGGCTCGCGACAGGCCTTGACCGCGCTGGCCGGCCTTGGCAGTTCGGAAGGGCGGATTGTGGAAATGGCCAATGAACTGATTACGCTGGTCGAAGAGACGGAATTCGGCATCGCGCTGCCGGCGGCCTTGCTGATGGTCCGCGATGCCATGTTGTCGGTGCAAGATTCTCTGGCCGAAGGCGATGGCTCCGAAAAAGTGATCGTCGCCGAACAGCAGATCGAGGCCGACCTGCAGGCCCTGCTCGACGCAATGAAACAGTTGCCTTCCTCGAAAATGTCGAACCGCAAGGCGCAGCGCGGCCCGCGCGACCGGCAACGGGAGCTGAACCGATTGATCGCCGAGCTGAAAATGATCCGCCTGCTGCAGGTCCGCACCAATCAGCGGACGGCCGCGGTCGATCAATCGCGCGCGAAGGTTGGCGCACTCTCGGCGGCCATCAAAGACGAGATCGAGTCGGTGGCCGACCAGCAAGATTTTGTGCGCGAGGCCACCGAACGCCTGGCCGAAGAACGCGGCGACGAACTACAAGGAGGAATGTAATGAGAAATCGTTATCTACGGCGCGCCAGCAGCAAGCCGCCATCTGCGGTGGCTGGGGCAGAGCTTGGCCGCGCGTGCGTCTCCATTCATCCAGACGATGGCGGCCAAGCGATGCCCCGGTGCGTCGCTTCCGGGGCATCGCCTGGCCATCCAGCCGAATCACGGAGCAGCATTAGTCCGTCCAGGCTCTGCCCCAGCCACCGCTTTTTTGCACGGCGGCGCGTTTCCCGCCAAGCTGAGTGCGGCATCCTGGCGGCAATCATTTTGGCATGGTCGACTGTTCCCTCTATGATGGCCCAGGAAGAACCGCCTGACCCCATCAGCGAGTTGGCACTGGAAATGGAAGAAGTCGTGATCGACCTTTCCGGTATGACCACCGGCGAACCGGTGCAGCAAACGCAGAAGCAGATCGTCGCCAGGCTCGACAAACTGATCGAGGAACTGGAAAAAGAATCGGAGCAGCAGCGCGGCGGCGGCAGCGGAGCCAATCCCTCGAAGCCGATGGCCGACTCGATGATTACCGGCGGTCCCGGCGGTATCGGCGATTTGCATGCGGCGCGCAAGACCGGCAAACAATGGGCGGAATTGCCCCCGCACGAGCGCGATCGCATCGTGCAATCGATGACTGAAGGTTTCCCCGCACATTACCAGAAGATCTTGGAACGTTACTATAAACGTCTCGCCGAGGAAAAGCCGGCCGGGACGGTCGAGGAAGGCGAAGCTGTGGCCGACGGTGTGCAAAAGGTAAGTGGGCCGAAAGTGAGCGAGCAGAAGCTGAGCAAGCCGCGCGGGGCAGGGGTCAAAAATGCGAAGCCGGTGCCCGCGGAAGAGTGACGGAAGAGCCGTCTTATCGCCGCGAGTTCCGTTCGTCGTTTCGAAGCAACGCAACCATGTTTACGCCGCGCCGTTAGAAAGTAAGCTTTTGGGGTCGGAATCCATGTTTGTGAAGCGCACCCGATTTGTTCATGAGAATGCTGATCCGCAACGGCTCAAATCGATGCAAGAGCCGACTTTAGTCGGCTTTGGCTGTCTGCCACCAGCTTTAGCTGGTGGCAAACCAGGCAAGCCGGCTGAAGCCGGCTGTCGCTCGCGGCGGAACAAAGCCGGTTTCATATTCGCGAAGCCGCAAGGCCAACTAGTTAATGCCCGATGCTCTGTCAGGGATGTCGCATATCGCCATCTCAACCTCGGCCGCGCGATCCGTAAGGCGATACACCATTGCATCTTGTCATGCGCGACTTTGGCGCTCACGTTCCATGAGTGTCTGGGCGAGGGTGATCCACTGGTGGCGCCTCCTCCGGCGGCAGTGGCGCCGCCCGCCGCCGCAGCGCCGGGCCCTACTGGCAATCCGCCTGCCACCGCACCCGCGAAGCCGGCCACGCCCGCCACCACTGCTGCCGTTCCCGCTGGACCGTCGGTCACCACCGTTTATGACGAGCGCATCCCGGCGAAGGTCAACGCGATTGAAGACGACCGGCTCGTGATCGCGACCGAGCCGGTGCGAAAGATTCCGCTGGATGAGATCGCGGTTGTCGATTTTGGCAATGTTCCTGACCTGACGGCCGAATGGGTTGGCCAGGTAAACCATGATACGGTGCAGGTGGGCGGCGCGGCCGGCGGCAACGGAATACAGGACGTGCTGGTTCGTCTGAGTGGGCTGATCAGCGGCAAAAACATCAAGCAGATCGTCGCGCTGACGCGCGGAGGACAGGGTCGCGGTATCTGGCGGCTTGATACCGCCCGCACGCCCAACTGGAAGCTGGCGCTCGATCGCTCCGGTACGTCGGCCGAGATGTACATCGAACCGATCAACCAGGATTGTTTCGATCGCCAGATCGAAATTACCGTGACCTACGAAGACGGCACAAATATCAAGACGTCGATCAAGGCTACTACGCATACCGACCATCAACTTAAGGTCGGTGCGGTGGCGGCATCAATGCCGGCCGCCGAGCCGCAAGGACCGGCCAAAATGATCGTGTACGGACGCGATAAGACCGAGTTGCGTGGCGAGCTAGTTTCGCTCGACGACGAAACCATTTCGCTCAAGACGGCCTGGGCCGGCGAAGTAAAGCTGGCGTTGACCAACGTGCGCGGTTTCACCTGCCCGGCTGCGGGCACGTCCGGCCACCGGCAGCAATTCGACGCTCGGCTGGCTGCTCCCCTGGCAGAAGACGCTGCCTTCATCCTGGGCCGTGAGAAAGACATCTCGGAGGTGACCGGCGTGGCACATGGCGTGTCTGAAGGCAAACTGCGGTTCACCTATGAAGGGGAAGAGCGGTCAATCAACGTGGCCCGGCTGGTCGGCATCGTCTATGCTAAAAGTCCACGTAAGACGGGCGAAGCGAAGCCTTATCAGATCGCTCATCTCGTGTCGGGCGACTTGCTGGCCGGCGTCTGGCGCAAAGCGAACGACGAACGGCTCGAATTTGAAACCGCCTCCGGCAATGTCAGCTTGCCGCGTTCGGCCGTGGCCCGCATCGTCTGCCGCAACGGCAAGGTAACGTACCTCTCCGACCTCGATCCCGTCGGCGTAGAAGAAACGCCCTACTTCGGCCGTTTGATGAACTATCGGCGCGACCAATCGCTCGACTGCCAGCCGCTGAAGTTAAAGGGAAAAGCCTATACCAAGGGGCTGGCGGTTCACTCGCGGTGCGTGCTCACCTACGCCCTCGACTGCGAATACGAGAATTTCAAGGCGACGGTGGGCTTCGATGAAAGTTCGCAAGGCCGCGGCCGGGTCGCCTGCCGCCTGCTCGGCGACGGCCGCGAACTGTTCGCCGCGCCCGATCTGGCCGCCGCGGCCGAGCCGGCGAACGTCGCCGTCTCGCTCACCGGCGTGAAGCAGCTCACGCTGGAAGTCGACTACGGCGAAGGCGAAGACACTCTCGACCGCGTTCTCTGGGCCGACGCTCGTTTATTTCGAGGGGGGATGTGATGCGACGCTTCGTGGCTGGTGACCTTCCGCGCGGAAGTACAGACCGACAAGGGGACAAGGAGACAAGGAGACAAGCAGAAATGCGAGTTCCCCTTGTCCCCTTGTGTCCGTGTCTCCTTGTCATAACGCGAGCTAGTCGACTTTGTTTCATCGTCGGACTTGCATTCCTGACAGTTCTGATTTCAGCGCACGCCGAGGATGCCAAATACGATCTGCACGAGCTCTCGCTCTGGGGACTCGATCCGACGCTCGAACAGGCGAACGAGCTCACGCACTATCCCAGCGCCATGCCGGGCGTGGTCGATACCGACCGCAGCCGAGCCAACGAGGCGCGCAAGCTGACGCCGGTGTCAGTCATTACGCTGCACGGCGAACCGGTTCAGGATCTGGAGCTCGATCTGCGCGTGCAGTCGGGGCGCTTCGTCGGCCATTGGCCGCCGGCCGAATCGAAGAGCGGACGCTTGCGTTGGCTCGATCTGGCCAGTGTGACCGAAGCCGGCCCGCAGGCCCTCTTCGCCTCCGTCGATGATAAACATTGGTTCGTCCAGGCCCGGCAACTCGACGCATTGTACGTGCAAGACAAGTCACGGGCAGAACGCTTTTTGACTTATGACTGCGAACTGAAATACGACCTGCCGGTTCAATTGACCGGCGGACCCGAGAAATATCTGGTCACGAACTCGGGCAAGCACGCGCTGCTCGATTTGTTTGTCATCGTGCCGCAGCGCGATGGCGTGCGCGTAGGGCGGCTGGAATCGCTGCCGCCGTCGAAGGCCCACGCCCCGGTTTCCGACGCGGCTTCGACAGCAAGTAACAAAGCAGACAAGGCGGCAAGGGGACAAGGAGACAAGGCGGCAACGGGACAAGGAGACAAGGAGACAAGGGGACAAGGGGAGGGTATGAAGCCGTCAGAAGCGCCGAAGGCGGATCCCGCGCCAGCTCAGCCCCGCGCCGCGGATGCGCCATCCGCGGTGGCAGGCACGGCAGCTCCGGGGGCAGCGCCAGCCGCCGCCGCGCCGGCCGCGGCGCCTCCAGCCGCCGCGTTGGAGCCGACTGCGTTGACGATGTCGCCGGTGGTGCCGCGCGACGCCGACGAATTTAAGGCGGTTGCCGAAACTCTGACCTCCAGTCTGCTCAAGCTGGGCTTCACGCGGCAGGAAGTCGAGTT
>JAICIG010000326.1 GCA_025924495.1 Pirellulales bacterium | reverse complement strand
CAGCACGGTGGTATAGACCATTGGCCAGTGGTCGCGGCCGGCGTCTTTGTTGACCTTGGGCGTGCGACCAAATTCGCCGCCGATTACCAGCAAGGTCGTATCGAGCATGCCTCGCTGATCGAGGTCTTCGATCAAGGCGGACAAGGCCTGGTCCCAGGGCGGAATCAGGCTGCGATGGGCGGTGAAGTTGTCTTTGTGCGAATCCCACTGGCCATCGACGCGCACGGTGACAAAGCGGGCCCCGGCTTCTACCAGTCGCCGCGCCAAGAGCATGCTCTGGGCCCCAAAGCTCTGCGCCCCATAGCGCTCGCGCAGTTCTGCGGGTTCTTTGTTCAGGTCGAAGGCTTCGCGAATCGCCGGACTGCTCGCCAGTTCCATGGCCCGGCGAGTGAACTTATCCATGCCCTCGATCGCCCCGGAAGCATCGGCCTCGCGCCGAAAATCATCGAACCGGGCCAGCATCGAGCGCCGGCGATCGAGGCGGCTTTGATCGACGCCGTCAGGAAGTACGAGATTGCGGACGCGAAAGGCGGGGCTCGTCGGATAGCCAAACGTTTGAAATGGATTGTGCTCGACGCCCAGGTAAGCTGCGTTCGAGCTCGGCAGTGCGGTCATCGTGGCGATGTAGGGTGGAATGCCGCTTGCTCTCGGCCCCAACTCTTTGGAAACGATGCTGCCGACGCTGGGGAACTCATTGCCAGGATCGCCCTTGGTCGGCTTGTACCCGGTGAGAACGGTGTGTACGCCTTGGCCGTGCTCCGTCTGGTCGTGGTAGACTGAGCGCAAAATCGCCAACTTATGGCAGAGCTTGGCCAATCGAGGCATGTACTCCCCGACCTGATAGCCGGGAAGAGTCGTATCGATGCCGCTGAATTCGCCGCGGTACTCGACGGGTGCCTGCGGTTTTCGGTCCCACGTTTCCAAGTGGCTGGGACCGCCGGCCTGAAAGACGACGATCACGCTGCGTTTTTCTCCGGCGGAATCTCCGGCCGCCGCTTCGCATTCGAGCAAGCGGGCCAACGCTGCGCCGCCGAAGCTGACCGCCCCTGCCCGCAGGAAACCGCGCCGCGAAACACCGCGCTGCGGCAGGCCAAGATCGGGCTGTGCCGTGATCGAGTGCAGAAACATCGTCGGACTCTCAATGGTTGAAAAGGAATTCTTTCGAGTTCAACAGCGTCCACAGCAAGTCTTCGACCGCCAGCTGCCGCGCACTCGCTCCATCGATGATCGCGACGGCGTCTTGAAGTTCTTCAGCTAGCGGAAACCGCGAGAGCGTGCGCAAATACAGTTCGTCCACGATTTCGGCCGATGGCTTGTTTTCTTTCGCCAGGCGGGCAACCGTGCCATCGGCATGAGCAAGATCGCGCTGTAATTCGGGCGAAAACAGCAGGTACAAGACCTGCGACAGGTTCGGCTCGATCCTTGTCTCGCAGACACACGGCGTATCACGGCGCGAACGGCCGAAAATATCCAGAAAGTCGCTCTGCTCCGCTTCGTTCGGAAGTTGGATGGCGCGCTTCGCATCAGGGAAGGTCTTAAAGCTCGGGGGAACGCCCGTCGCCGAACCGATCGCGTCGAGCAACGCGTGCGGCGCGAGCCGCTGTGGATAATGCCGCGCGTAGTTCTGGCGATCGACGGCGTTTTCAGGAGTCGGTGTCGAACTCAAACCGTAGGCGCGGGACTTCATCACGGTTTTCGTCAAGTGCTTCAGGTCGTAGCCGTGCTCAATGAAGTCGGAGGCCAGCGCATCCAACAAAGCAGGATTCGTGGGCGGATTGGTGGCTCGCATGTCGTCGACCGCCTCAACCAGGCCGCGTTTCATGTAATGCGCCCAAATGCGGTTGCTGATTGCACGAGCGAAGTAAGGGTTATCCTTGCCCGTCATCCAGTCGACCAGTCTCAGGCGAGGATCTTCGCCTTTCACGTACTCATACTCAGGACCGCCGAATGGCTTGGGCTTAACGACCTGACCGCTACGGGGATTGTTGATCGTTCCTTCCTCTTTGACCTCCACCGTCTTTACCGTGCCATAGGGCATGGCATCGACTCGCGCGAAGAATGCCGCGAACTGCCAGTAATCGTTTTGCGAAATCCGCTCGAACGGATGATTATGGCAATTAGCGCACGAAACGCGCATGCCGAGAAACACTTGGGAAATATCTTCCACGCGGTTCTGATTGCTGTTGAGCTGCCGATACCAATCCATCTGCGGATGGTCTTCGAGCTTGCCCGTGACGGCGATCAATTCGCGGGCGAATTTGTCGAACGGCATATTCTGCTGAATTGCCGCACGCAGCCAAGCGGCGAATTTCTGGCTATTGTCTTTCTGGGCGCCATCGAGCTGTTTATTCCGCAGCAGATCGCCCCAGCGCTGGCCCCAGAAAATGGCGTACTCCTCGCGCTCAAGCAGACGATCGACAAGTCGGTCGCGTTTGCCTGCGTCTTTGTCCGCCAGAAATTCTCGCACCTCCTGCGGCGTCGGCAGCGTGCCGATACAATCGAGAAAAGCACGGCGGATAAATTCTGCGTCAGTAGCGGCGCTGCTAGGAGCCCATCCTAACTTTCGCCATTTCTCAAGCACGAGTCGATCGACAAAACCTTTGGGTTCAAATCCCGCGTAGGCCGCCTCGGTCAGATTTTCACGATAGGGGATGGTAATCCTTGAGGCCGCGACAAGACCCAGGTATCGAACGCTGATCGCCCCCTCTCCTTGCTGGCCAAGCGAACGAACAACGCCTTCGACTGAAACTTCTAGCAAGGCAGGCTGCTGGCTGAAGTACTCGGCCGTAGCCGTCACATCGCGCACTGTACCGTCGGAATAGCGAGCCGCGACTCGCAGCGCCGTGCTCTCGCCGGGCGCCAGCGATCGTTCGGCGGGTTCGACTTCGATGCGCGCCAGTGTCGGCGCGTATTCCTGACCCCAAGGCGTTCCTTGCTCGATCCATAGCTGAAGCAACCGGCAGGCCGCCGAATCGGCGCCAAAGCGAACACCGCCGCCATGAGCTATCTGCCCGGTCGGCTTCAGCAGCAAGAGCGACTCTTCCGGGGCGGTCCATGATATCCGGCGGCCCAGCCCCTCGTCGCAGATGGCCGCGTAATCGGCCGCTGGATCGAAACCGAACAACGACAGCCTGAAGCCGTTTTGGCCGCTGCCCCGACCATGGCAGCCGCCGCTGTTGCAGCCGAACTTCGTCAATATGGGCAACACGTCGTTGACGAAACTCAAGCGCGTTTCCGCAGCCGAAGATGCAGGCGCTTCGGCCCGGGCCTGGGAGACGATCACCGAGAAGAGGAACAATAGCGGCGCCCCGAACGCAGCCGTCACCCAGCGAGCCATCTTAACGTTGCGGTATGCGCTGCCACCAAGAATTGCTGTCATCCGCCCGCCTCGATCCGGAACATCTAAGCGATTTATTCCCCCGCGGCCGTATCGCCGCCTTGCAGCATCGCCAAGGCCAGCCTTTCAAGACCGAGGCCCATTCTATCGATGGGCAGAATCGGCAGTAAAGCGTTTTACCCCTAGAAATTGCGGAAAGCCAGGACGCTATGGTGGGAGCTTCGGGTAGATTATAATCGCAACGTAGCACGAGCAACGGGCGCAAGGTCCCAAGGGGTGAACTGCGCCCGAATTGCTGACAGCGAGTGAATCGCCTCGTGCCCCGCCCAGCCCAAACCGCCTGATAAGCCTGCCCTGGCATGGCGCCGAAAGCCATGCTTATGGACATCGTAACTTATAGGGAACTCCCCGAACGATGCTGGCTCGAATGGCCGGCCGCTTCAAGAGAGTCTTTCCATAGCCCTACCAAGAACCTGACTCGGTTTTACCAAAAGCGGAGATGGCGACGTGAACATTGAGTCCTCGAGTGAAATTGCCGCGGGCAGCTCCCTACATTCGCCCGACGCGTCGATCGCCTCAAACATGCAGCGGTTGGCGCCGGTGGCTTTGTGGGCCGCGCTGGCTGCGATTTGCCCCACGCCTTTAGTTGCCGCCGAGAAATACTACACTCAACAACCCGAAATAGCGCCTTCTCAATCGCCAGAAGCGTTGTCATCCGCAACCCAACCAACAGATCGTAAGCTGTTTGAAGGCGAGCCGAAGCCAACTTGGATCTGGGGCGCCGACCAGAACAAGAAGTACGTCTTGAAAACGACGTTCACCGGCGGGTCAAAATCGGCCCGGCTGAAGGCGGCCTGCGACAATGTCATGACGCTGTATCTCAACGGGCAGCGGCTCGCTGCCAGCGACGCTTGGGAGTCGCCGATCGAAATCGACGTGCAGAAGTTTATCAAGGATGACGAAAACGTCCTGACGGCAGAAGTCGAAAACCAAGGCGGTCCGGCCGGCTTTATTCTGTCGCTAGCGCTGGCCATGCCCGACGGCAACAAGAAACACGTCGTCACCGATGGCAAGTGGCAAGCCGCCGGAAGCAAGGATTCCGGCAAATGGGTCGCGGCCAACGCGCTGGTTGCATTAGGCGGCGGCGCTTGGGGCGACGTGTTTGCCAACCGGGCCGAAACCGGCGGAACGCCTGCTGGCGTATTCAATGCGCCGCCCGGCTTTCAGGTAGAAAAGCTGTTCACCGTGCCTAAGGAGGAACTCGGTTCCTGGGTGGCGATCACCTTCGACAATAAGGGACGCCTGATCGTCAGCGACCAGGGAGACAAGGGGCTGTGTCGGGTTACGCCACCGGCGCCAGGCGGCACAGAGCCGACGAAGGTCGAACGTCTCAATGTGAAGATCTCAAGCGCCCAGGGTCTGCTCTACGCCTTCGATTCGCTCTATGTGTCCGTCAACGGCGGCCCGGGCAGCGGACTGTATCGAGTCAAGGACACAAACGGCGACGACCAGTTTGACGAAGTCGTCAAACTCAAAGACTTCCGCGGCGGCGGCGAGCACGGGCCGCACGCATTGCGGCTGTCGCCCGATGGAAAGTCAATCTACTGCATCGCCGGCAATCATACGCGGCCGCCGTTCGAACCAGATGAAGCAGCGAATCCCAATCACACCAGCAGGATTCCGACCAACTGGGGCGAAGACCTGTTGCTGCCGCGGCAGTGGGATGCCAATGGGCACGCCGTCGGCATCCTGGCGCCGGGCGGCTGGATTGCCAAGACCGACCCCGACGGCAAGACGTGGGATGTGTTCAGCATTGGCTATCGCAACCCCTATGACATGGCATTTAACGCCGACGGCGAATTGTTCGCCTATGACGCTGATATGGAGTGGGATTTCGGCTCACCCTGGTATCGTCCGACGCGCGTCGTGCATGCCACCAGCGGCAGCGAATTCGGCTGGCGTAGTGGAACCGGCAAGTGGCCGCCTTACTATGTCGACAGCCTGCCGCCGGCCGTCGACATCGGCCCCGGCTCGCCCGTCGGCATCGAATTCGGCTACGGCACAAAGTTCCCGCCCAGATACCAGCGAGCGCTGTTCATCTGCGACTGGACCTTTGGCACGATGTATGCCATCCACTTCGAACCGGATGGCGCCAGTTACAGGGCCATCAAAGAAGAATTCGTTTCGCGTACCGCGCTGCCGCTGACCGATGTCGCAGCAGGCCCGGACGGGGCGCTTTATTTCACAGTCGGCGGCCGTGGAACGCAATCTGAGTTGTTTCGAGTGACTTACACAGGTCAGGAATCGACCTCGCCTATAGACGCCCGCGACAATAAGCTGGCCGATCTGCGCGCATTGCGAGCAAAGATCGAGATGTATCATCAAGGCCCGACGACGAGCGCCGACGCAGTCGAATTCTTGTACCCGCATTTGAGCCATGCCGACCGTCATATTCGCTATGCGGCTCGCGTCGCACTAGAGCGGGCCGCTGCCAAGCTCTGGCAAGACAAAGTGCTGGCCGAGAAAAATGACGAAGCGCTGATCACCGGGGCAGTCGGGCTGGCTCGCCAGCCCGATAAATCACTGCAGCCGAAATTGCTGGCCGCCCTCGACCGGATCGATTTTTCCCGGCTCAGCGAAATGCAGCAGCTGGAACTGCTTCGCGCCTATCAGCTCATTTTCATCCGCATGGGCGAACCCGCGGAAGAAGCGCGCCTGAAGCTGATTGCCAGGCTCGACCCGCTGTTTCCGGCCAAAGAAGATCCGATCAACCGCGAATTGAGCACATTGCTCGTTTATCTGCGTTCGCCGAATATCATTCGCAAAGCGATTGCGCTGCTCGAGCAGCCTTCGACGCACGAGTCGCCAGTAACAGCCGAGTTGCTGGCTCGTAATCGAGGCTACGGCGGCACGATCGCGGCAATGATCGCCAACTTTCCCGACCAGATGCAAATCCACTACGCCTTCGTGCTGCGAAACATGAAGGAAGGTTGGACGCTCGACGAGCGCAAGGCCTATTTCAGCTGGTTCGAGAAGGCCCACAAGTGGAGCGGCGGCGCCAGCTTTCAAGGGTTTTTGCGTAATATCGACCGCGAAGCTTTCGACAATGCCAGCGAGAAGGAGAAGTTGGCGATCGAAGCCTTCGGCGCCCGCAAGCCTTACCTCCCGCCGCCGTTGCCGCAACCCGCCGGACCAGGCAAGGACTGGACCCTCGCCGATTTGCTTCAGATCGGTAAAACAGAGCTCAAAGGACGCAACTTCGACCGCGGCCAAAAGATGTTTGCCGCGGCGCGTTGTGTGATCTGCCATCGTTTTGCCGGCGACGGCGGCGCGACCGGCCCCGACCTGACCCAACTGGCAGGGCGCTTCAATCTCAAGGATCTCAGCGAGGCCATCGTCGATCCTAGCAAGGTCGTTTCCGATCAATACCGTGCTTCGATCGTGCAAACCGCCTCGGGTAAAACGCTGACCGGTCGGATCGTGTCGGAAACTGACGACTCGCTGATCATCGTTACCAATCCGGAAGACTCGACGAAGACCGAAACGGTCAAGAAGAACAACATCGAAGAGTTGCAACCTTCGGCCGTGTCGTTGATGCCGAACGATCTGCTCAAGCCACTGAACAAAGAGGAAGTACTGGACTTGCTGGCCTATCTCTTGTCGCGCGGCAACAAGAACGATCGGATGTTTCAGAAATAATCGGCGGTAGGGCACAAGTCTTGTCTCTGATAAACGACATCGGGGCATTGAACGGCCGCCCGCCAGTCGACTGACTTGGTCATTTCATATTTATTTAGCGAGGCAATCGATGTCACGCCTGACGCATCGTCGCGACTTTCTTAGGACTTCAGCCGCACTCGGAGCGGGCGTCTGGCTAGGGACGAGCGCATCGGGACGCGCTGAGAACGCCGCAGACAAGCTGAATCTGGCGGTCGTCGGCGTTGGCGGACAAGGTCGAGTCAACCTGAACGCCGTGGCCAGCCAGAATGTCGTGGCGCTGTGCGATGTGGATGACCAGCGGGCCGGCGACGCCTTCGAGAAGTTTCCGCAAGCGAAGAAATACGCCGATTTCCGCAACTTGCTGGACGAAATGGAATCGAAGATCGACGGAGTCGTGATTAGCACGCCAGATCACATGCATTTTCATGCAGCCTTCGAGGCCTTGCAGCGCGGCAAGCACATTTACCTCGAGAAACCGCTCGCTCACTCGGTATGGGAGGTCCGCAAGTTAACGGAATTAGCAGCCGAGAAGAAGGTCGCCACGCAATTGGGCGTGCAGCGCCACACGCAAAAGCCGCTGCGCCGAGCTGTGGAACTCATCCAGTCGGGCGCAATTGGAACCGTAAAAGAATGTCATGCCTGGATGTCGGGCGATCGTGGCATGCCGCCCGTGCCAACGACGTTTCCGCCTGTGCCCTCGCATCTCAATTGGGACTTATGGCTAGGCCCCGTGGCGGAGCGTCCTTACAGCCCTGAATATGCGCCTTATAAGTGGCGTTTCTGGTGGGATTTTGGCACCGGTGAAACGGGCAATTTCGGCTGCCATATTCTCGACATCCCGTTCTGGGCGTTGGGCCTAAAGTATCCGACCAGGGTCGACGCGTCGGGCCCCGAGCCCGATCCGCAGCGAACGCCTAAGTCCATGACGACCCGGTTCGAATTCCCGGCCGCGGGCAAGCGCGCCCCAGTGACGCTGCATTGGTATCATGGCACGCCGCCTATCTTGCAGAAACTCGGCCTGCGGGGCGACAAGATGAACAACCTGTTCATCGGCTCGGAGGGGATGCTCCTGTGCGGGTTCGATACGTATCGCTTGTTGCCTGAGGATAAATTCAAGGATTATCAGGAGCCCGAATCGTTCCTTTACAAGTCGCCAGGCTTCCACAAAGAATGGTTCGCTGCTTGCCGAGGCGAAGGACCTGCAAGCTGCGATTTCACTTATTCCGGTCCGCTGACCGAGACCGTGCTGCTTGGCAACGTCGCCTACCGCGCTGGCGGCGGCTTCGATTGGGACTCTGCCAGTCTCAAAACCAGCGGCAATCCCAATGCCGAGCAGTACCTGAAGCCCGTCTTCCGCAAGGGCTGGGAAATCTAAACATTGTCCAAGCCCATTGACATGGCTTCCGAAGTTTCGTGCTCTGCCATTTCTGCGAACTATCAGAAGCGAGCAGCGCATTTTGGACAGCATGAAGAACGCTTGGGCCGGCTTGCATTCCAACTTACGCTTGCGCTGCGAACGGCAGCGGTGCTGGTTGCGGCCTGCATTGCGGGGCTGCTGGTTGACTATCGATCTGTAGCCATTTGGACCGCGCTCGTCTGTCTGCTTGCCGCCGCCAGCGTGCTCTTGATGGTGCGCGACCGCAAGGCGCAACAGCACCGGCGGTACGAGCAATTGCGGATCGTCAATGAACAGTCGCTGGCTCGCATGGACCGCCGCTGGAATGACATCCCTGCGCCCGCGGTCAGCGCACCGCAAAACGTTGCGGAGATTTCGGCCGATCTCGAGATCTTCGGCCGTGCGTCGCTGTTTCAATTGCTCTGTGCGGCAGAGACGACGGCGGGTCTGCGCGAGCTGCGAGCATGGCTCTCGGCTCCGGCGGCGCCAACGATCGTGAAGGAGCGTCAACAGGCGGTTGCGGCGCTCGCCCCCGAGCTCGATCGGCGCCAGGAGCTGCAAGTCTGCGGTCGCTTGTTGGCGCGCGGGCTTGTGCCGCCGGCTGATTTTATCGAGTGGGCGGAAGGCAATCGCCGCGCTTTCGGCCCT
>JAICIG010000325.1 GCA_025924495.1 Pirellulales bacterium | reverse complement strand
GGCGCCGGTGAGCAGCAGCAAACGGCCGAGCGTGAACTGGAAAGGATCATCCAACCTGGTCGCGGCCACAGGTAGGCGCACCAGCCGCACGCCCCTGTATCGCAGTGCAATTCCGAAACTGATTGCCGCCAGGCTGACCATGGGCGCCAGCAACAGAATAAACGCGGGCGGAACCGGCTTCGTTCGGCAAAGCGCCACAAGCGACAGTAGCCAGACCCACAGCGTTGCCGCCGCGACCAAGCCCAGCCGCCGCCAGCCCTTGGCCGATCGCTCGACGACTGCGGCAGTCCCTAGTCCAAGCAGGCACAGTTCGCTGCCGACCAGGGCAGTGAATCCAGAGTTGACGATCCAGGCGCCGAGCGAGGTTCGATTCGGATCCATGTTTGCCGCGCACGCAACGCCCGCCACAAAGTGCGCCACCACGAGCCGCCCTGACCACGAAGTTGGATTCCAAGGATCAGTCATCGTTCGTGCACGGCTCTTGTTTGCAAGCTTTAAATGTTCGCCTTTCCGTTGTCTCGCCAGTCTCAAACGGTCTCGGGTCCAAATCGCTCGCCAGCTTTGACAGGATAGCCGCGCAGAAACTCCGCACTCGACAGCAATCGTTTGCCGGCAGGCTGAACCTCGAGAATCGAAAGAGCGCCGCTGCCGGTGCTGACGGAAAGCTTTCCGTCGCTCGCTTCAATCACCGTGCCCGGTTGCGCTCCGGAACCCTCGCACGGGCGAACGGCTGAGCGGCCGAGAATCAATCGCAGCGGCGCTCCGCCAGGCCGATGCCAGAAGGTATAAGTCTTGGGCCACGGCTCTAGCGCGCGAATCTGGTTCTTGATCTCCTGCGCCGAGCGAGACCAGCGGATCTCGCCGTCGGTCTTTCGCAACCGCCGCGCCGGGCTGGCCAGCGCCGGATCTTGCGGCAAAGACTTGGTGCGGCCGGCCGCTAGCTCGTCGATTGTCTGGCAGACCAACGGAGCGCCGAGCGCGGCGAGACGCGATTCGAGTTCCACGGCGTTCTCATCCGGATCGATGGCGGTGTGCGCCTGCGCCAAAGTCGGTCCGGCGTCGACGCGCGGCGTCATGTGAATCACCGTCACGCCGGTTTCTGCATCGCCGCGATAGAGGGCCCAATTGATCGGCGCAGCGCCGCGATACTTGGGCAGCAGCGAGCCATGCAGGTTAATTCCGCCCTGCGGCGCTACGGCCAGCGTTTCCGCCGAGAGAATCTGTCCATAGTCGGCGACGATGAATAGATCGGGGCGAAACTCAGCCAGCTTGGCCCGCATTTCGTCGGTGTTGATGCTTTCCGGATCGAGAATCGGCGTGCCATGTTCTTGCGCCACGAGGCGCATCGGGCTCGGCGGCAGCTCGCGCCTGCCTGGCTGCGTGCGCACCGGCTGCGTCACCAAGGCCAGAACCTCATGCGGCGTATCGTAAAGAGCCCGGAACGTCGGCGCCGCGAAAGGCCCCGTGCCCATCATCACTATGCGCATTACGTTCTCTTCTGCTCCAACTCTGCCAGCCGCTGCAAGATTCTCTCGTCGCTGGGTATCTCGCCGCGCTCGCGCTGGTTGGCGAATTCCTCACGGAAATCCTCGAGCGCGTCTTGAACGGCAAGTCGAGCCGTCGGGCTGAGGCGATCGATGAACAACACGCCGTCAAGATGGTCGGTCTCGTGTTGCACGACGCGGGCAAACAGATCGTCGAGTTCGAAAGTCACCTCCTGGCCCGACATGTTGTAGGCATTGATGGTGATTTTCTCCGGACGCCGCACCTGGGCATATAGCCCTGGCAGGCTCAGGCAACCCTCCTCGGCTTCGGCGGAACTCTTCGGCTGGCTGAGCACCGGGTTGATGAACACGAATTCCTGGTCGCGCAGCGCCGGGTCGGAGGTCAGATTGACCACGAATAGCCGATAAGGGAGGTCAACTTGGTTGGCGGCCAGCCCGATGCCGCGATGCTCGTCGGAATACATCAGATCGAACATTTCGCGCACGAGCATGTGCAATTCGGCATCGACGCGCTTCAGCGGCTTCGACGGCCTCAGCAGGGTGAGATGGGGATAGTTAATGATCCGTAACAGAGCAGGCTCCCGCCGTTGATAGTCGAATGGTGCAAAAGCTGGAATTATAGCCGGACTACGTCCTGACTGTCTTGAGCGCGTCGCGTCGCCTTGGCGCGGCGGAAAAGAGGGAGTTGCGAAAGACGCTTCGTGACTGCCAATCCGCGGGCCCCCGAAATCGCCCAGACGACGAACGATCGCGCAGGCCTCGAAGGAATTATCCGCACGCGAACAAGGCGTTCAGGCAACGCGACAATAGTATTATCTACGTGTTACCCTCGCCTGCAGCTCAAATGCCGTGAACCGGTTCGGTCCGGGCCGCATTTAGGCGCCGCGACCAAGCCTGGAGCTCGCGGCGCCAGCAAGTGCGATGCGACGTTGCCCTCCGCACGTTGGCGGCGCAAGTGCACTATAGACAATCCTTTACGGCGGATTCCGAACTGCCCCCCGTCGTCTCGTTCGCGTTGACTCGTTCAGCGAAGCGGCCTAAAATTGCCGCACACGTCCTGTTCGCAATCCTTTTGCCGGATTCAACTTGTGAAGGCGCCGCCGATCGCTCTCGCTCCCCGCTTGGAGAGCCCTGCCGCAGACGAGCTGGGTTGGCGCTGGCAGCTGGTCATGCCTGCCTGGTTGGTCTCGCTGCTTTTGCATGCCCTCTTGATCATCGTGCTCGGCTATGTCGCCAGCCAGGAACTGCACGGCACGAACGCGCCGCCGCTGGCCGATCTGCTCGCCAGCACGAGCGCCAGCGCCGACGAAAGCGACCTGTTTGATGATGAAGGCGGGCCGACGGTCGAGGTGGCCAGCGAGCCGACGACCGAAGAGCAGTTCGACGATGCCGCGCCGGCGGGCGGCGCCATGAGCGATGTGATCGCCGAACAGGCGCCGGTCGACACCAGTTCCGCGCTGCCCAGCCAGACTGAACTGGCCGGCATGGGGCAGGCCGAGTCGGGATTGACCACAGGCGCGGGCAACATGACGGGCGGCCACAAACGCGCAACTTCGCTTGCCGGCGGCAAAGCCCGCACCAGCGTCTATGGCATCGAAGGGGAAGGCAACAAATTCGTCTATGTCTTCGATCGCTCGGCCAGCATGGGCGACGGCTCCGCCAGCCCGCTCGTCTCGGCCAAGCGCGAACTGCTCCGCAGCCTCGACAACCTGAGCGATACGAATCAATTCCAGATTATCTTCTATAACAAACAAGCGGCGCAGATGAACGTCGGCCGACAATACGGCGGCATGTTGTTCGCCGACGCGCAAGGCAAGGAAATGGCCCGTCGATACGTTGCCAGCATTATGGCGGCTGGCGCCACCGATCATGCTACTGCGCTGGAGGCGGCGATCCGATTAGCGCCCGATGTGATCTTCTTTTTGACCGACGCGGACGAGCCGGTGATGAATGCCGAGCGTTTGCTAAAGCTCAAGCGAATGAATGGCGGACGGACTTCAATCCACACCATCGAATTCGGCCTGGGCGCTCACTCCGGCGGCGAGAATTTTTTGGCGAAGATCGCGCGGCAGAATGGCGGCAAGTACATTTATATCGACATCTCCAAACGCGGCGCCATAGAACTGAAAGCGGCTCAGAACTACTGAGCCGCTTGTTGGCAACCGCGCTGTGATTGACTTTGCGTGATCCACTCGCCAATGCGAACGTGCACCTCAGCAACGGCCTCACTCGGCGCGGCTGGCTGGAACAGTCTGCTTCCAGCTTTAGCTGGCGGCGTTTACGCAGCCATGGCGTGTTCTTAAACCAGCTTCAGCCGCGTCCTTCTGGCGCGCCGTTGCGGTTCGTCCTGTTCGGCTTGTCGCTTGCGCTGTTGGCGGCCCCCTCTGCTTCGGCTGACGTCGTCCACTTCACGTCTCCGACCAACCGCCAGGCGCGCACGCGACTCTCCGGCACAGTGCTGGAGTACACGGGCCGCGAGATCGTGGTTGAAACATCCGACGGCCGGCAGTTTAAACGGCCGGGCAACCAGGTCGTCGCCATCGACACCGAGTGGCCCAAGGAGGTTGCCGCCGGCGACGGACTCTTCGCGCAAGGCGATTTCAGTCAGGCGCGCAAGCTCTACGCAGCCGCCATCGATAAGGAAAAACGCGCTTGGGCGCGGCGCAGCATTCTGGCCAAGATCATTCGCTGCTACCGCGAAATGAATCGAGTCGAAGCGGCGGGCAAGCTCTTCCTGGGCCTGGTGGGCGAGGATCCTGACACGCCCGAATTCGCACTGATTCCCTTGGCCTGGTTGCCAGCCGAGCCGCCCCCCAGTCTGGCTCAGGCGGCGCAAACTTGGCTCAATTCAAGCAACTCACCTGCGTCCGTGCTGCTGGGCGCCAGCTATTTGCTGCCGACAGCGCGCCGCGGCGCCGCGATCGACCAGCTTGAGCTGTTAGCGGGCGATAAAGATCGCCGGATCGCCGCGCTGGCCCAAGCACAGAGCTGGCGCGGCGAACTGGCCACGGTCCGCGAGGAACAAGTGGCCCGCTGGCAGCGGAACTTCGCCCAGTTTCCGGAGGAACTGCGGGCTGGCCCTTATCTGGTGCTCGGCCAGGCGCTGGCGAGGCTCAACAAGTCGGAGCAAGCCGCGTTGACCTTGCTGCACGTGCCGATTTTATATCCCGGCGAGCGGCAACTATCGGCCGCAGCTTTGCGCGCCGCCGCGCAGTTGTTAGAGCGAGCCAATCAGCCGGCGGCGGCGACGCGGCTGTATCAAGAATTGACGGCCAGCTATGCAGGGCTGCGCGCCGCGGACGAAGCGGCTCAGGAATTAGAGCGGCTGCAGTCCCCCGCGGGCGAGGCCGCGCCGGCCCCCGCGGCGAGCGGCGACGAGCCGGAAGAACGGTTTCTCGATGGTCTGCGCGGCCGACGGCTGTTCGAGCTGGCCGAAAACTATTGCCGCACGGAATTGTCGGCCAGCGGCCTTTCCGATCAGCGCCGCGCTGAGATGACGATCGAGCTTTCGCGAACGTATGTCGAACATGCCTTGCAGTCGCTGCCTGATGAGCGCGAGTCGTACTGGACGCAAGCCCTGACCGTCGTCGAAGAGCTGCTGCGCTCGCGCCCCAGCGACCCGCGGCGCGTGTTGCTCGAAGTGCAATTGGGGCTGGTGCGTCTGGCTCGCGGCGAGCTGACCCGGCAAGAGGCCGAAGTGCTCGCCGGTTCCGAGCGCCGCCTCGAGCAGGCGCGTGAGGAACTCCGCGCGGCGGTCGCCCATTTGCAATCGGCCAAGGAGCTGCTCGTCGTCGAGCTGCGGAAGGCCAACTTGAGCAAGCGCACGGAGCCGGGCCGCTTGTCAGCCAATGAGCTCTTGTCGCTCGAACGAAACCTGAATTACCAGCTCGCACGGGCGTTCCGCAATCAAGGGCAGTCTTATCCGCCGCGCAGCGACGATCGGGCCAATTCGCTGCGCCAGGCGGTCGAGCAACTGCAACCGCTGGCCGAGGTCGATTTCGATGACGCCGTGGCCTGGCAGAGCCGGCTGGACGAAGTAACTTGCGAGCGGCTGTTGGAAAACTTTCCGGCCGCCCAGCGGCGGCTCGACGCGCTCGACCAGCGCGAGCCTCCGCCGCGGATCGAAGCCGGCGCGCGGGCCGAAGCGATTCGCCTGGCGCTCGCTCGCAATCAACTGGGCGAGGCGCTGAAGCTCGTGGAGTTAGGCCGCGCCGTTTCCGGCGAGTACTTCGCCGATCTCGATTACGCCTGCTTCGAAACGTACGCCGCGGCCTGGCGCGCCGCCGACAAGGCGAAAGCGACCGACGAAGCCGAGCAATATCAAAACCAGGCAGTCGAATTGATTCAGGACATTGATCGCCGCTGGGGTCCTTACTGGAGCCGCCGCGCCGAAACGCTGCTGGCCGGCAACGTCAGTGCGTCGACCAGCACGAAGGATGTCTCCGTGCTGCTCCGCGCCGCGGAAAGCTTTTATCGGGCCGGCCGGGTCGAGCAAGCGCTGGCCACGTACGATCAGGCGGCAAAATTGGCCGCCGAACTGATGCAGCCCGAGGCGGCGTTCGACGCCGCTTACACGGCCGCGGTTCTGGAGCAGGAAGCGGGGCATTACCGCGCGGCCGCCGACCGCTTTCGCCGCTTGTCGCTCGCCATGCCGCAGCAGGCCAAGGCGGGCAGCGCTCATCTGTTGGCCATCTACAATCACGCCCAGGCGGCAAAGACCGAAACGGCGACGAGCGACGACGATTATCTGGCATTGCTTAACGAGCACCTGGAGCACTGGTCCGACGACGCGAGCGCCAATCAGGCGCGGCTCTGGCTAGGCAAGCTGCAGGAGCGACGCCGCGATTGGACCGCCGCGATTGACGCTTATCAGGGCGTAGCGATCGACGACTCGCATTTTGCCGAAGCGATCGCCGCGATCGCCCGCTCGTACAAAACGGTGTTGGCCGAACTTCAGGCCGCCGGCAAGCCGACGGCGGAGACCGCCGAGCAGGCCGCGCGCTGGTTCGAAGAATTAATCACCGGCGGCAACGATCGTCTACCCGATCGCTTCAGCCCGACCGAGCGACTCGCCGCCGTCGCTGCGGCCGAGCTGTACCTGCAATACGCCGAGGGTCGTTACGATCGGGCCGAACGGATTCTAGCCGCCGCGCTTGCCGCCTCGCCCGACGCTCCGGAAGAATGGCGATCCGAAGTCGAAGGGCTGCTCGTCTTCGCCCTGGCCGGCCAAGGCCAGCGTGACGAAGCCGCCGCGCGACTTAACCGGCTGGCTCAAGGCCGTCCGCAGCAGTTACTGCTGTTAATCGAAGGTCTAGGTCGGATCGCCCGGCAGAGCACGCCTGCCGTCCGCACTGAATTAGCCGCTTTAGAACTGCAAGCTGCCGACTTGCTCCGCGCTCAAGGCGCCGCCCTGAGCGCGGACGATCGCAAAGCATTCGATCTGGCTTACGCCCAAGCCTTAGCCGCCGCCGGTCGCCGCGACGAGGCCTTAAAACTGCTGGCCGGCCTGGCCGAAACCTCGCCCCGCGACGGCAACATCCAAGAAGCCTACGCTCAGCTTTTGCTCGACGGCCCCGACAAGACTTCCTGGCAGGCCGCCTTGGCCAAATGGCGCGCCATCGAAAAGAAGTGCCGCCCCGGTAGCGACCGCTGGCTCCGCTCCATCTACTCCCAAGCCCTCGCCCTCGAGCGCCTCGGCCAGAAAACCCAGGCCCTGCAACTCATCAAGCTCACCGCCGCTCAGCATCCGGGGCTGGGAGGGGCGGAGTTAAAGCAGAAGTTTTTGGAGTTGCAAAAACGTTGCAAGGCGCAAAAGCGGTAATCCCACCGCAGTTCCGCCGATCGTCGATATTTAATGCTATTGCTTGCCTGAATCACGTTGTTGCGGGCCGTCGAAGCTCCGGCGGCGCTAGTAGAATTGCGTCGAAAACAAGGCGGGGGAAGAAATTGGGGGGCGATCTGAACCAAGCAAGCTCTGACGGCAAAGGGCAGCGAAGCCAACGCTTGCGTACCGCACCTTGACTAGTATCACCCTTAATCCACAGTCGAAATGGAAGCAGAATTGTTCACGATGTTCAATCAGTTCCATATTATCGAGTTCACCTGCATGGCCACGTAATAAACAGCCGGGTATGTGGCAACAAACGCGAACAAAAAGGAATTCAATCCCATGATAACGGCGCAACTCAAATGGAACAGGCCGGCGGCGATCAGAAAGAACCATACGCCAGGGTAAGGCAATACGAAGGCAAGAGGAAAGAGCGATTCAACAAGGATGACCGACCAGCACAGGAGTAGCCTGAGCCAGCGGCGATCCCGAAGTAAACGGGCAATCCACCTGTTTCCATAGGTACAGGTATTGAATACCAGATAGATTGCCTCGCCTGATCGCCAAACAGGCGAGACAAGCTTTGCGATGCCCGCCGCGACGTAAGAGAGCGCGGCCTGGGCTGTCAGGAACCAAATTCCGCATGCCAGAACGAACGAGTCGCCTAAAGGCGTCAGGCACAAGAGGACAGTGCAGAGAATAATGGAATTCATTTGATCTGACCCATCGTCCCCGATCGTCCGCCTCATCGTAAACAGCAAGTTCGTAAGGACGAGTGACGCCATCAGGACGGAGAATGCTAACCCGCCGAGTTCCGTCTCGAACAACGCCAGGATGATAACGAGGCGGATCAACAGCAAAATGCGAACTCCAGCCGGCCCCTCGATCGGCTTGAGTAATCCTATGATGGGCGATTCTGCTCTCCAAATGTAACGCAATCGCAGTATCTGCCAGGAATAGACGCCGTCTGGCGCGAAGGAACGTGAAATCGCAAGAAACTCGAGCGTGCTGATCGCCAATCCAACCAAACACACAATCATCGTTAGATGATAGGCGGCAAGCATTGATGCACTCATGCCAGCACTCGTTCTTTCTTAATCGTGGCGACAGAGAGATCCATCGAGTGGAAGTCTGAACGCAACACAACGCGTGGCGCTCCCTCCCGAAAGAAACCCGCGGTTTCAACGATGGCGAATTGTCGCTCGCCCCCGGCGGTCGCCGGCAAAGACTTCGTGAGGTAATTCAAGATTAGAAGATATTGGAAAGATATGATGACGAACTGCTCGGCGCCCGGGTCTGTCCGTACTATCCGCGAAACGCTCATTGCGACGTCCGCAAGGACTTTATTGGTCCGCTTCGTTGGGTTCCAGATAAACGACAATAGCCCGCGCGGCCCGCCGAGCATGACCTCACGCCAGCCCGTTGTCGATCTGTCCGGACGTTTGTCGCGGTAGACGATGTGAAAGTCGGTTTGTCCGGGGTGTGGCGCGAAGAAGGTCCAGTAGGGAATCAGAGAAAAATAGTCGCATTCCAGCACTCGCTGGAACCAGCGAAAGCCGAATTGATTGATGGCCGAAAGGATAAACCAGGCGGCGAAGAACGCGCCGATAAGCAAGTGGATCAGGAGCACGCCGAGACACTCCCACAACAAAACGGGATGGCGACGCCGCGCTGAATTCTCCGCGAGGAGAGCTACCGGCAGTTCAACTGCAGCCGGTAGCCCTCGTCTCGGCCAGCATCCGAAGCGGCGGCGTCAGGTGCGAGTGATGCTATTTCGGACCT
>JAICIG010000324.1 GCA_025924495.1 Pirellulales bacterium | reverse complement strand
TGCTGGTTCCGCGCGGCGAGTCGCCCGCGGTGCTTGTCGATGCGCAGCCGCAATTTACGGGCGAGGCCATGGCCTGGACCCTTGGCGGTCGCGGCGAGCCGCTGTTGATCTCGACGGCGGACAAGCCGAAGCCGGAAATTCCCGAGAAGGTCGGCATCCGATATCGGCCTGCCGGCGGCGCCGTCCGCCAAGGCAATTTTACGTCATTCCAGGACGGCCGCTTCCGCTACGAACTGCCGCCGGTCGTTGAACCCATGTCGTTCACGATCGCCGGGGGCGACGATTGGCTCGGCCCCCTCCGCGTCGAACCGATCGATCGGCCGAAGATCAGCCAATTGTTGATTGTCGCCCGTCGCCCAAACAGCGAGCAGAGCGAGACGTTTGCTCACACCGGCGCCGACACGCCGCTCTTGTTCTTGAAAGACACCGAGTTGGAACTGCAACTGACTGCCAGCGCGCCGCTGGCTTCCGCCTCACTGGCAACTCAGTCGGGCCCGGCCCCGACGCTTGCCCAAGTGGATGAGACGCATTACTCCACGCGGTGGAAGATGGATCAATCGCAAACCTTCGAGATTCGTCTCGTCGGCCAGCAAGCCGGCTTGGAGTCGCAACCTTATTTCATTTCGATCGGCCTGCTCGTCGATCGACCGCCTCGATTAACGCTGCGTTCTTCCGGCGTGGGCAAACGCGTGACGCCACAAGCGAGGATTCCGCTTCACCTGCGCGCTCAAGACGATTTTGGCCTGGCGAGCGCCGCCCTGGAAATGGAGCAGACGATCCCGCGCGAGAGCAAGCCCGAGAGCAGCACTCGCAAATCGCCGCTGGAATTGCCGCCGAGCGAGAAAGGGGTCGGCCTGACCGATTTTGAAGCTCAGCCGGTCGCGGCGCTCGCCGAATACGGCTTGCCCGCCGGTACTCTGATCAAGCTGCGCGCCACAGCCGAGGACCAGTGCGCCCAAGGCCCCCAAAGCGGCGCCTCGCGCTGGCTCGCATTTCAACTCGTCACGGCCGAGGAACTGTTTTACGAGATCCTCATGCGGCAGCGGGCCGAGCGCGCCAAATTCGCCGCCGCGCTAGAGACCGCCAAAGCACAGACTGAAGCTCTAGCGGGTTCGCCCGACGCGGGCCAACTGGCGGCGGTTGCCCGAAAACATCAGCTCGTCGCCCGACAGGCTTGGCAGGTGGCCAACCGGTTGGAAGCCACGCTCGAAGAAATGACGTTGAACGATCTGGGAAGCGAACAGGCGCGACAGTTATTGAAAACGAAGGTGATCGACGGCGTGCGGCGACTGCATGCCGAGCCGATGGCCAAGCTCCGCGCGGCGCTAGAATCGGCCGCGAGCGCAAGCCCGCCTGCCGCCGAGCAGTTGGTCGAGGCTCGACAGTTGCACGGCGAGGTCGTCGATACGATGCAAAAGCTGCTCGAGCAGATGTCGCAGTGGGAAAACTTTATCGACGTTCTCAATCAACTCAAAGAAATCGTCAAGCTGCAGAATGACGTGCTGCAATCGACCGAACAGGAGAAAAAGAAACGCACGAATGACCTATTCGATGATTGATCGTCGCTCGCGCGGCAGCGCATAGCTCGTAGGTTATGCTTCAGCATAACTTGAAGAATGGCGCGAAGACGACATCGCGAAAGCAGTTCATCGTTATGCTGAAGCATAACCTACGTCGAAACATAATCTGCGTGGTTCAAGGTCGGATGGCGCCTCGGCAGGAGATAAAGATGATGAAACGGTCGCAAACAAACTGGCGGGCGGGCAGATGGATAGCATGGTCGCTCGGCGTTGCGGCGTTCTGGAGTTGTGCCGCATTGTGCCGCGCGGAGGAAACAAAAGCCGACGCAACGGCCTCAGCGCCGGCGGAAGAAAAGCCGGCGGCCGCGCGCTCATCCGAAAAAGATGCCAAGTCTCCTGATGCCAAGAACGCGGACGCAACGGAAGGCGTCGCAAAGATTGGCGACAAGAAGGACCCAACCACCCCGGCCGAAGTGCTCAGCTTCCGCCAGGAGAAGATCGCCGCCGAAATGACGGAACTGGAACAGCGAATGTTTCGCCTCTCCGAGGCGCTCAAGGCGCTGGAGCCTGAGAAT
Source organism: Pirellulales bacterium (assembly GCA_025924495.1). The sequence continues at coordinate 7,034 of JAICIG010000324.1, read as the reverse complement.
TCTTCACGGTTGATGCTGGGCCTGAAGTTCGCGCGCGAGGAACTGATTCTGCACCAGATGAAAGAAGCCCAAGCGATGTTGGGCAAGATGAGCCTCGATGAAGCATCGGCCGAGGAGCAGCAGCTCCTGTCCAAGTTGCAACGGCTGCATGATCTGTTGCTTTCGACCGACCTCGATTTCCAGATGCAGTTGGAGAAGCTGCGTCAAATCCGCGAGATCCTCCGCCGTCTCGATAAGGCCATTGCTGAAGAGGAGCGAGAGCGAAAACTTTCGCAAGACACGGCCGACAGACAAAAGGAGCTGGACGGCCTGCGTAAAAAGCATGCCACGCTCGACGAGCTGATTGCCCGCCAACAAGGTCATCTGGGCCAGGGGGAAGAACTGGCCCAAGCGGCGACGTTGTCCGCCGAACAGGAGAAATCGCTGGAACAGCTTGGCAAGGATCAAGAGGCCACCCGCGTGCTGACCAAGGCGTTGGCCGTGGAAAAAAAGGACGAAAAGCCGAATGCCAACCTGGCTGAGGCAGAATCCAAGATGGGCGACGCCGTCAAGTCGCTCGACAGCAAGGAGCCCGAACCGGCAGTGCCGGCCCAGCAAGCCGCGCTCGCTGCGCTGGAAAAAGAGCGCGACGCGACGGCAAAAGCCATGCAAGAGGCCGAGACGAAACTGGCCGAGGCCAACTTCAATGCCATGCGCCGCGATCAGGCTCAGAACCGCCAGTTGAATGAGGGCATCACGCAGCTCGTCCGCGATCTAGGCGAGATCGGAGCGGGCGCGCTCACCGAACTGCTGCGGGCTGATGGCAGCATGTCGGGCGCCGAAGGCAAGCTGGGCCAGCAAATGGCCGACGCTGCCGGCATGCAGCAGCAGGAAGCGCTCGACTCGCTGAAATATGCCAAGGAGCAATTGGAAGAGGAAGCCGAGAAGCTGCTCAACCAGCTCCGCGCCGAGGTGAAGCGACGCGTGCTGGAAGGCGTCAATCTGATGCTCGAAAAGCAAGTCGCGGTGCGCGAATCGACGGAACTGTTGGGTCCCAAGGCGGCCGGCGGTTCGCGGCAAGCGCTCAACTCGATCATCAGCCTGGCCAAGTCCGAACAGCGGATCATCGACATCGGCAGCGAACTGCTGACGCTTGTCGAGGAGACTGAATTCGGCATCGCGCTGCCGGCGGCGCTGGTGGTGGTGCTTGATGAAATGTCGGAAGTGCAAGAGTCGCTGGAAGCCGGCGACGGATCGGAAGCCGTAGTCAACGCCGAGCGTCAGATCGAAGCCGATCTGGCCGCATTGTTGGAAGCGATGAAGCAGATGCCCTCTTCAAAGTCGTCCGAAGGCCGTGCGCAGCGAGGACAGCAGGACCGGCAACGCGAATTGAATCGCCTGGTGGCTGAACTGAAGCTGATCCGCTTGTTGCAACTGCGCACGAATCGGCAGACGAGCGACGTCGACGGTCAGCGCCCCTCGGGCAGGAGCTTGCCGGCCGGTCTCCGCGAGCGGATCGAGAACGTGGCCGATCAGCAGGATCACATTCGCGAAGCCATGCAGCGGCTCGCCGAAGAACGTAGCGATGAGCTGCAATGACCCCTTTCCTGGAGCCGAATTATGAACCGAAACACGCTTTGCTTATTTGCGGTCGCGGCGATCTGGGGGGCGGCGCCCCTTGCGCGGAGCCAGGACCTGGGCCCCGATCCGCTCGGCGATATCGCGCTCGAGATGGATGGCGTGGTCATCGATCTGTCGGGGCTCGCCACAGGCGAGCCGACGCAACAAACGCAAAAGAAGATCGTCGGCAAACTCGATACGCTCATTGCCCGACTGGAGGAAGAAGCGCAGTCTTCTCGCGGGAACGGCAGCGGCGCGAATCCCACGCGACCGCTGGCCGACTCGCAAATCATTGGCGGCCCGGGCGGCATTGGCGACCTGCACGCCGCTCGCAAGGCGGGAAAACAGTGGGGCGAGCTGCCGCCGCACCAGCGAGATCGGATTGTGCAATCGCTGACCGAAGGTTTTCCGGCCCACTATCAAAAGATCCTAGAACGCTATTACAAGCGTTTGGCGGAAGAGACGCCGGCGCCTGCCGATGCAGAGCCGGAAATGAAGGACGCGCCCGACAACGTCCCGCCGCCAAATCCTGCCAAGAAACCCGCTAAGGCCGCAAAACCCGCCGCGACCGACGGCGCCAAGTAAGTTAGGTGGATGCTATGACTAGGACTGCGCAACCGCACTGCTGCGGACAAAACCTGCAACTCTTATTGTTCAAGTTGCCGGTTTTCGGTCTGGCCGCGTCGCTATGGTACGCCGGCGTTCCGGCGCCTCGCGCCTGCGGCGAGGAAGCTGAAAAGCCGGTCCCCGCGGCGGCTCCCGCCGCAAAGGATCTCGTACCCCCAGCGGCTGCTGCAGCTCCCGTCGCTACGGCGCCTGCGGCAACTGCACCTGCGACAACTGCGCCTGCCACGACAACTCCCGCCACGCCGGGCCAGACCCCCGCCGCTGCAAAACCTGCCGAAGCTCCCGCGGCCGCCAAGGCGCCCGCGACGCCGACTGGACCCGCCGTCGTCACGATCTATGAGGAAACGATCGCCGGTGCGGTGAAATCAATCGAGAATGGCGAACTTGTCCTGGGCGGCGAACCGCCGCGGCGAGTGGCGATGGATGAAGCCGCCACGGTATATCTGGGCAATGCCGCGGTCCTTGAGGCTGCGTGGGTGGGGCAAGACAACCACGACGTCGCGCAGGTCGGCGGGGCGCCGGCCAAGGCGAACGGAATCCAAGACATCCATATCCGTCTGACCGGACTGCGCTCGGGGCAGCCGGTCAAACAAATCACGCTCATCTTTCAGCACCCGAAGCGCCGCGGGCTGTGGCGGCTGGATCCGTCGAAGTCGCCGGCCTGGCGGTTGGTGATGGAGCGCGCGGCCGACTCGCAACAAGCGGAGTTATACCTGGAGCCTAACGAGTTGGATGCCTTCGACCAGCGTTTCGCGATCACCGTCGTCTATGGCGATGACCAGACGGCGAAAGCCGAAATCAAGGCCGCTACGCATACCGATCACCAGTTAAAGGCGGGCGCCTCGCCCGCAGTTGTCGACAACGCGCCCTCTGGCCCCCCGGTCGTCGTCATCCATGGCCGCGATCGCAGCCAGATCAAAGGCGAGTTGCTCGAACTGACCGACGAGTCGCTTTCGCTTCGCCCGAGTTGGGCCCAAGAATTCAAGATACCGCTCGTCCACGTCGGCGGCATTCGCTTTCCGGCCGTGAACGTGGCTGATTCCGCGCAGAAATTTGAAGCTGCCTTGGCCAATCCGGGCGCCCAAGACGCGGCAATTGTGCAGGGCAAAGAACAGGGCCTGTCGGTCGTGACCGGCACGGCGCATGGATTGAACGAAGGCAAACTGAGCTTTACTTTCGAAGGCGAAAAGCGTTCCATCAATCAGGCGCGTCTCGCCGGCGTGATTTTTGCCGCCCAACCAAAGCGCCGCCCCAAGGCCAGCCCTTACCAGATCGTATCGCTATTGAACGGCGATCGATTGACCGGATCGTGGGCCGCGGCGGAAGAGCAGTCATTGCAATTAGCGCTAGTTTGGGGCGGTCAAGCGACGCTGCCTCGCACGGCGGTCGAAAAGATCGAGTTCCGCAACGGCAAAGTGACGTTCTTGTCGGATCTCGAACCGGTGTCCGTCGAGGAGGTTCCCTATTTCAGCCGGAAGTTCCCCTATCGCCGCGACCAGGCGCTCGATGGCGGACCGCTCAAATTGAAGGACAAGACCTATCCGAAGGGACTGGCCGTCCATTCTCGCTCTGCGCTGGTCTACGGCATCGATGGCGAGTATGCCTCATTCAAAGCCACGGTCGGCTTCGATCCCAGCGCCGGCGGTCGAGGGCGAGTTGCGCTGCGCGTGTTGGGCGATGGCCGCGAGCTGTTTGTCGAGCCCGACCTCCGCGGCACGGCAGAGCCGCTAGCGCTGGACGTACCGATCGAAGGCGTGAAGGAATTGAGCCTGGTAATTGAGTTCGGTCAGGAGGAGGATACCGGCGACCGCATCATCTGGGCCGAGCCGCGCGTCTTTCGCGCGGGCAAGCAGAACGCCGAGAAAGCCGCGACCAGGTGAGCTTCGCAGCAAGCATTCGATCAACCGCTCATTAACGCCGATGTTCGCTGTTTGATGATGTTCGCTCTCTAGCGTCGAGAAATCGTTGCGTGCTAGCGAGCGTTAGAGTCGCGGCAAGCGTCGCGTTTCTTGCACAAGCGTCCTGGCGATTGAAACATAACCGGTGAACTGCGCGGAATCTATTTCAGCCGGTCGATGACGGCCTGGGCCGAGGCGATGCGATCGTGCGGATCCTTTTCCATCATGTCGGCGATCACATCGACGAACTCATCGCACAACTCAGGATTCAAACGGCGCGGATGCAGGGGCAGTTTTTCGCGATGCGCTTGTAGCTTCTCCTCAGCAGTTCCGCCCGGAAACGGAACCTTGCCGGTGACCGCGTAATACAGCGTACAGCCCAGCGCGTAGATGTCATTGACAGGCTGAGGCGCCTCGCCCTCCAGCAGCTGTTCTGGCGCGACGTAATCGGCCGAGCTGGCGATCGTGGCTTCGGCCGTTTCGGTCAGATCGGTCAAGCGAGCCCAGCCGGCCAGCCCCAGGTCCGAGATTTTTGTCTGTCCTTCGGGTGAGACGAGCAGGTTGGTGGGCTTCAGATCGCGATGGACCAGCCCGCGCTCGTGGACGTAGGCCAGGCCCTCGGCGGCCTGGCAGATAATGTCCGCCGCCGCCTGCATGCTCAGCTTGCCTTGACGGCGGACCATCTGCCTCAGGTCGACGCCGGGTACGTATTCCATCACGAGAAAATGCGCGTTTTTATCGTGGCCTGCATCATAGGCTCGCACCAGGTGCTTGTGGTCCAATTGCCCGTGCACGCGGATCAAATCCGTAAAGCTGGCGATGGCCGCCGGAGTCGAGAGCTTGGCCGGCAGAACTTTGACTGCCACCATCCGCCCCATGACCGAGTGTTCGGCCTTGTAAACTGGCCCCAGCGCCCCGGCGCCGATCTTGCCCACGATCCGGTAGGGCCCCAAGGTGAACGAGGTTCGTCCCTCGCGCAAACGCGCCGCCTGCCAGGCGTTCAAATGCCCCAGCTCGATCAGCTTTTCGGCCAGCCGCTCGTCGCTGATCGACGATTCGAGATGCTCGCCGTCGCGCAGCAAATTCCTCGCCTGAGACAGCTCCTGCTGTCCGATCAGGCCGCTCGATAGCGCCGATCGTTGAAATAGCGAGTCGCTCACGGCAATCCCGGCCCCGTAGCGATGTGAATTTGTTCTGTCGAAGAAAAGGAGGACCCCTCGTCGCAAGCGGCAGCCGCGAATGCGGGCCGAACGGCGGCCGGTCATGAGCCACGTGGTCTGGAACGGCGCCCTTGCCTGCGAGTCAGCTAATCATAAGGTACCCGGGCGGCGGTGGTAATCAAGATGTCCGGACTTCGGCCGACGTGATTCGCTCGCCGCGCCGTGATATTATGGACATCAAGGTGCGCCGACGATGCACGACGTAGCACGGACGTTCGCCGCATCACGACCTTGGAACTGGAGAAGCGTTTGATGTCCGCCTCCCCCCTGTCCGCCGCAGAGTTCGCCGCCTATCAGCGAGACGGCTATGTTCTGGCGCGAAAGCTGTTTGATGCCGAAGAAATGGCCATTTTGCTGTCCTACGCCAAACAGGACCAGGCTCTCTCGGCCAGCGCCTACGGTCGGCGCGACTCCACTGGCCGCGAGACGCGGCTGGCACTGTGGAACCAGCCGGGCGAAGATCTCTATGGGATGTTTTCGCGTTCGCCGCGGATCGTCGATCGCATGGAGCAACTGCTTGGCGGCGAGGTCTATCATTACCACACGAAGATGATGCTCAAAGAGCCGTTCGTCGGCGGCGCCTGGGAATGGCACCAGGATTACGGCTACTGGTACAATAACGGCTGTTTGTTTCCGCTGTTGGCGAGTTGCTTGATCGCGGTCGATCGCGCCAACCGCGAAAATGGCTGCCTGCAAGTCATCCGCGGTTCGCATGAAATGGGCCGCATCGATCATGGCAAAACGGGCGACCAGACCGGCGCCGACATGGAACGCGTCGAGGCGGCGCTAGAGCGAATGGAGCTGGTCTACATCGAAGCCGAGCCGGGCGACGCCCTGTTCTTTCACTCGAACCTGCTACACCGCTCCGACCAGAACACTTCGCCAAACCCCCGCTGGTCGCTGATCTGCTGCTACAACGCAGCACGGAACGACCCCTATAAGGAATCTCGCCACCCGCGCTACACGCCGCTTGAGAAAGTGAGCGATTCGGCAATCAAGGACTGGGCAAAACAGCAGCCAGCCCCTGATCCACTCGCCTAATTGCGCAGGAGTCGCTTGACGGACTCCAAACTTCGCGGGCGCGCTCGCCTCACGGGTCAACCGCCGGCTTAATAAACAACCCGACGATGATCAAGAGCAGGCCGACCGCGGCGACGGCGCCGGTGGCGATCAGCTTTTCGCGGGCCTGCTTCTCGATCACCAGGTACATCTGTATTTGCGGATGTTCGCCCTGCTGCTCGAAGCCGAGCTTTAATTCTCTCCATAGCTCAAACGTTTGCGGCAGCGTGGCTTGCTCGATCTCGGTAGCATTCAATTCCTTGAAGTCGGTGCGAAACAACTGCGGGCGCTGCGGATAGTAATACAACTGGTACGCGACCGGCAATAACGCGCCGAGCAGGATCACGGCGCCTAGGAAGATCACGCCCTGCCGGGCCCCCCAACCCCTCTGCTGCGCTTCTCCTCGTTCCTGCGCGCTCGGTGATTGCACTCGCTCGAGCTGGTTCAGCCCGCGCATCGTGGGGACGGCAAGTTGAGCGCCGCAATCGCAGCGCACGTTCAAGCCGGCCTGGCCGGCATCAATTTCGGTTTTCTTGCCGCAAGTACACGGCAGTAAATAATGGGTCGACATGGAAAGCCAAAGAATGGAATCGTTCGTTAAATAAATGCGAGGCAGTTATTCGGGCACGGC
>JAICIG010000323.1 GCA_025924495.1 Pirellulales bacterium | reverse complement strand
GGTCAGTTGCTTCCGGTGTTGGTCGATGCCAAGATAAAACATCTGTCGGTCCTCCTGGGGATAAAAACCTGTTGGCGAGCCGCCCATCGGCTGCGCCGTATTCGAGTTTTACCCAGGAGGGCCGCTCTTTCATGGAAATCACCTTCGGGTATTGCCAAAGGCGGCGACACTTTTTTCTTGTTCGTTTCCGACGGTCTGCTTCTTCACGCCCCCGGCGCGCGGTCGTGCCGCCAAAAAGAGTTTTATTGAGGATACTCGCATTCTGGCTTGGCGGGTTTGCACGCTGTTCAGGGCATGCCAGCTGTGAAGGCACATTCTATGCGCCGCCCGCCAAAGTAGCAGGCACATTCCATGTGCCGTCCGCCGCCCTGCCGATGCGCTTCGCACTCGAAAACGCGGGAACCGCTCTTTTGCTTCATGCCCATCTCGGCACGGCATACGGCGTCTGCCTGCAACTTTGGCCGCCGCTGATTTAGGCAGGCAATCCGCTGGGCTGCGCAGCAGGCCGCTGCCGTGTTCTCTTTCACGAACCGGTCGTCTATGAATGAGCTCATTCGAAGCCGCATCAAGCTTGGTGAACCTGCTCGCATGTGGAATCTTTTCGTCGCGCTCGCCGTCATCGGGGCCCATCGTCGCGGCGCTGTCTTCCTGCCGTGCTGAAAAGCAACGCTGACCGCTGTAGATGCGTAAGGTTCCCCAAGGCCCCGGTTGACCTCTCACGCGGCAGCGGCCTTCCCCCGACGCCATCGCGATTAAACATACGTGCGATCTGCGCCCGCAAATTATGTATTTTCATCAAAAATATTGAACGCACGCTGATTTCCGGTAGACTGCTTCGCACCTAGCGTGATGCCGGCGACGCGCAGCCGCAAAACGAATTCGATCGCGTTGACTGGTCAAGCAATCGCTCAAGCAATCGCTCGATCAATCGCGTCGCGTGCGCCCGCCCGCGCGTGGGTCGGTTCGTCGTCACAAATTATCGCCAGTCTTCGTATACGGTCTCACTCTTCGGAGGGCACGCCGATGCAACCTGTGTTCAGGCAGGAGAGCGCCAATGACCTGATCCGCGAAGTCCAAAGCCTCGCGCAAAAGGTCGGCCAGTTGGAGAAGCGGCTCGACAAGTACAGCAGCGTTCTCAAGGCGGTCTTCGAGCTGATGAGAGCCGAGCTGAACCTCGAGCCGGCTGCGCTGCACGAGAAGGTGGCGGCCGCGCTTCGTGAGAAGGCCGAGCGCGCGAAGGCCCTCTGCAGTGGGTGCAACCGGCCGCTCGGCGACAAGAAGAAGTGCATCTACTGCGGCCAGGAGCGGGAGGTCGAGTCGATCTTCGACGTTCTGTAACCGAGGCGACCCGCGCGGGCCGTTCCCGCTCCGGCAGATCGGCTCCGGCTGCGCGGCAACCGTGAGGAGCGACAGGAGTCACGCCGCGTAAGTCGTCCCCACGAAGACTTACCACGAACGTGTCATTGCGATTCATAGCCTGGGGCTTGCGCCGGATCGGCTACATCCTGTCGTCCCGATGGGACTATCGGCGGGATCGTCTCATGCTGGACTTCCGCCCGCGCGGCAGCCAAGATAATGAGCTCACGACTCGCCGTGCTGACAAGAAACCCGGGACGCGGATAGTCGGAGTTGACGCCCAACCTCACTCGTGGCTAGGGGAGAACGCTCATGTCCCGGTTTTCCATTCTCATCTTTTTGCTCACGGCCGCTCTCGTCGTGATGCCTCCGCTCGAGGTTCTGTCAGGCGAAGACGCGCCGAGTCCTTCCGCTTGCGAGCCGGTGACGTTTACGACCCAGGAAGACCATCAGAACATGCTCGAGCAGTTGGGCATCGCCCGGCTGCGTCCTGGGCCCAATGGGAACGAGTCGGCGCCGAATCATGCAAACTATGACGAGTCGCTTGCTAATCCGTATCCGACGCTGCCTGAGGCGTTGACGTTGAAGAGCGGCGAGCGCGTGACGACGGCGGAAATGTGGCGGATGCAGCGACGGCCGGAAATTGTCGAGGATTTCGAGCGCGAGGTTTATGGCCGCGTGCCCAAGAACGTTCCAGCAGTGACTTGGAAGACCCTGGAAACGCGTGAAACGACGGTCGGCGAAATCCCGGTCATCGAAAAGCAATTGCTCGGGCAAGTCGACAATTCGGCGTGTAAGGCAATTGAAGTGAATATTTCCATGACGCTCACGACGCCGAAGAACACCGAAGAGCCTGTGCCGGTGCTGATGATGTATGGGTTCAGCTTTGGAGCCCGTCCCGCCGCCGGCCGGCCAGGGCAGCCGAGCGCTGGCAATGCACAAGGCGCGGCCCCTCCGCCAAACCGGCGTTTTGGACTTCCGGGGCCATCGAGAACCGAAGCGCTCATCAAGGCGGGCTGGGGCTACGCGATGATCTTTCCGGCGAGCATTCAGGCCGACAATGGCGCCGGCCTGACGCGGGGCATCGTCGGGCTCGTCAATCGAGGCCAGCCCCGCAAGCCTGACGACTGGGGCGCGCTGCGCGCCTGGGCCTGGGGCGCTTCGCGAGGGTTGGACTATCTCGATACAGATCCCGCGGTCGATGCTCAGAAAGTCGGCATCGAGGGCGTTTCACGCTATGGAAAAGCGGCGCTCGTGGCAATGGCCTTCGAGCCGCGGTTTGCCATGGTGCTGGTCGGATCGTCGGGCGAAGGGGGCGCCAAACTGCATCGTAGGAACTTCGGCGAGGCGGTAGAAAACCTCACCGGTTCCGGCGAGTACCACTGGATGGCCGGCAACTTCTTGAAGTACGGCGCCGCGGAAGCCAAGTTCGGCGCGATGACGCCGGGCGATCTACCGGTAGACTCTCACGAACTGATCGCACTTTGCGCTCCGCGTCTGACCTTTATCAGTTACGGCATCCCCGAGAAGGGCGACGCCAAGTGGCTCGACCAGCAGGGGAGCTACATGGCCGCAGTCGCCGCCGGCCCGGTCTTCCGACTGCTCGGCGCCAAAGACCTCGGCACATCGGACGATTATCAGACGGCAAAAATGCCCGCCGTGAATCAAGGCCTGCTCGACGGCCAACTCGCCTGGCGACAGCACGACGGCGGACACACCGACGCACCCAACATCGAACACTTCATCGCCTGGGCGACCAAGCACTGGAGCGGAACGGCGCCAACTCGTCGCGAAGTTTCGCAAGTTCCCTGACCTTGTTTGGATCCTTCTCGATGAAGGTGAAGCGATCGAAGCCTGGTTCGACCTTTAACGCCTTTCTTGCGGAGCCATCCAGAAAACCTTGCACTTCAGGCTCAGCCAGCTGAGGGAACATCAGCCTGTCGCCTGCACCTACGTCTCGGACTTCCCGATAGCCGGTGCCCGCGAAGGCATCGATATATTCACGCGAAAAAGGCTGGTTTTTTAGCGCGACGTTATACCGTAGAAAGTATTCGCCCACGCGGCGGAGCTTGTCTTCGGTCCAATCGCCGCCGAAAGATTGCCGAGCCATCTTTCTACCCCTTTTAATTCAGCTATGTTGGCATCGACTCTATCGATTCCAGCTGTTCTGCCAGCCTCGCGCGCTCTGTTCGATCCGGTACGGCGCGTTTCTCTTGTTGAGGCATCGCGTCGTACGTCCTTCCATCGAGCAATCGCCCCGTAATCTTTTTTCTCGGGCCACCCCATTGTTTGAAGAAAAACGGAACACGAGCCTTTTGGCATTGCTCTCTGACCGCCCGGACCCACTCTGCCTTCATTGGTCTGGCGCCAGGACCGCTCTCTCCGCCGACGATCACCCAGGAGATGCCTCGTAGATCCAAGTCGCCAAGGTCTTCTAGCAGGGGTTCGATCGACAAGAACCGCACTTTCGCCGGCGCGGCTTGAAGATGCTCGATTCTGCGTAGCCCGTGACGGCGGTTTTCAACGCTCACTCCCCACCAGATGTGGCCGTTTGCAGCGGCATCATGCAGTTTAGACGACAACAGGTCGCGCATCCGCTCCGACCGTTTCGTCAGGATCTGATACGTGTGCCAGTTAGAAACCTGCATTACCCTGGTGACGGCAATGATGTAGGCGTCGGGAACCTCGTTCTGAAAAAGGTCACTCATTGAGTTCACGAAAACCATCTTCGGAACCGGCCATCGCAGCGGTTCCGCGATTTTCTCCGGAACGAATCGAAGATCGAATCCCTGCTCGTATGGGTGTCCGGGCACGCCACGAAAGCGTTCCGCGAAGGTCTCCGCATAGCAATGAGCGCAGCCGGGACTGATCTTTGTGCATCCCCGCAGCGGGTTCCATGTTGCATCGGTCCATTCGATCGTAGATTTGTCGCTCATCGCGAAACACCCCGGAGCTGCGAAGTGAACTTTCGTTCAGGTTAATCGTCACCACAGAATCAGACAAGATCTCTCACCCGGCTCCAATCCCGCCCGTGGCTTCGAACAGCAGTAAGGCCTGCCGCACGGGAGCGATGTCGTGTACGCGGACGATTTGCACCCCTTGGGCGGCCAGCGATAAGGCGCCGCCAATTGTGCCGGGGGTGCGGTCGGCCTGCTTGTCGCCAATCACTTTGCCGATGAACCCTTTGCGCGAGTGGCCGACCAGCAAGGGCGAGCCCAACTCATGGAACCGGTAACAGTGGGCCATGAGCGTAATGTTATGCTCGTGCGTCTTGCCGAAGCCGATGCCGGGATCGAGCGCAATCCGTGCTGCATCGATGCCGGCGGCAAGCAACTCCTGGCGGCGCCGGCGGAGATATTCGAGCACCTCCGCCACGACGTCGCCGTACGACGGATTGTCTTGCATGGTTTGTGGCATGCCTTGCATGTGCATGGCGCAGACGCCGGCGCTGCTCTCTCGCGCAACGGCGAGCATGGCGGGATCTCCCGCCAGAGCGGTGACGTCGTTGATGATCTCGGCCCCGGCGCGAATCGCTTCAGCCGCCACGACCGCCTTTGAGGTGTCGATGGAAATCGGCGTTCGACTCTGCTGCGCGATGGCGGTTACCACAGGGATCACGCGGCGGAGTTCTTCGTCGACGCTCACCGCTTCGGAATAGGGGCGCGTGCTTTCGCCGCCGATATCGAGGATGTCGGCGCCCTGTTCCGCCAGACGCAACGCCTGTTCGATGGCGGCCGACGTGGAAGCAAACAATCCGCCATCCGAGAAGCTATCGGGCGTCACGTTGACGATGCCCATTAACAATGGGCGCCGCGGCAGTTCGAGTCGTTGCGTGCGCAACTGCCAACGGGTGGCGCGATGAGGGAAACTTTCGGCAAGACCCGGGCGGAATGCGTTCTCCATGCTCCGCTAGCTTACCATGCCGCTTCCATCATCGACACGATTTGCCTTGCCAGCCGCTCGATCGACGTCTGCTGAGCGGTAGTGATTGACTGCCCGATTTCCGGGAACATACTGGCGCCGTCCTGGATGGTGTTCAAGGCTTGCGGCGCCGGAATTTGCTGTTCGGGCTTGATGATGTCCCCTTTGCGGTCGACCCAATTGACCGACACCTGCCAGCCGACCTGCAGCTCGCGGCCTTCGTCCGTCGACGACTCCATGGCAATCCGCTTGTTGTCGCTGACAATCCGGCACGATAGCACGCTGTCGGCTTCAGGCGTATTGACGACCTTGAACGGAGTGTCCTTCTCAATTTGCTTGACGACCGCCTCAGTCAGCCATTCGCCCAGGTTGCGGCGATAGCTATTCGATTCGATCATCGGCACATACACGGTCTCGATGTCGGGCGGATAGAGCGTGCGAGCGCCCATGCGGTAGCCGGCGCAACCGAGCGCGGCGGCAAGCGGCGAGACGAGCGCCAGCCAGGCGAATTCCCGGCGGCTGAGTTGTCCGCCTGCGCTGCTGGCGCATTCGGCTTCGGTTTGAATTCGGCGCCTGGGCATCGCTACCTCCTGGCCCCGTCGGTAGGGAATAGCTTCGTCAGCCACTTGAAATAATCCGGCGGCACGGGCGGAAGATCTTTGACTTCCCCCATTCGTTCCAGCGCCATCTTTCCAAACGGCGTATCGGGGTAATCCTTGATGACTTCGCGGTAATAGTGCTGGGCCGCACGATAGTACTTGATCTTGTAATAGTATTCGCCCGACTGGAACACCCGCTGCCCGCGCTCGAAGCGGATCGCTTCGCGCGCCTGCACCAACCGGGCGTGATCATCCTTCAACTGATCGCGAGGAAAGGTGGTCAACGTCTTTTCAATCAGTTCCTCCGCCTCGGTCAGCGGCGCGGCCTCGTATTGCGGTCCTTGATAGGCCCTGAGCTTGGAACGAATGCCGAGCAAATGCGCCTGCAACTGATGTTCGCTGTTCGGATGTTCCTTGCGGATCAAGTCGTAATGGTAGGCCGCGTCTTCGAACCGATTGTGTACGAAATAATAGTTAGCCATGGCCATAGTGGCGTCGTCGGAGAGCGGACCATTCAGGTCGTTGAGCCGCACGCTGTTGTAAACGGCAATGGCGTTGCCGGCCGGATCAAAGTACGGGCGGGTTTTGTCGGTCAAGTTCAGCGCGTACCAGGCGTGGTCCTTGGCCATCTGCTCCCAGTACTGGGCAACGGCGAACTGGCGAATCACCACGTCGTTCAAGTAACGCGAGTTTTCGTACTTCTTCAGCAGTAAGACGTACGTATCGCTGGCTCGATAGTAGCGGTCGGCGAAGAAGTAGCTTTCGGCCAGGTAGAACAGCGCGTCTTCTTCGAGCCCCGAATCGGGCCAGCGCTTGGAAGCCTCTTTGAAATACTTGACCGCCTCGTCGTACTTGCGCTGCTTGAACAGGTCTTCGCCCTTGTCGAAGTTTTCTCGGGCGATCTGTTCGTTAGGCCCGCGTCCAATCGCCTTTTTAAAGCGCTTGCCGACCTTCGACGGAGCGAGGTTTTCGACGGTCTTCTCCCAGGCCGATTTCTCTTCGTTGATGGCAATGCCGTCTTCGTCCTTGGGAAGCAGTCCGACGATTGACTTGCCGGGCAGCGGCACATATTCAGGCCGCTGAAAACTGGCCTGCTGCACGCCCGTGGCCTTGTCCGGCGCATTTTGGTTTTGCTGCGCCACTCCCGCCGCCGACGGTTGCGATTGAGCGGCAAACGGATCGGTCGGCGAGCGCGATTGCGAGCGGCAGCCGGCTACGGCCAGCGCCGCAACGACGCAGCACTTCGCCAGACTAACTCGCATGGCGCCTCTTCCATGATGCCATCAACTTGTAAGAATTCCCAGGTAACCATGCATCCGCGGGCGACGGCCCAGCAGGTTGCAAAGGTACTGGTTTACCACTCCACGCAATTCGCCGCGCAGCGAGCGATCGACTTCCATCCGCTGCCAGGTTTCGCTATGCGGGTCGGAGAAATGCTGCATCACCCGCAAGCTGCCGGCCTGGATGGAGACGACTTGTTTCTTTCCCGGCCGACATCGCCCGCAGAGCACTCCGCCTGCCAACAGCCCAAAGGCGACTCGACCTCCGCTCGCCGCCACCGGCTCGCCGCAGCCGACGCAAACGTCGAGCGACGGCAGGTGTCCGAGCAGTCTCAAAGCAATCAATTCGAAACGCAAGATCAACGCCGAGGTCGCCGCGCTGCCGCTTGCCAACGCGAGCAAGGTCTCGCTGGCGAGGTCGAACAACTCGGGGTGAGGGTCGGCGTCGTCGGTCAGTTCGTTCAACAACTCGGCGACGTAGTAGCCCGCGTAGAGACGTGATAAATCGCGGTCCGCCGCGCGAAATCGCCGCTCCAACTTGGCTTCGGTCAGTAGATCGAGCGCTTCGGATGATTTGCGGAGGAAGACTATCCGACATTGGGCTAACAGGTCAAGGGCAGACTCGAACGGCCCCTTCAGCCTTCGAGCCCCCTTGGCCAACCCTCGCACTTTGCCGAATTCCCGCGTAAACAAGGTGACGACGTAGCTTGTCTCGCTGAACTCGATGACGCGAAGCACCAAAGCAGTGGCTTTTTCGGCAGACATGAAGCGTAGTGCGATTTGCGGCGTCGTTACTTGGGGGCGCCGGAAGTTTGGTTCAAATGCGGAATGGGGAATGCGGAATGCGGATTACGAAGCGATAAGCGGACATGCAATCGTTCGAGGATCATGGCGAATCTTCCGCGTAGTGCGGCGTCAGGCCGAATTGGCTGAGATAGGCTCGCTCGCGGCCGCGCATTTGGGCCTGCGCTTCCGGATTCAAGTCGTCGTAACCGACCAGGTGCAGTGCTCCATGAATCACATACAGCAACAGTTCATTTTCGGCTTTCCAGCCGAAACGCCGACTCGAGGCCGCGGCGGTGTCGGCGCTGACGATGATTTCTCCTTCCACATAGCCCGGCTCTTCTTCCAGCACGAAGCTCAGGACGTCGGTCGGCTCGTCATGGTCCAGATACTGGCGGTTCAGCGCGTGCATAGCCAGATCGTCAATCACGGCCAGGCTGATCTCCGCCCGTACGATGCCTTCGCCGGCCAGCACTGTTTCGATCGCTTTGCGCAATAGCGCCTCGTCGACTGCCAGCGTTTGCTGCTGGTTGCGGACATCGATTTGAATCATAGGCAAGACGGGCGCTGCGGGCGCTCGGGGGGACATGGTCCAAATGCCGGCCACTGGGCGCGCGGCACATATTGCAGCCTAACGAATTCTGCTATCAACCGACAGACGGCGACTAAGCCGTGCGCTGGTCGGGATATTTGACGCGGCCGTGATAGACGGCGGTCAGCGATTTGATCAGGCTGTCTTCGATCGTCCGCAACTGCCGCAGCGTCAGATTGCATTCGTCGAACTGGCCGTCGAGCAGCTTTTTCATGGCGATGTCTTCGACCAGACTTTCGATACGCGCGGGAGTCGGTTCGACCAGCACGCGGCTGGCGCTTTCGACGGCGTCGGCCAGCATCAGCACGGCCGCTTCGATCGTCTGCGGCTTCGGCCCTGGGTAGCGGAACGAGCTTTCTTCGACATGCCCAAGATCCGGATTCGCCTCGGATTGCTCGTTCGCCCGGCGGTAAAAGTACTCCACCAGGGTTGTACCGTGGTGCTGTTCGATGAGGTCGATAATGGGCTCCGGCAGATGATGCTGCCGGGCCAGATCGGCGCCGTCTTTGATGTGCGCGATAATGATCAGCGTGCTCATGGCCGGCACGAGCGAGTCGTGGCGGCTGGCTTCGGTGCCTTGGTTTTCCACAAAATAGTGGG
>JAICIG010000322.1 GCA_025924495.1 Pirellulales bacterium | reverse complement strand
CTGCTGCGGCGATTTCAATTTCACAGACTTCTTGAGTTCTTTCGTTGCGCCGAGCTTTAGTGGCGCCTCGCCTGCCGTTTGGCTTATTGGGTTCTCTCTTCGCGGCGCTGCAAAGCCGAAACCAGCCAGAATCACAAATAATGCAGCTAATACGAACGCTGGAGTGCTGAATCTCATCTCTGTTCTCCGAGGCAGATCGCCGCTGACAATAAAATGGTTATCTCAGTCCGTAGGAAATTCGCAGGAGATGACTTGAGCGAGTCCGTTGTCGCGACGAACGTGACTTGAATCGGCGAAATTCCGGGGCGCACGTTTTGACGAAAGTCTATCGGCAGGCCAGAAGGGATAACCTGCCGCAACGCGGATTATATACCTTTCCCAAACCAAAGGTGTATATGCCGAAAGGATAGTTACAGCTATCAAGCGAAATTCTCTGAGTTTCCCCTAAAAGGATGGGCCGGGCGTCGGCCGGAGTCAAGCGGCGCCGCCATTTTGCATGTGGCCTAAATTGTTAGGTGATATTCTTGCGAGGTCGCTGTTGCGAACCATTCTTAGGCGTTGATGCGATGATCTTCGGCGCCTACGGTGGCAACCGCCTGTCGTTTTTCTGCCCGTTGATCGCTCGGTCCTTGTCGGCTTCGCAGAAAGCGCCGGGCGAATCGGCGAATGTCACGCATGCTGCCGCGGAGCGGCTGACGGGCGCGCTCACGACGATATCCAAGGAAAGTGCGGTGGGATTTCCCCTTGATTCCGCGGAGTCTCTTAAGACGCCGCCGTGAGTCGCGCAACATTGCCGTCTAACCGGCATTCCCAGTCCCGCTATGCACGGTTGCCAGCCGCCCGTGGACGCACTAGCCTCATTGCTGGCCGGTCTTGCTTTTTGCAACAGGTGGAAAAATGCGAATTGCTGCAATTTGTGGCGCCCTCGTCTGGGCGATATTGGCGTCAGCACGGGCGGAGGAATCCGCGTTAAATCTCGGTTCGCGGCGCGAATTATTCGTTGATGGTCATCTCATCGATGTCTTGCACGGCGTCAGCCTGAATCTTTGCGAGCCCCGCGATGAAGGCCCCGTCGTCCTGTTTGATCAACCTTGGGAAGGCCCTTTCTGCGGCTACTGCACCGTGCTGAGAGACGGACAGAAGTATCTGCTTTACTATCGCGGCAAACCTACGAGCAAGGCTGACGGTTCGGGCGAAGTCACCTGCCTGGCCGAATCATCCGACGGGGTCAAATGGACGAAGCCGAAGCTCGATGAGTTTGAGTTTGCAGGCCGCCGCGACGGCAACATCGTTCTAGCGACCGACGGTTTGTCTCACAATTTCAGTCCTTTTCTCGATGCGAATCCGGCGGCTCCGGCTGAAGCGAGGTTCAAAGCGCTGGCGGGGACGATGGCTACCGGCCTCGTGGCGTTGGTCTCGCCCGACGGCCGCCAATGGCGCAAGTTACAAGAAGAGCCGGTGCTGTCCAAGAACGTCGTACCGTTTCCCTATATGTTCGATTCGCAAAACGTCGCGTTTTATTCGCGGGAAGAAGGGAAGTATCTGGCTTACTTCCGCGTTTTCCAAGACAAAGTGCGCAGGATTTGCCGCGCCGAGAGCGATGACTTCGTGCATTGGCGCCAGGTACAGTTGATGGAATATCGCGGCCTGGACGGCAAGCCGGCGCCGATCGAGCACCTCTACACAAACCAGACGCATCCCTACTTCCGCGCTCCGCACATTTATGTTGCGGTCTGCGCCCGCTTTATGCCGGGCCGGCAGGTATTGAGTCCAGAAGAGGCGAAAGCGATTGATGTCGATCCGAACTATTTTAAGGACGCTTCCGACGCGATTTTCATGACGACGCGCGGCGGCGCTGTTTACGATCGGGCCCTGCTCCGGGCATTCATTCGTCCCGGCATCGGCGCACGGAATTGGGTTTCAAGAACGAACTACCCGGCCTTAAATGTGGTCCAGACCGGCCCGACGGAGATGTCTGTCTATGTAAATCAGGATTACGCGCAGCCGACGGCTCATCTACGACGCTACAGCTTGCGACTCGACGGATTCGCCTCGCTGCGAGCGCCTTATGAAGGAGGCGAGGCGGTGCTGAAACCGCTCACCTTTGCCGGCAAAAAACTGCTGATCAACTTTGCCACCTCGGCGGCGGGCGGCATCCGCGTCGAACTGCAAGACGCCGGAGGTCGGCCAATTCCTGGTTACACGCTGGCCGACTGCATCGAGTCAATCGGCAATGAGATCGAACGACCCGTGCGTTGGCGGCAGGGAGATGACGTCGGAAAACTCGCAGGCCATACGATTCGAATTCGTTTCGTGATGAAAGATGCCGATCTGTATGCGATGCGGTTTGCCGACAAGCTGCCTTAAAAAAGGTCTGCTCGACGTCCTGATCGGCATCAATTGGAACGCTTGGCATGAGTTCTCCAAAACGGATTTTGATTGTTGGCGTCGGTTCCATTGGCGAGCGCCATGCACGCTGTTTTCTGGCGACGGGGCGGGCCGAGGTTTCCATTTGCGAGTTAAATGCCGAATTGCGCCGGACGATTGCCGACCGCTACAAAATCCCGAAATCATTCGACAACCTCCAATCTGCGCTCGCGGACCAGCCGGAAGCCGTCGTGGTCTGCACGCCGGCCCATCTGCATATCGCAATTGCCGAGGGCGCAGCACAGGCAGGTGTGCACCTATTAATAGAGAAACCGCTGAGCACGACGCTGGAGGGGATCGAGTCGCTCAGCCGACTGATTGCTCGTCGCAGTTTGAAAGCGGCAGTCGCCTACGTCTATCGTGCGCATCCGGTCTTGGCGGCCATGCGCGACGCGATCCGCAGCGGCCGATTTGGCGATCCTCTCGAGATCATTGCCAGCAGCGGGCAGCATTTTCCGTTCTATCGTCCTGCCTATCGCGAGATCTATTACAAGGATCGCGCCACGGGCGGCGGCGCCGTCCAGGACGCCTTGACGCATGTCATGAACGCGGCCGAATGGCTCGTAGGACCGATTGACTCGGTCGTTGCCGACATCGATCACCTCGCCCTGGAAGGAGTCGAGGTGGAAGATACGGTCCATGTGCTGGCGCGTCACGGCCGAGTGATGGGGTGCTATAGTCTCAACCAGCACCAGGCGGCCAACGAATCGACGATCAGCGTGGTCTGCAGCCGGGGCATCGTTCGCTTTGAATATCACAAGCACCGCTGGCGCTGGGCTGCTGAGCCCGGCGCCGAATGGCACGACGAGACCTTCAGTTCGCTCGAAAGAGACTCGCTGTTCGTGGATCAGGCGCAGGCGTTTCTGGACTTGCTGGACGCAGGAGCGAGGCCGCTGTGCAGCCTGCAGGAAGCCGTGCAAACGCTACGAGTCAACCTGGCGATTCTCGCCTCTGCCGACGAGCGAACGTGGCAAAAGGTTGTTCGCGAAACGCCGGACGATGATTGACCGCAGATGAGGTCGGCGCAATTATTCCGCGAATTTGACTTTGGCGAGATAGATGCTCGTCTTCGTCTCGTGCGACGAGTAGTAGCTGACCCACAGGAGTCCATCGTGCCAGGCAAGCCCGGCATAGCTCGTGTCGCCACTCGACGGAAGCGGCAGAAACTCTTTCATCTCGCCTGCCTCAGGGTTTACCCAACTCAGCGAGGTGCGGACCTTGCCCTCGTAAAGTCGCGTGGCGGCGACAATCTGTCCGCCCGGCAGTCGGATCATGTTGGGGCCGCCGACCGCTTGGCCGAGATCTTTCCAATGCCACTGCGTATAAGGAGGCTTTGAGCTGCCGAGCTGAGCGGTGCGCGTATCGGCATCGCGCCGCAGCAAACAAAGGCAGTTGTCCTGAGCATCGAACAACAAGGCGGATTCGTTGGGATAGCCTTTGTCGAACAGGTCCGAGACCAGCGTTTCCCACTTGCGCCCGTCAGCGCTGTGGTAGAGCCTCGCGATCCGGCGGTCCTTGCTTGTGTCGTAACCAATGCCGTAGGCGTTGCCTTTATGCCAGGTCGCCCGCCAGAGCCACATGTCAGGCTCGCCGATCTCCACCGCTTCGCTCCATGAGCGCCCGTCCTCGGAGAACCAGGCCAGCGATTGGTGCGTGGCGGGCTGCGGCTCGTGCCAGGCGCCGGCGCCGATCAGCATCAGGCGTCCGTCGGGAGTCACCGAGAGCTTGGCATCGCGGAGGTCGGCGGTTTCCGATGTTAACAGCGCGGCGCTTTCCCAAGTTTCTCCATCCGCCGAGACGATGACCCGCAGAGCGCCGTCGGGCGACACATGCGCTTTGCCTTCGCGAAATACGCAATACCAATGGTCCCGGTACCGGATCAGGTCGGTAAAGGCGTTGTGCGGAGCGCGATCCCATATCTTGCGGACGCTGATCGTTTCCGCGCTAAGCGTCGGCTCGGCGCTGCGGGCAGCCGCCGCAGCGGTGGCAAGAAAAACGAGCGCGATAAAGAACTTTTGCATGCTTCCGTCTCCGGGAGGTTGAGCATGAAGAACAGGCGATGGCTGGCGAACTTGCCGGCCGTCGCTATTTTTTCTCGATCGGATGCAGTTCGACTTTGCGGAAGTAGATCTCGGCGAGTTCCGTTTGGATTTGAATGCGCCCGGCGCGAGGGACGACATCGGATGCTTCGTTGACGACCGTCCCGTTCACGAGGATCGTAATGCGGTCGCCGTCGCAGATCACTTCCATGCGGTTCCATTCGCCGTCTGGCTTTTCCACCTCTTGAGGGCCGCGAAAGCCCAGTACATCTTTCCAATCAGGATCGCGGCCGTACCAATTCACTCGGCCTTTGGTGAACGTCTGCTTCTCGCCCCGTTTGCGCCACACGGTCTCTCCATCGCGATCTTTGACGACTTCGGCCGTCAGGCTCAGCTTCACGGGCGATCCGTTTGCGTCATTGCCGGCGACCATGACGAAATCTCCGCAACCGCCTTGGATGACTTGCGCTTCAATCGATGGCATCCACGTGCCGCCGTAGCCGCCGTCGGGGCCCGTGCTGTGGACCAGGATGCCTGAATCCTTGGCCGCTTGCTTGCGATTAGCCCAAGTTCGCTCGCCCCATTTCCACTCGGTGACGAGATGATAGTCGCGGTATTCGTCCTTAGTTGTAATACAACCGAGTCCGTCGCCCGATATATGGATCATGCCGTCATGCACGGTGAACACTTTGCGCGGGTCTTCATATTTTGTGTCTTTAAGAAACGTGTACCAACCCGAGAGATCGCGGCCATTGAAAAGCTGAATTGGCTTGTTTTGCGGTGCAATTGGTTCTTTGGTCGGTTGAGCTGCGACGGCGAGTGCCGGCGAAATGATAGCAGCCAGAGCCAGATACAAGCGGGCGAGGCGATGAGCCATGGCGATTTACTCCACAGGCGGGAAGCGGTACGGAATGAATTAGCGGGATTGTTCTTCGTCGGCAGGCCTTGGCGCAATGTGTGTCTGGCGACGCCCCCTGGATGTCGATACGCCAGGCATAGCCGAGATTGCTTACGGTAACTGGTTTCCGCTCGCGCGGCCAGTCTCCGCCCGGAAGGCGATAGTCTGCATTGCTACAGCCAGGCGAATCAGTCTGAGCTAGATGCTACAGCACGCTCTGGATTCGATTTGATGGGTCGAAACCCACAACGGCGGAAGCACCGCCGCGCGGCCGCCGAGACGAAGAAATCGGCCAAAGCCCGCGCTTCATCCGGGCTGCCTGCATGGCGAGATACGGCCCCTACGATTTCGGCGGAAACGTGGGCCGCAGGCGCCTGGAACAACATTTTGCATGCATTGCTCTTGGCGGCGTCGCTGGCAAACGCCAGTCCTGCCTCGGCGGCGCCGGATTGGATTGCGGCAAGAATGCCTCGTGAATTGCCGACGAAGATCGCCTTCGACCGGAGCTCCTCGTAAAGGCCAATCGATTCGAGGTACGACTGCGAGAGTTTCCCGAGAGGGCAGGCCGGTTCGGCCAGTGCGACATGTTTGACCGCTGCGTTTAGCAGATCGCTCGCTTTCCTGACAGGCATAGCTTTGCCGACCGGCCCGACCGCCGCCAGGCCATTCACCGCCAACTCGCGGCGCGATCGCGGTTCGATCAGGCCCTTTTCCATCAGCCGATCGATGTGTGTCGGATCCGCCGAAATGAACAGGTCGCACGGCGAACCCGCCTGCAGATGGTCGGCCAGCTCGTTCGAGGCGCCGAATACGGCGCGCACGCGAATGAGCGGGCGGAGCAAAGCGTACTCCGTCAAGATCTGTCCTACCGCTTCCTGTAAGCTGATTGCGGCTGCCAAATGCAGCGTGCAAGCGGCGTCTCCTGCCGGACTGACAATCCGGCGCAGCGCGTCGGCGCCTTTGGCG
Source organism: Pirellulales bacterium (assembly GCA_025924495.1). Next base: position 2,817 of record JAICIG010000322.1, on the reverse strand, counting down.
CGGAGTTCTTCGCGGAGTTGTTCCAGCACTTCGACCGCGAAGCGCCCGCGATCGGTGAGCCTGGCGCCTCCGCCGCGCACGCCGCCCACGGCCGCCTCCACCAGTTCAATGCCGGCCGCCGCATTCGCGGCCTGCACCATTTTCCAGGCATGTCGGTAGGAGATGCCGATACTTCGAGCGGCGGCGCTAATGCTGTGGACTCGATCAATTGCGGTTAGCAATTCCGCCTGGCTCTCATCCAACATAGCGAGACCGGCGCGCTGCATCCACACTCGCATCTCGACGGTCCAGTCGGTTCCCCAGCTTGTTTGACGCGAGGCTCGTTCCATGATTGGCATCGATTGCTCCCGGATGGCTTGTCTCAGCATCGCGCAGCAGGGGCGCCCTGAAGCTGACGCTGACGACGACCGCATGGATCCGCGCTAGATCGGAGGCAGCCGATCGTCTCTTTCAATTTAATGGAAGCGGTCTTCGTCGTCATGGCTCTCTTCGGCGAGCGGCGGCTACATGAGCAGGTTGGCTTTGGTGATGCCTTTACACTTGAGCACCTTGGTCGCCGTGGTACGGTTCACGTCGTCGAATGATCTCCGTGTCACTCCAGTGGGCTCGCGGGATCACGGTTTGTTCGGCATCTCCGCTCGAAATCCATTTGACTTCGTTCGTGCGCTGCACTTAGCGGAGACCGCGGCATAGAATCGGCGCGATTATTGGAGGAAGTCGATGCGGGCGAGCGGCTGCGGCTAATTGATGGTTCGGGGGAACTGGCGCCGTACATCACGCCCGCGAGATGGCGCTGGCGGCAGGGGACGAATATGTTCCGGCGGAGCGGGCAAGTCTGGGCCAGGCCGACTAGCTGGGCGGCAATGACAGCCCATCACTCCGCGATTCGGGGCCGTATTGGTCAAAACAATTCGGCGAGCAGAAGTAAAGACAGAGCTGTTTGTGGAACCACGAGGTGTTCCGCCCGCAATTCACGCACTCTACGGCCGCGCCGGCTCCTTTTCGGAAGCCGTCTGGAGTTTGGAAATGGGGTGCGGCTAAGGGATATGTTTCGTCAAAGGTCATGGCATCGCGGGCGGAAACGTCGTTGAAGCCCCTCCAGCGCTCCCGGCTGGTCAATGGGCATTTAGCTTGCTGTTCGGCCGCGCTCACTCCTGTGGGCAGCACTCGGTTGAACCTGGTTGTTACGGAGATACATGGCAGTCCCGTTTGGTTTCCGCGACAGCATATGCAGATTCGGGCGCAACGATCGCTTGGGGCAGGACGATAATGAACTGAGCTCCCGACGAACTTTCCGGGCCGACGGCCAGGCGGCCCCCATGATGTTCGACAATCCGCTGTGCAATGGAGAGCCCCAGTCCCGTGCCCTTGGGTTTCGTCGTATAAAACGGTTCGAAAAGCCGGCGCTGTTGCTCGCCGGTGAATCCTGGGCCGTTGTCCTCGACGACAATCTCGATTGCGTGACCTTCTTCAGCCAACTGGCTTGTTGAGTAGCGAACCGATAGCACCACGGGATCGGAACAGGCTGCCAGAGAATTCTCAAACAGATTGCGAAATACTTGATTGAGTCGGAACGGGTCGGCGTCGCAGACCGGATCCGGTTCGGTCAGGTGCTCGGTCAGCCGGACCGTCCGTTCCGGCGAAACGCGGCAAGTTTCCTCAAGGGCGCGGCGGACAAGAGCTCGCACATTGCACGGCTCGCGCACCAAGGCCAGCGGGGCCGCGAATTCGCGGACGTCATCGAATAAGCGGCGCAATTGGTTCTGCGCGTTTTGCACGCGGCCCAGCAACTGGACGGCGCGCGGAAGGTGCGCCACCTCGCATTCCAGCAGTTCCAGATTAGCGCGGGCCAGTTGTAATGCGCTGCGGCCTTCGTGCGTGACGATGGCCGTCATCTGACCGATGGCGGCGAGCCGATGAGATTGCGCGGCCTTCTCCTGGGCCTCCTGCAGACGGCGAATTCGACTGATTCCAGCGAGCAGCGCGTCAGCGTTAATCGGCTTGAGCAAATAATCGGCCGCACCATGGCGCAGCGCGGCAAGAGCGCTGTCCAGGTCGAGATAGCCCGTCATGATGATGACCGCCGCAGCGGGAGCCAACCTTCGAAGTTGCGTCAAAGTCTCGTTCGCCGAGACGCCTCGCAGTTTGCCATCGAGCAGAATCACCTGAAACTCTGCCCAATCGGCGCGCCGCAGCGCCCCAGTTGGCGCCTCGGCGAAATGGACCTCGTAACCCTCCTGCTGCAGAATGTCTTGCAAGTTCGCTTGCATGTCGACACAGTCGGCCACGACGAGGATTTTGCCCCCCTGGTTGCCAGTCCCACGGAGCTGATCGGGGAGAACCTGCGCCGAAGAACCGGAATCAGCAGTCGTGCCGTTATGATTTTCCAAAGTTGATGCGGTGACGAGGCTTTTTTTAAGCGGGGGCGCTTCTGCCGCGCACCTGTACGCGGTACGAACGGCATCGACCATTTCCGCCGTGGCAATGCCTTTGACAAGATAATCGCTCGCCCCTGCCGCCAGCGCTCGACGACGAGACAAGTCGTCGGACTGCATCGAGTAGATTATCACCGGCAATTCGGGCCGCACCGCCTTGATGCGGGTCAATGCATCGAGGCCGTTGCCGTCAGGCAACGTCAAGTCGAGCAGAACTACATCGGTCGGCACGGTAATCGCCTTGTGCACGGCCTCGGCGCTCGTTACCGCCTCGCCAACAATATTGATCTCCGTGGCCGCGAAAATCGCCTTCAGCCCGCTACGGATCGCGGGGTGATCATCAGCGACCAAAAGGCGTATTTCGCTCGTTCGCGCGCCTGTG
>JAICIG010000321.1 GCA_025924495.1 Pirellulales bacterium | reverse complement strand
GGTGGACTACCTCCGATCTATGTTCGGTAACGATATACGCGCCATCGTTCCGCAAATTGCGATGTCTGGCGGCACAATTATTGCGCTTGCCTGCAACAAAATATTGATGGGGAAGGAGTCTAGCCTAGGCCCAATCGATCCGCAATTAGGCGTTTTGCTAGTTCGCGACGCTGCGCAACACCAACCGCTGGGCATCTTGACCGTGTTTGCGCTGCACTTAGATACGGTAGGCGGGACCGAATACTCGGCCGACTATCCCTATTACCTCGAACGCGATCTGCGTGCGAAATTCGGCGCTGGGCTGATTTCAATGTTTGGCAATGGAACGTGCGGCGACATCAATCACATCGATGTTACGAACGACCGACCGCAAAAGGGGCAATCTGAAGCGGAAAGAATCGGCTCGACGTTGGCCAGAACGGTCGAAACCGCTTTGCCCGGGCTGAAGCCGGTTACCTTGCCCGCCTTAGCCGTGCGCTCCGTCAAGGTCGATGTGCCGCTCCAGCGCTACGATCCGTCGCAAGTCGAAACGGCGCGCGGCAACATGCCCAAGGTGGGTACGCGCGAACTGTCCTTTCTGGAACAGGTCGAAGCCTGCAAGATCGTCGCTATCCAGCAACGCGGCGTCGACGTCTTGCCGCTCGAGGTGCAAGTCTTTCGGCTGAGTCCCGAAGCGGCCCTGGTCGCCTTGCCGGGGGAAGTTTTTGTCGAACTAGGGCTGGCCATCAAAGCCGCTTCTCCATTTACGCTGACGATGGTCGTGGAACTCTCCAACGACAATCCGCATTACGTTCCTACCCAGAAGGCGTTTGCCGAAGGGAGCTATGAAACGGTCAACTCCATCGTGCAGTCCGGTGGAGGCGAAATGCTGGTCGATGCGGCGGTAAAACTACTGCGGGAGCTGAAGCAGTAAGGCGAAATTATCCGAACGCGGCGAACTGCGGAAATCGGGCGGTAATTTCCATGCCATCCGAGGGCCAATGCCTGCCGCCGCCGCATTGCAGTGTCGGTGATGTCCGGCGACCTCATGCACGCGTCTCGGCCGTCAGGCGCTTTGCGTTTGTCGTCGGCGGCTTTCTTGCCTTTGAAGCCGGAACGAATTCACGTTCAGGCCTCGCATGCTTGTCTAAATGAGCGTTTATTTTAGAATCGCTTCAGCTCGCTCGATTCTGGATTTGCGATGCGAGGCGTCTTCATACGAGGAGAAATCTATGCTGCGTCGGCGAATTGCATGCGGAGCGGCGAGTGCGCTGATCTCTATCTTAGCGGCGAGCGCGGGCCGCGCCGCAGACGGTGATGCTTGGGCCGGCCGCGAGATCCTGGCCAAACGTCCCGACGTGGCGCTGAAGGTCGGCGAAAAGTTCGGGGCGAGCGTCGCCGAGTTGGCGCAGCCGATGCGCGTGGTGCAAGAGCAAGGCGATTGGCTCTGGATTGAATCCGCCGGGCGCTCGGGTTGGCTGAAGAAGAGCGACGTCGTGCAGGTCGGTCAGGCAGTCGGCTATTTCAACGACGTCTTGAAACGCGAACCGAACAACGCCTGGGCCTACAATCTGCGAGGCCTCGTCCGCGAGCAGCAGGGAGATTTTCAGGGGGCCATCGGCGATTTTACGCAGGCCATCCGCAACGACGCGCAGATGGCCGTCGCCTACAACAATCGCGGCATCGCGTACGACCGCAGCGGAGATCCCAAGCACGCAGTCGCAGATTATAGCGAAGCGATCAAGATCGATCCCAGCTATGCGGCCGCCTACAACAACCGCGGGCTGGCCCACGCAAACCAAGGCGAACTCAAGCAAGCCATCGCCGACTTCGATCAGGCGATTCGCTTCGATCCGAAGTTCGCCGTCGCCCGCAACAATCGCGGCGTGGTCTACGACCAGACGGGCAATCTGGCTCGCGCAGAGCAGGACTTTAGCGGCGCCATTCAGCTCGACCCCAAATTTGCCGAGGCGTACGGCAACCGGGGAAATATCCTGCGCCGACAAGGCAAATATGAGCAGGCCTTGAAGGATTTTGACCAGGCCGTGAAATTCGCGCCGAACGACGGCGCGGGGTACAACAACCGCGCTTGGCTGTTAGCAACTTGTCCTGACGAGAAACATTGCGATGGCAAAGCCGCCGTAGCGGCGGCGACGAAAGCCTGCGAATTGTCCGAATGGAAGAATCCAGACTGGCTCGACACGCTGGCGGCAGCTTACGCTCGCGCTGGCGATTATGATGAAGCGGCCAAATACGAGAGTCAGGCCATCGAGCGTGCGCCTGAGGCCCAACGCCCGGATATGAACGCGCGGCTCGAACTATATCGCTCGGGCAAGGCGTATCAAGAATCCGCCGCCGGCAAATAGTTCGATCGCCAGCCTAAGACGCGGCGGCGGCCATCACTTCGTCACGCCTGTGCGCCCAACGAGGCTGGCGATGACGGCAGCCAGCTCGATAGGATTGACCGGCTTCGACATATGCACCTGGAAACCTGCCAGTACGGCCCGCGTGCGGTCTTCGGAGCGGGCGAACGCCGTTAAGGCCACTGCGGGCAGCTCGCGTGCAGATTTGCCCTGATTGCGCACCTTGCGAATCAATTGATAACCGTCTTCGTACGGCATGCCGATGTCGCTTACCAGAACCTGGGGCGGCTGCCGTTCGAGTTCCTCAAGCGCCGCCTGCACTGAATCCGCAACCGACACCTCCGCCCCGCACTCGCTAAGCAGTCGGGCGAGCATCTCGCGAGAGTCCGCCTCGTCGTCGACGACCAGAATTCGTATGCCTACGAGCTCGGGCGGCGATTCCGTCGTCGACTCGGCGTCCAGGCGACGGTCGGCGTCTGGAGGCCGCATGTCCCAGGCTGCGTTGATCGGCAACAGAACGGTAAAAGTCGAGCCCTGGCCCGCACCTGCACTAAATACTTCCACCCGTCCGCCATGCAGCTCGACGAGATGCCTAACAATGGACAGTCCTAGGCCCAACCCAGAATGGCAGCGCGTGGTTGCGGCGCTGTCTGCCTGCCGGAAGCGGTCGAAGACGTACGGCAGAAAATCAGGTGAAATGCCTTGGCCGTCGTCCTCGACGACAATCCGCGCTTCTGACCGAACGCGGTCGAGGCGGACCTGGATGTTGCCCCCCTTCGGCGTGAATTTCACGGCATTGGACAGTAGGTTCCAGATAATTTGGTGAAGTCGCGCTTCATCGCCCGAGAGCCGACCGATGCTCGAATCAAGCATTGATCCCATGCGCACTCCCTTGGAGCGAGCCGCCGGCGCCACCGTGCTGAGCGCTTCTTCGATGACTCTGGTGAGATCGACCGGCCCGACTTCCAAGCGAAGTTTGCCGGAAATGATGCGCGACACATCCAACAAATCTTCGATCAGCTTCGCCTGGAGCTTGGCATTGCGGTCGATGATCTCAACGCCCTGTTGCAGTTCTTCGTCGCTCATTTTGCCCATGCGCATCAACTGAGCCCAGCCAACGATAGCATTGAGCGGAGTCCGCAGTTCGTGGGACAGCGTGGCGAGAAAATGGTCTTTGACGCGGTTTGCCGTCTCCGCGTGTTCCATGGCCCGCTTCTGGTCGTCGATATCGACCGCCACTCCGATCCATTGCACGACGGCGTTCGACGCGTCACGAATCGTTAACCCTCGGGTCAGATGCCAGCGATAGACGCCGTCGGCGCGAGCCAGACGCAATTCCGCTTCATAATTGACGCCGCGTTTCACCGCCTGATCCCAGGCGCGCCGCGCGCTTTGGCGTTGCTCTGGGTGGATCGCCGTCATCCAGCCGTCGCCCATGGTTTCGTCGGCTTTCAAGCCCGTGTAATCGTACCAGCGCTGGTTAAAGTACGTCATGTAGCCGTCGGCGCGGCCAAACCAGACGACTTGCGGAGACACCTCGGTAAGCACGCGATATCGTTGCTCGCTCTCGCGCAGCCGCTCCTCTGCCTGTTTGCGCTCGGCCTTGATGCGGGCTTCTGCGATGGCTCGTCTCACGGCTGGCCCTAGACGCGCTAGCCTTTGTTTGAGCACATAGTCGGTGGCGCCTTGTTTGAGCGTGTCGATGGCCACCTCTTCTCCCAACATCCCTGACACGGAAATGAAGGGAATCTCGTGATCCGCCTGGCGAACGATCTCCAGCGCCTCGAGGCCCGTGAAGCCGGAGAGATTGTGATCCGCCAGAATCAGATCGAACTTGCCGAGGGACCATGCCGCAAGAAAGTCCTCGCGTGAGGCGGCGCGGCAAAAAACGGCGTTCAGTTGCTCTCGTTCCAATGCGAGGCGAACTAGTTCGGCATCGAAATCGTCGTCTTCCAGGTGCAGGACGCGGATCGGATCGCTGTTCGCCTTCATGCCTCTTCGCCTTATGCTCTTGCTTGCTAAACTGTGGGCCGCGATGAGCCTGAATCGTTGCGCTGGGGCCTGAGGCTGCCGGGCGGCGGTTCGTTTAACACGGCCCAGAAGACGCCCAAATCCTGGATGGCTTCAATGAAATCCTTGAACCCGACGGGTTTGACGACGTAAGCATTGACGCCAAGCCGATAGCTGCGCGCCAGGTCGGTCTCTTCTCGGGAAGTCGTCAACATGACGACCGGGATGCTTTTCAACTCCGGCACGTTCTTGATGCGCTCCAGCACCTCCAAGCCGTCGACTTTGGGAAGCTTCAAGTCGAGCAATACGACCGCCGGATTGCCTTGAGGACGATCCGCATAGGCGCCTTGCCTGAACAAATAATTGAGCGCTTCCGCGCCATCGCGAACGATGACGACCTCATTGGCTAGCTGACTCTTCTCCAATGCGACCAGCGTTAACTCGAGATCGTTGGGGTTGTCTTCGACTAGCAAGATGGGCTTCAACATCTGCGTGCTCTAGTTGTCCTTTTGGGGTAGGGAAAAATAAAACGTCGCCCCTGCATTGACGGCGCCTTCGGCCCAAACTCGGCCGCCGTGACGCTCGACGATGCGGCGCACATTGGCCAGGCCAATGCCTGTGCCCTCGAAATCCTCCATTCGATGCAGCCGTTGGAATACGCCGAAGAGCTTCGCAGCGTATTGCATGTCGAACCCGATTCCATTGTCTTTGACGTAAAATACTTGCTCTCCCGGCCGGGTTTCGCAGCCCATCTCGATCACGGCGTGCGGCTGTTTCCGCGTGTACTTCACCGCATTGGCGAGCAGATTCCGAATTACCTGTCGCCATAAAATCGGATCGACGCGCACGGCGGGCAAAGAGCCCAAGCGCCAGTCGATCGAACGGCCGGCAGCCTCGCTTTCGACGTCTTTTTGCACGGATCGTACGAGTTCGTTCATATCGATGTCGGTCAGGGTAAGTTCGGAACGGCCCACCTGGGCGAAGGCCAGCAGATTGTCGACGAGTTTGCCGGCGTGGACCGCCGATTCGACGATCGTTCTCAAATACCTCTGGCCGGTTTCGCTGAGCCGAGAGCCTTCCGACTCCTGCAGCAATTCGGCATAGCCAATCACATGCCGGAACGGGGCGCGTAAGTCATGGGAGACTGAATAGGAAAACGCTTCCAGCTCTTTGTTGCTGCGTTCCAACTCTTGGTTGAGCTGCGCCATCTCTTCGGCTCGCTTCAACACAATTCCGATCAACGCTGCGCGGAATTCGGTTGCAGCTTCAATCTCAGATTCTCGCCAAGGCGGCGATTGCAAAGCGACCGTCTCTTTCCAAAGATCAAACGAAGTGCGCGGATGCAGGCGTTCGCCTGGCAGCGCCTTGGTCGATTTGCCCGGATCGCCGCCCCATTTGACGGTTGTTTCGACTTCGGGGCGGAACCACATCAGGTAGCTGCGATGGAGCTTAGAGACGGCGATCGCCAGTACTCCCGCCGCCTTGTCTGCATAGGCTTGGGCCTCGGAGAAGAGGGCCGGCAGCATTTCTGTGGCGAATACTTCGCGCCCGGTCAGCTCTCCGGAAGAAAGCCAGACGACCAGCCGTTGCAATTGAGCTTCGCTTGGCGTTTCGCCAATCAACCGGATTTGCCCGTCATGAAACACTGCGGCTCCCGAAGCCGACAGGAAGCCGAGCAATTCCTCGGGATGCTTGACCAGGCCGTCGAGGAAGTGCTCTTCTTCGGCCATTCTCGCCAGCAGCGATGCCTGTGCGGTTTTGAGTTCCACGCGCAGTTCGGCGCCGCGCGCCTGCTCGTGGGCGGCCAATTGGAGCGAGTAAATCTGCGCCAACGAGTCGCAGGCTGTGCGGATTTCGAACGGCACGAATCTCGGGCTCGCATGATGGCACGAAATCAGGCCCCATAGCCGGCCGCGACGCAAAATCGAAAAGGACATCGATGCCATCGTGCCCATATTGCGCATGTATTCGAGGTGCACCGGCGAGACGCTGCGAAGAGCCGCGAAACTCAGGTCGAGCGGTCGGCCGCCCTGGCCAGACTCGGCCACGATTGGCGCCGGACGGTAGTTGGCGTCAGCGATCAGGCGGATACGGCTGAGCCGATACAACTCGCGGGCTTGAGCTGGAATATCAGAAGCCGGGAAACGCAAATCCAAGTAACTCGGCAATGCCTCATTGCGATCTTCGGCGATCACAGTGCCATGCCAATCCGCATCGAACTGGTAAACGAGCACCCGGTCGAAGCCAGTCAATTGCCGCACCGATGCCGCGGCATACGCGCTCAATTCTTCGATGCCGCGGATCTCCTCCAGCCGGAGCATGAAATCCTGGAGGCTAGGATAAAGGCGATCGAACGATGGGCCGGCGCCAGACGGGGACTCTTCCAGTTCGAGGATGGCCAAGCCGTCGAGACGATGTCCGATTGCCGTATAACTTTGCTTGGATCCTTCCGGCTCTCGCCCCAGTTTACCCAGATAATGAGGCCGATTTTCCAGCGCAGAGCTGGCGAGTGCAACCTTCCAGGTCTCAACTGCTTCAGTCGGAAACAACGAAGCAAGGGGCTTCCCCAGGCAGGATGCCGCCGAGATCCCCAATGCCGATTCGACGTTCGCGCTGGCGTGGCGAATGATGAGATCTGGCGTACTTAGCGCAAACAGCAATCCGTGCGGCTGAATGCTGCCCGGGATGTGGATCCGTTCGTGTTCGCAGCCGGGCAGATCCGGCTCTGGGCGTGGATGTTCAGGCAAGGGCATGCGCGGCGCGCCCCTCGTTCGTGAGCCAGGCATGTAGGCATTGGAACGTGTGCTTGGCCGCTTCGACCATCTCGTCGTCGGAATGTGGCGAGGAATGCGCAAGCAAAACCGCGCGGAAGCTTTGCCACATCCGGCCGACTTCGTCGCCATAGCTGGCAAAGAACGAGCAGCCGCGTCCGTCGTGCAGACCGAGCGTTGTTCGCACCTGCCGCACGATGACCTGGCCGCCGAGAGTTGCGCCTTCGAACACATACATCGTCCCGAGCGCTTGTGCTGTGCTGCGGATGCTAGGAAGCTTCTCTGCGCGGGGCACGGCGTGTATTTGCTCTGCCGGCACGCCGAGATACAGCATGTCGTCGACCAGTCTGCCGAGCTTGGTTCGTTGCTCGATCAGGTAGACCAGCGCCGCCGAGAGCGAGTCGTGCAGCCGCCGCTCGGCGGGTTGATAAAAACCATAGAACCGTTGCAAGAGCCCGAGGTAGGTCTGCCGGGTAACCGGCGGCTCGGTTAAATGGAGGTCGCGTTCCAGACGCGTGTGGATCGCTGCAGTTTCGTGTTTGAGTCGATCAAGGAGCATACCGGTCGACGAACTGCCAATGAAAGCCAGCCCATCCTGTGTCCAAATGCCGAAAGAGTCTTCAAAACGCCAAAACAAACAGTGCTATGCAATTTCCATGCCTACAATCACCAGAGGGGTCGCAGTGACAGATGCCAATCCGGCATCAGCAGATGCCTAGCCGCGGCCTTAAATATTTCTGGGAATGACGCTTCGGCAAGCGTCCCCTTCTCGCGCACGCCGTGGCGTCGGGAAGAGCAGGAATGGTGAGCTAACGAATTTATAGTCCTGGAGGTGGGGACAGGCAATGCGTTGTTCTTGGGATTCTCGCCGCCCGTGCCGCGATCAGCCTGCAAGTATTCCCAATGGGCAGCGAGGGGACGATCGGCAAGACAACCTTCGAACTCGGCTTGGCTCTGGCCAGCCTGCGGAAGGACGCCTCAAGCGGCCGGGCCGCCTTCGCAACAGGTCTCGCAAATCGTGTGGCAACGCGAGCATTGAAGCTTGCCGCGGATTTCAACCAAATGGCCTCCGCACACGGGGCATGCCTGTCGCTGCGACGATTCGTTGATCGGCGCCGGAGTTCGCGGCGGCGGCTGATCCTCGGGGCGTTGGGGCGGGCGACGGTCAGTGGGTCTCATTCCTTGTCAAAGTAACGCGGGCCCGCTGGCGGTCAAGCCAATCCGCGGCGTTGCAAGGCCCTGGAGGCGAGGTCGCTGGCTGGACTCGCAGCCTCGGGCAGTCATAATGACCCCTTATTGTCCGTCCGGGCGGCGAGCTGATCGTTGCCGAGTCGCTTGATCAATGTGGGAGAATTGCATGCCGCAGTCATTTTCGCGCAGGGGCTTTTTGGGAATTGCGGCGGGCGCCGCAGGGGCGATGTTGACGCCGTGGGCCAAGCGCGGTCGCGCAGCTGCGGCCGAGACAGGCGGTTTTTTGCTCGGCATGCAAAGCTATTCGCTGCGCAACTACCCGGTCGACAAGGCCATCCAGCACATGCAAGAACTAGGCGCACAAAGCGTCGAGTTCTTCGGCGGTCACTTCAGCCTCGGCAGCACGCCTGAGCAGATTGCCGAGATGAAGAAGAAAACTGCCGCCGCCGGCATCAAGATTCTAGGCCACGGGGTCAACCCGTTCACTAAGGATCACGAGGCCAATCGGCGCATTTTCGAATTCGCCAAGAAGGCGGGCATTCCCAACATTTCGGCCGACCCGACCGAGGACTCCTTCGAAAGTCTGGACAAGCTGGTCGCCGAGTATGACATTCGCATTGCCATTCATAATCATGGGCCAGGCGCACGCTACGACAAAATTGACGACGTGCTAAAGGCGATTAAAGGCCATGACGAAAGGATCGGCGCCTGTGCCGACCTGGGCCATTACATTCGCTCCGCCGAAGATCCGGTCAAAGCGATTCATTTGTTCAAGGGGCGATTGTACGGCATTCATCTCAAGGATTTCGATGCGCCGCGCGGCAACGCGCATGGCACGATT
>JAICIG010000320.1 GCA_025924495.1 Pirellulales bacterium | reverse complement strand
TCGCCCGACTGCAATCTCTGCTCGGCGGAAAGCCGCAGCTCGCGCGACAGACTGCCGTGGTGGCTGGCAACGGCGCCTTCGCCCAGCAGTTCGCTGAGGCGATAACAGACGCGCTCGGCCATCCGCCGCGTGTTGACGAAGATCAGAGTGCTGCGATGCTCGGCGATCAATTCCGTCAGTCGCTGGTAAATCTCCGCCCAAGTTTCGTGCGAACAAACTGCCGAAAGTTCGCTGGGGGGCACTTCGACTTGCAAATCGAGCGATCGCACATGGCCGACGTCGATTATGCTGCAGTTCGCATCGCCAGCGGGCGAAACCGAGTGCGTGCCGACAAGAAAGCGGGCGATTTCGTCCATCGGCCGCTGCGTGGCCGACAAGCCGATTCTTAAAGGGGGCTGAGCGCACAGATGCGCCAACCGCTCCAGCGACAGCGTCAAGTGAGAACCACGCTTATCGCGAGCCAAAGCGTGAATTTCGTCGACGATCACCGTCTTGACCGCCCGCAACATTTCGCGGCCTTTGAGCGACGTGAGCAGCAAGTAGAGAGACTCGGGCGTCGTCACCAGAATGTGCGGGGGACGCTTGAGCATCGCCTGACGTTCTGAAGACGGAGTGTCGCCGGTGCGGAGCATAACTCGCAAGGGCGGCAGTTCGTGCCCCGCCGTCGCGGCGTACTGGCCAATTTCAGCCAAAGGGACCGACAAATTGCGGCGGACGTCGCTGGAGAGCGCTTTCAAGGGCGAAACGTAGAGAACCTGCGTTTCGTCGCCCAGTTCGCCCGCCAGGCTCTGCCGCAACAGCCGATCGATGCACGTCAGAAACGCCGCCAAGGTTTTGCCCGACCCGGTGGGAGCGGCGATCAGCGTATGCCGGCCCGCGGCGATTTCAGGCCATCCGAGGCGTTGCGGATCGGTCGGCTCGCCAAAGCGATCCGCGAACCAACGGACAATGATTGGATGAAATTCCGGAATTGGCATCAGATCGTAAACGCGCTAGAGGGAACCGGAGCGAGAGATGTGCAAGCCAATTCGCCAAGCCCACGCGGGCAACGATCCGGGGGGACTTACTATTGGCCGACGTCCCACAGTTCAAGATACGGGTCGGGGTCCGGAAATCCAAGGACTCGCAGCTTCTCCCCGTCAGAACTACCAGTCCTGTTCGATCGGAAGATTTTGACAAGCTGCGTCGACCGACTACCCGGCAAGCTCGATCCCGCACCCCCAGATTAACACGGTGTCAAATTGGGCACGACTCGCGAGGTTGCATCAGACGGCATAATCGGACCGATACAACTCGATGGAAACGTCGTGTTCTCTGGATAAAGCACCGAATGAAGCGCATGCGTCAATACTGGAGACTTTGCTGCTGCTCGCTTGCCGTAGGCATCGCCCTCGGGGCTGTGCGGCTGCAGGGCGAGGAACGATTCGCTCGCAGCAAACCCGACGCGCCGGTATTGCGCTCCGCCACTCCTCTCGAAACAAGCGATACCGCGCCGCGGCCGCGTGCGGTGATCGAGCGGGCCGATGGACAACGCTCCGCCAACACGGCGCCGGCGAAACAACTTCCCGACGCGCTGCGCCAAGCCGCCGAGCGATATGGATACCCTGGACCGAAAGTCGCTGCGCCGCCCCCCGGGGCGCCGGCTCGTGTTTCGCCAACACTCAGCGAGCCGGCGCGGCCGAGCCCGGCTCCCATCCGGCTGAATCCAGCTCCTCCGCCGACCGCGGCGGTCAACTCGTCGCGCCGAACGAACGCGCCCCCGGATTCAACGGCCATCGTCGTGTCTCACAACGCGCCGGAACTTCGCCCCGCCGTTACCACGGCTCGGTTGGTCCGCCAAGAGCCGCTTCCGGCAGGGAACGCCGTGCGAGAGGGAATGATCCTGCCAGCGCCGACATTACAACCGATGCCCAACGGACGATTTCCCGAGCGCGTCAGGCTAAACGGCGACGGGACAATTACGCTCGATCAGGCGACATCCCTGGCGATCGAATTCAATCCGATTCTGCGCAGCGCAGCGGCTCAAATCGATTCGGCGCGGGGCAACGCGATCCAGGCGGGTTTGTGGAGCAATCCGCGCTGGGACACGAACAACCCCCAGGTGCTCGGCGTCGGGCAGAACAACCTGTACAACGCCGGGTTCGAGATGGAAATCCCGATGAAGGGCAAAAAGCGGCTTGATCGAGCCGCGGCGGAGCAATTGATCCGTCAAGCCATTTTCGACTATCGCACCGATCGTGCGAATATGCTGGCGGCGGTGCGCCAGCAGTTCTACGGGCTGCTAGCCCAGCAAAGGCGCGTAGAAATCTCGCGCGAATTGGTGGTGATCGCCAAACGGGCGCAGGATGTCGCTGAAGCGCTCCGTCGCGCCGGCGAACAAGCTGAAATCGACGTGCTCGCGTTGTCGATCGAACTGCAGCGAGCCGAGGCGACGCTCCTGAATGCAGAGCGCATCTTGGAGGGCCGACGGCGCACATTGTCCGCCACCATCGGCTTGCCCAACTTGCCGGTGACCCAGGCGGTGGGGCGGATCGACGCGCAGTTTCCCAACTTCAATGAGACGGAGTTGCGGCAATACGTGGCGCTGGCCAACTCGCGCGTGGGCAGTGCGCGAGCGGAGGTTGATCGGCGCCGCATCCTCTCTGAACGAGCTGAAGTCGAACCTTTCCCGAACCCTTACACGGGGCCTGCGGCCCAATGGGGCGCACCGCACGTGCAGGGGCAGTTCTGGTACAATATCCAGTTCAACATCCCCGTCTGGGACTGGAACCAGGGGAATCGGCGTGCGGCGCAAGCCAACATTCGCGATGCGCAGGCCAGCCTGAACGTCTTGCAGAATGATTTGCTGCGACAGGCCGCCGACGCCCTCAGTCGCTACCGCGCGGCACGCGCGCTGGCCGAGCGCTATGGCCGCGTGATCATGCCGCTCTCGTTGCGGAACCAGGAACTGAACCGAGAAGCCTATGAAAAGCGCCAGTTCGAGCTGGCCCGCTTCCTGCAGGCGCAGCGGGTGCTGACCGAGACGTATCTGGAATACATCAACTCGCTGGAAGAGCTGTGGAATTCGGCCGCCGACGTCGGCAATCTGCTGCAGCTCGAGCAGTTCCCGTAGGATTTCGGCCGTCGGCCGGCGCGAGCGATCCTACCACCTGTCAGATTTGTAATTTGCAGCCGCGAGCTCTCGCTTGTGGGCGCCGCGTAAAAAAGCTATCGGTACAGGGGTGGCTTTGCGCGCGGGCCGGAATTGTCCATTGAGATAGGCGACAGGATGCGTACAGGCGGAAAGATCGGTCGAATTGTCATTTCCGGGGTGGTCGTGGGCGCTGTTTGCGTCCTCTTGGTCGCCGCCTATGGGTTCTTGCGCGCCCGCCTGGAGCCGGTCAAACCAACGGCCGTCGGCCGCAAGAGCGAGCTGTTTCAACTTGTGGCCGACCAACCAAACACCATCCGCATCGCGCCCTCAGCGGTGGAGGCGATTCAACTCAAGACGACTGCGGTGGTCCAGGCGCCGCCGCCTGATCCCCTGCGTTTGCCCGGTTCGCTGGGGCTCGACCCCAATTTGCTGGTGCCCGTCCATTCGCGTTTTCCGGGCGAGGTCGCCCAAATGGCGACGGTGGACGTGCCCAATGGAGACGGCAAGCCGACGCAGCGGTTGATTCGCTATGGCGACAGCGTCAAACAAGGGCAGATTCTTGCCGTGATCTGGAGCAAGGACATCGGCGAGAAGAAAAGCGAACTGGTGGATTCGTTGTCGAGGCTCGATCTCGACCAACGGCTCTTGCAGCGACTCAATTCGCTCAAAGGCGCAATTATTCCCGAGCGGCAATTGGCCGAGGCGCGGCGCAGCGTCGAAGCCGACGTGATCGCCATCGACAAGGCCGTTCGCACCCTGCGGTCGTGGCGCCTGACGGAAGAGGAGATCAATGCCGTCAAACAAGAAGCCAAAGAATTGCGCGAAGCAACGACGCGCGCCATGGACGCCATGTCGGCGACTGATCTCGAGTCGTTCCGCCGCGTCGCCGAGGAACTGCGTCTCAAGTCGATCACGGCGAGCGACGACACCAAATGGGCCGAACTGGAAGTACGCGCCGCCATTGACGGCGTCATCGTCGAGAAGAACATCAACGTCGGCACCATCGTCGACCCGACCGACGACCTGTTCAAGGTCGCCGATCTGTCTCGCATCCAAGTCCTGGCCAGCGTGTATGAGGAAGACCTGCCTTACCTCGAGCGGTTGCCCCACGATCAGCGCAACTGGCAGATCGATCTCAAGGCCGATCCCAACGACAAGCCTGTGCCAGGTAAATTTGAGATGATCGGCAAAATCATCGACCCGGTCATGCATACGGGCGCACTCATTGGTTGGCTCGACAACCGCGCCGGCATGTTGCGCGTGGGTCAGTTCATCACCGCCACCATTCAGTTGCCGGCCGATCCGGCGATGGTTTCGATCCCGGCAGGTTCCTTGATCGAGGAGGGGCCTTATCCGGCCGTGTTTATCGAGACGAATGCCGAACGACACGAGGTGACGCGTCGCAATGTGGCCGTTACCAGGCGCGGTCGCGTCAACGTCTTTGTCCGCTCCGAGCCCACGGAGGAGGAGCGCCGCGAAGGCGCCCAGCCGTTGAAAGTGGGCGAAAAAGTCATCGTATCGGGCGCCCTCGAGCTGTTCTCGGAACTGATCAACCTGCAGGCTGGAGGCGAAGACGATGCCAGTTCGGGGTAATTGTCCCCTTTCTGAAAGCTTACCGCCCCCAGTTCTCGCGAATCGTTGCGTATGGCATATCGATTGATCCAATGGGCCCTAGGCGCGCCGCTCGTGGTGTTGCTGTTGGCGTTTGCGCTGGCGGCTGTCGGCGGTTATGCGTTTTTGCATGTGAATGTGGAGGCTTACCCCGACCCCGCCCCCGCGATCGTCGAGGTCATTGCCAAGTATCCGGGCGCTAGCGCCGAAGAGGTGGAACGGCAAGTCACCATCCCGCTGGAAGTGGCCATGGCGGGAATGCCGGGCCTCAAATACCGCCGTAGCAAATCGCTGTTCGGGCTGTCGCACCTGCGAATTCAGTTCGACTACGGCGTCGACTACTACAAGGCGCGGCAAGAGGTCATCAATCGCCTGCAGTTCGTCGAAGGGTTGCCCGACAGCGTTCAACCAACGATCTCGCCGACGAGCCCGACGGGCGAGATTATGCGATACACGCTGCGCAGCCCGAAAGACCGCCTGGGGAACGACGTTTACACGCTCAACGATTTGAAGGCGGTGCAAGACTGGGTGCTCGAACGACAGTTTCGTGGGGTGCCGCGGATCATCGACGTCGTCAGCAGCGGCGGCACGGTCAAGCGCTACGAAGTCCACCCCGATCCCGAACGATTGCTGCGCTACGGCATCACGCTGGAACAACTGCAAACCGCGATTACCAAGAACAACGGAAACGTTGGCGGCGATTATTTGTTCGAGGGGGAGAACGTACTGAACGTACGCGGCATCGGCCTGATCGGCGGGGGACTCGATCCCTCTCGTTCTACGCAGGTGCTCAAAACCGACAATCCGGTGCTTGCTTCGCGTTATATCCGGCGCCAGGAAGATCTCCGCCTCGAGCGGATTCGTCACACCGTAATTAGGGCGGTCAATAATGTGCCGATCCGCGTCGAGGACGTCGTCGAAGGCGGACCGCAGCGTTATCCGGATGACATCGGCTTTCAAGGCGTGGTCGTCAATCACTTGCCTAGGCTGGGCAAGGTCAGCCTGAGCGTTCCCCGCAAAGACCAGCAAGGAGAAGTTGTTCGCGACGCCAATGGCGACATCGTCTGGGACAACGAAGAAGAGCGCGTCCAGGGAATTGTATTGCTGCGCAAGGGAGAAGCGTCTCGGCCTGCCTTGGAGGACATGGAAGCCAAGGTTCGCGAGCTCAACGAGGCCGGCAACGTGATGTTGCCGGGAGTCAAGATTGAGCCGTATTACGACCGCACCAATCTGATCGATGTGACGACCGAAACGGTGCACGAGAACCTGGTGGTGGGCATGGTGCTGGTTTCGTTGATCCTGTTGATGTTCGTCAGCAACGTGCGTAGTGCGTTGATCGTCGCCATCAACATTCCGTTGGCGCTGTTGTTCGCCTTCGCCATTCTGTTCTTGCGCGGCAAATCGGCCAACCTGCTTTCGATCGGCGCCGTCGACTTCGGCATCATCGTCGACTCGTCCGTGATCATGGTCGAGAACATCTATCGGCATCTCAGTTCCGGCGAATATTCCGACCTGCCGCTGAAGGAACGCATCCTCCGCGCTTCTCGCGAAGTGGAGCGCAGCCTGTTCTTCACGACGGCCATCATGGTCTGCGCGTTCTTACCGCTGTTTACCATGCAGGGCCCCGAGGGACAAATCTTCGGCCCGATGGCAGACACATACGCCTTCGCCCTGGGCGGCGCGCTGATTCTGGCGCTGACGGTGGCGCCCGTACTATGCCTGCTGCTGTTCAAGAACCTGCAGCCAGCGCCCGACAATTTCCTGGTGCGCTACCTGAAGTCGGGCTACCTGCGAAACCTCGATTTCTGCCTGCGCTACCGCTGGGCGACCGTAGGAGTCATGGTCGCGTTGATCGCGTTTACCGGCGCGATGCTGCCGCTGTTGGGCCGCGAGTTCATGCCGGAGCTTGAAGAAGGAAATCTCTGGGTCCGCGCGACGCTGCCCATCAATATCTCGCTCGACGCCGCCGCGGGCAAAGCCGACATCGCCCGAAAGATCATGCAGAAATATCCAGAAATCGAAGTCGTTGTGGCGCAGACCGGCCGCCCCGACGACGGCACCGATCCGACGGGTTTCTATAACGTCGAGTTCTTTCTCCCCTTGAAACCGCGCAGCCAGTGGCCCGCTGTCAAGGACCGCAGCGGCTGGGAGACGTGGTTCGGCGCCAGGCGGCCGCGGACGAAGCTGGAATTGATCTCGGAAATGAACGCCGAGTTGGCCAAGAACATCGCCGGCGTGAACTGGAACTTCTCACAGAATATTCGCGACAACGTCATGGAATCGCTCTCCGGCGTCAAGGGCGACAACTCTGTGAAAATCTTCGGCCCCGACCTGGATGAGCTGGAACGCCTGGCAGACCAGGTGAAAACGAGTTTGACTTCGATCAGTGGGATTGCCAACGTGGGCGTGTTCCGCGTCAAGGGCCAGCCAAACCTGGAAATCCCCGTCGATCCCAAGAAATGCAACTACTGGGGCGTCACGGTGGACGACGTCGAAGATTTCGTCGAAATCGCCGTCGGCGGCAAACCCTTCTCGAAAATGATCGAAGGGGAGAAGCGATTCGATATCACGCTCCGCTGGCCCGACCAACTGCGCAGCAACGTGCAGGCGATCCTGGATATTCCAGTCGACGTTTCGAACAATGAGATCACCAGCGACAAGGCGCCCGATCAGGGAGAGACAAGCGTGTCGGGCGGCAGTCGCGGGCTGTCGCAGTTAGGCACGAGCGAGCGAATGCCATCCTTGACCGGAAGCATGTTTGGCGGCACGTTCAACAGCTTCGACAAAGCGCCGCGACGCCGGCTGCGCGATCTGGTCACTCCGCTCAACGATCGCGGCGAACAAGACCCCAACGGGCGATTCGTCCGGAGCGGCGCGTCCACGATCGCCCGGGAGCAGGGAAATCGTCTGATCGCGATCAAGTTCAGCGTCCGCGGCCGCGACTTGGCTGGCGCCGTGGCGGAAGCCCAACAGAAAACGGCCCAGCTGTTCAAATCGCCCTATCGCGCGGAATGGAGCGGCGAGTTCCAGGAAATGCAGGAGGCCGAACATCGCTTGATGTATATCATTCCCGTATCGCTGGGCATGATTTATATCTTGTTGTACCTCGCATTCCGCTCGCTGCTGGATGCCGTCCTGGTCTTCTCCAACGTGGTTGCCTTGTCGCTAGGCGGCATCTGGGCGCTGTTGTTGACAGGCACGAACTTCAGCATCTCTGCGGCAGTCGGTTTCATTTCCATCTTCGGCGTCGCTGTGATGGATGGCTTGTTGCTGATCTCCTATTTCAACCAGATGCGCTACCATGGGCTACCGCTGCGCGAGGCGATCATGCAAGGGGCGGAGAAGCGAGTGCGCCCGGTGATGATGACCGCACTGACGGCTATTTTCGGTTTGCTGCCGGCCGCGCTGTCGACGCGGATCGGCGCTCAAACGCAACGGCCGTTGGCGATCGTCGTGGTAGGCGGCATGATCAGCACGCTCTTCTTGACCCGCTACTTGATGCCCGTCCTGTACAGCTTCTACGGGCATCGCGAGCCATCGGCCGAGGCCGGCCAAATGGCTCACTAGAAATGGCTGACAAGGAACGACGACGGCTGAAAGGGCAGGAGCAATGCCCTAATGGCGGCGCCAATCGCCTTTGTCGAACAGGCAAGGTTCTACTCGGTTTCGTCCATGACCGAACAGAGGGGCTTGGGAATCAGCTTTCCCTTTCGCTTGCCAGGTTCGGCCAAGAGTTCGGCGATGGTCGACGCCTGCAGCGCCTCTTCGACCATCGCGATTGCATTGTCCAACCGACGATGGAGCGGGCAAAGCGAGAGATGTCCCTTCAGGCCTAAGGGGCAGCTCGTAATGCGCTTGAGCGGATCGACGGCCTGAACCACGTCAAGGACGGTTAGCTCTGCCGCTGGGCGCGCCAACACAAAGCCGCCGTGCAAGCCGCGCTGCGCATGCACCAGCCCCGCGCGGCTGAGCGCCTGCATGACTTTGGCCAGATATCCCGCCGGCACGCGCGTGACCTCGGCAATCTGGCTCGTGGTGTGCGGCGTCGCATCCTGATCAGCCAGGTAGACGATGGCCCGTAATGCATATTCGGCGGTCTGCGAGATCATGCGTCGGCTCAGAAAAAAGAGACAAAAGGACCTTGACATCCACTATTGAAGGGGTATTCTCATCAAAGTCGGATAACTGGAGTTAATTATCCACTACGTTACGCCCGCTGGCAAGGTCCGCCCGCTTCTTGCAAAAGCGACGGGACGCCCGGAACCAGCGACAACGATCGTCATTTACCAATCGCTTACTGAAAGGAGATGGAATGCGCCGTTTTAATTCTGCCACGCGTCTAGGTCTGTTGGGAGTCGCCTGCATGGCCTGTCTGGCATACGTCGGGCTGCGTCAGGACCGCGCTCAGGCGGTTGAAAACAAGGCCGAG
>JAICIG010000319.1 GCA_025924495.1 Pirellulales bacterium | reverse complement strand
GTTGGCTGAGAATCGTCCGGACTTTGCCGTCGACTTCCTGGGCCGCCACAGCGCCGTTCTTCTCAAGCACGAACTGAATGATGACCTGGCTCATGCCTTCCTTGGTCGTCGACCGCAGTTCGTCAATGCCGGAGATCGTATTGACGATCTCCTCGATCGGTTTGGTGACGCCGGTTTCCATTTCCTCGACGCTGGCGCCGCGCAAGGTCGTCGTGACCGTGACCACAGGCAGATCGACGTTGGGAAACAAATCGACGCCTAGCCGCCGGTAGGAGGCGAGGCCCAGCACGATCGGCGCCGCGACCAGCATGGCGGTGAAAATCGGTCGCTTGATGCAGATATCCCAAATCGTCATGTTGGACTCAAAGGCATCGAAATTAATGGAAGGGCGGCGGGAGCGCGTCGATTCAGCGCGGTTGGACCTTGCCCTGTCCGGAGGAGCCAATCTGTTCGGCAGAGCGAACCTGTTCGGAGGAAGCGACTCCCGGAGCATTCAGCGCATCGCTGCGTAATCGCACCGTCGTGCCGTCGGCCAGCTGGGTCTGCCCGCTGGTTACGACATCAGAATCCGGCGGCAATTCGCCCACGACTTCGACCCAATTTTCGAGGCGTTTTGGTCCCTGAATTTCCATCCTCACGCCCGGCTGAACTTCGATAGCTCTCGCCTGCCCGCCATCGATTACGAAGACTTTAGTTACCCCAGCGAAGCTGACGAGCGCCTCTTCGGGAATGGTTGACGCCTGAGCGTCTTCACGCGTCATGACCGAGGCCTTGGCAAAACTGCCCGCTTTCAGGCGCCGGTCGGGGTTCGCCACCAGCACTTCCAGTTTGAAGGTCCGGCTGGCGCGGTCGATCGTCGGATTGATCCGCGATACGACTCCCTGGAATGTCTCGGCGGGATACGCTTCCACCGCTACGTCGACGCGCTGGCCGATGCGGACTTCGCCAACATGACGCTCCGGCACGGTCGCGAGCAACTTGAGCGGGCGATCCATCGCCAGGTGAAATACGGCGGCGCCGCTCGCGGCGTGAATCATTTCGCCCTCGGATACCATCCGCTCAGAGACCACATACTCGACCGGCGGCAGCTCTTCTTGTTTCAAGCCAGCGGCTCGAGCCGCCTGCATCACCTCCTGCAGCCGGTCGACCGAAGGCTCGGGTACGCGAATCGAAGTTTCGTTCAAACGATCGAGCGCGGTATCAAGCGACGCCTGCCGCTGGCGCACGGCGGCCAAGGTGGCGCTGGCTTCCAGCACGGCCTGCTGATGATTGGCCTCGGCGATTTTAAAATCGGTTTCCATCTGGTCGAGATCTTCGGCCGTGGTGAACTGCTTGAGATTGCGGCGGCGAGTGAGCTTGCTCTTGGCGTTTTTCTCTTCCTGGGCGGCGCGCACAATGGTCGGCAGCGTATTGACGTCGAAATCGTCCTCCGGGGGCGCCTGCAGTCCGAGCTTGGCGAGTTCCAATTCCATGGAACGTTGTGCTTCCGCCACTGCCAGTCGGTAATCGGTCGCCTGGATTTCCAGCAACACGTCGCCCGGGCGAACCACGTCGCCGATATCGTGTGCAATCCTCACGACGCGGCCGCTGATTTTCGTTTCGACGTCGACTTCTTCGAGACCATTGAACGTGCCCACGATCTTGACGGCGCGTTGAATGCGTCGCGGCGTGACGGGCGCCACCGTGACGGCGACGGCCTGTTGTTCGCGCCGGGCGGTTTTGCCGGCGCGGGTGTCGGCGGCTTCCGCTTCGCTTTCCTGCTGCCGAGCGCCGCCGTTGATAACATACGCCACCCCAAGCCCGACAAGACAGGTCGAGCCCAGGATCAAGCACCACCTCAACATTCGATGGACCATCTTAGCCCTTGTTTTCTGCCAGGAGTGTTCCAGGAGTGGTAGGGAACGAGCCGACCCAGCGGCCGCTTAGCGCAAAGCAGTGGGTTCTCCGCGGTGGTCGGCTTCCGGCCGCCGACCGAGGTTCTGACGCCGCTCGCCTTCGGAAAGGATTCCATTGAAAATCAGATCGAGGATGTCATCCGCCTGTTCGCTGAGCGGACGACGGCGACCGGCGAAGTAATTGGTGAACATCGCGCCATACAGCAGGTCGCTCGTAACGTCGGTAATCCTGGCGGGCGATAAGTCGCGAACGCGGCCGGCGGCGATGAGGCTGCGGAATAACTCCTGCCAGCGACCGATGTTCGCTTCGCGATGTTCGAAATAGGTTGGCTGTTTGCGATCTTTGAAGTGCGCTCGTTCCTGAATGAGCAATTCGACGATCTCCGGATGCCGATCGAAGAAGTTCAGATAAGCGTTAACGGCCGCACGGATAATCTCAAGCGGCTCGCAGAGCCCGGTTAAGCTGGCGTCAATCGATTCGCCTGCTCGGTGCATTCCCCGATCGACGGCGGCGAGGAATAACGCCTCCTTACTGGGAAAGTAGCGATAGATAGTTCCTTTGCCGATCTGCAGGCTATCGGCCAGCGCCTGCGTATCGGTCTCGCCATAGCCGCCGCGTGCAAACAGCTTGACCGCCGCATCTAGAATCTCTTCGCGGCGTCGCTCTCGCAGCTCCTGATTGACGGGCCTGCCCATGCGCGGAGCAGTCGAAGCGTCCATAGCGTTTCCTCGAAGGCAAACCAAAAGGGGAGGGATCTTTAGCGGACTGGTCGGTCCGGTAATGCACTATAGAGCTTCCCGACTGGGGGGGCAATAGGAGATTTTCGCACGAATCAGGTCAATTCCGACGTCCTCGAAAGACAAAGCTGCTTTGGCCGGCAGGCAGGAAATCTCCACCCCGATCGAGCTTCCTTCGCATGCCGTCTGTGGGCAATCGAAAACGCCTCGGTCGCAACGCTCTGATATACTTCTCCGCCATGTCAAAACTCGGCTTTGAATTCTTTGCTCGCGATACGCTCGAGGTCGCACGCGACTTGATCGGCGCCATCCTGGCGGTGGGCGAGTGCGAGGGACGGATCGTCGAGACGGAGGCGTACACGACGGATCCCGCCTCGCATTCGGTCACGCGCCGCCATAAAGCCGTCATGATGCGGGAAACCTACGGACATATTTACATCTACAAGATTTACGGCGTGCACTATTGCCTGAACTTTACCACCGAGCGACATGGCACGGGTGCGGTTTTGATTCGGGCGGTCGAACCGCTCAAGGGCATTACCGAAATGATTGCACGCCGAGGGGTGAACGACGTAAGAAAGTTGGCCAGCGGGCCGGGCAAGCTATGTCAGGCGTTCGGCATTGGCATCGAATGGAATGGGCTGCCAATTGGCCGCGAAATCAAATTGCGTTCCGGTCGTCACGCGCCGATCGTCGCCCGCGGCCCGCGGATCGGCATCACGCGCGCCACCGAGCTCGATTGGAGGTTCTTCGAACGCGGCAATCCGTATGTCAGCCGGAAGGAAAAGCTCAGCGCCAACTCGGAAGTTGGAGATCCGAGGTCGGCAGATTAAGCGGCGCTTTGGGAACGGGCTTTCGGCCGCCTGCTTAAATTCTTTTGAACTGCCGATCCAATTCCTCGCGCGTGAAGACCAGCGCGGTCGGGCGGCCGTGCGGGCAATGATGGGTGTCTTGAGCCAGATGACGCTGCTCAAGTAAGGCATCAATTTCTTCAGGCGTCAGCCGATCGCCGGCCTTGATGGCCGCCTTGCACGACATCATGTGCAGCAACTCGTCGAGCAAGTCGCGGCGCTCGGGCGCGCGGCCGCTGGAGAGCAGGATCTCGACTAGCGCTCGCAAGAGTTCGGCGGGGCTGTTGGCCGACATCATCGCGGGATAGCAAGAGATCAAGATGGTATCGCCGCCGAATGGTTCGACCTTCAGGCCCAATTGAGCCAGCAGTTCTTGATTTTCGAGCACGGCCGCCGCCTCCGGTCCGCTCAGGTCGACCGGTTCAGGAACCAGCAGGGCTTGCGACTCGACGGCGCCAGCCAGCGTCTTGGCCTTGAAATGCTCATAGAGAATTCGCTCGTGCAGCGCATGCTGGTCGATGACCATCACCCCCTCGTCGCTCTCGGCGATCAGGTAGCGATTGTGAATCTGCAACGCCGAAGTCGAGGAATGCGTCCGGCCGTACTCGAGGGCATCGCTATTCTCCGCAGCCGTCTGCGCTGCGTCATACCGGTGCGCGGGCATCGGGCCGGCTGCGGCAGGCGCCGTGACCGTGCGCATCAGCACCGGTGCAAGCTCGAGCGGCCGGCTGCCAGGGGAAGGACGAGACAAATCAAACGCGGTCTGCTGTGCAGCGACGACCGATTCGACAGGCGCCGGCGCGCCCGGGTTGTTGTTCCAGCTCGCCATTTGCCCTTTCGCCCAATCGACCAGCTCATTGCGTAGCTGCTGGGCCCGCTCGGCGTCGTGAGCGCCGGCGGGATCGCTGATGCTCGTTTCGGCGCCGTTCGGATCGAGCTTGTGCGTCAGATCGGTCTTGAGGAACTTCGTCCGTAAGGTGCCGAGTAACTGGCTATAGAGTCGGCCGCCGTCCTGGAACCGCACTTCGAGCTTGGTCGGGTGAACGTTCACGTCCACGAGTTCCGGCGGCATCTCGAACGATAAGAACGAGACAGGGTAGCGTCCCGTCAGCATCAGCCCGCGATACGCCTCGCCCAAGGCATGCTGCAACGAGCGATCGCGTATCGAGCGGCCGTTGAGAAACAGATACTGCATCCGCGCATTGGGGCGGCTCTGGTTGGGATGGCCGACATAGCCGGAGAGCCGCACCAGGTCGTCGCGGCTTTCCAGCCAAATCAGATCGTCCGCAAGATCGCGGCCGAAGAATGTGCTGATTCGGTCGACGAGTCGATCGGTGGGCGGCAAATCGAAGATCTGTCGCGAATTGTGGCGCAGACTGAAATGCACTTCCGGATGCGCGAGCGCCAAGCGAGTCAGGATTTCCGTGATATGCCCCATCTCGGTTTGCGTGGCGCGGAGAAACTTGCGCCTTACGGGCGTATTGAAAAACAGATTGCGGACCTCGACCGTCGTGCCGGGCGAGCAGCCGCAAGGCGCGATATCCGCAGGTTTGCCGGCCACCACTTCCAGCTCGGCCCCGGCCGCCTGCGAAGCGACCCGGCTGCGCAACGTGAAGCGGCTGACCTCGGCGATCGACGCCAGCGCTTCGCCGCGAAATCCGAGGGTGCGGACGCGGAACAGGTCGTCGGCGTCGACCAGCTTGCTGGTGGCATGGCTGGCGATGGCCAGCAGCAACTCGTCGGGCGGAATGCCGCCGCCATTGTCGACGACGCGCACCAGCTCCAGCCCCCCCTGCTCGATCGACACGTCAATCCGTGTTGCGCCGGCATCGAGCGAGTTTTCCAGCAACTCTTTCACCACGCTGGCCGGGCGTTCAATGACCTCGCCCGCGGCGATCTTATTGATGACGCTGGGAGGCAATTGCTGGATGGGCATTCGAATCCGTTCCGTCGCGGCTGAGAGACGTAACCGGGCCGCGAGCCGTTCAGAGTTGGTACTCTTTGATTTTGCGATACAGCGTCCGCTCGCCGATGCCGAGGATGTGCGCGGCTTCTTCTCGATTGCCGCCCGTCATGGAAAGCGTCTCAGCAATGAACAACTTCTCGATTTCCGCCAACGGCTTGCCAACCAGCCCGCTGAGCCGGCCGCCCGACGGTTCGTTAATGGTTTCCGCCTGGTCCATCAATTCACGAGGCAAATCGTCGAGATCGAGCACGCCGTCGAAATCGACTACCACCATGCTTTCGATGGCATTGCGCAACTCGCGGACGTTGCCCGGCCAATCATAGGCCAGCAGCCGGCGGCGCGCGGCGGTTGACATGCTCTTGATCGTCTTGGCATGGCGTCTGGAAAACTGGCGGATGAAATGCTCGATCAGCAGCGGAATGTCCTGGCTGCGGTCGACCAGCCGCGGCAATACAACCGTGACGACTTTCAAGCGATGATACAAATCGGCGCGAAACGTGCCGGCGGCGATCTGCTGTTCGAGGTTGCGATTCGTGGCTGACAGAATGCGGACGTTGACCTTGATCGGTTCGTTGGATCCGACGCGCGTGATCTCCGAACTCTCCAGCACGCGCAGCAGCTTGATCTGCGTGGCCATCGGCATGTCGCCGACTTCATCCAGGAACAGCGTGCCGCCGTGGGCATACTCGAACTTGCCGACGCGATCGGCCGAAGCGTCGGTGAACGCTCCCTTGATGTGGCCGAATAGTTCACTCTCCAGGATGTTCTCGCTCAAGGCCGCGCAGTTGAGCGCCACGAACGGCTTGTTTTTGCGCGGGCTGTTCTGATGGATCGCCTGCGCGACCAGTTCCTTGCCGGTGCCGGTTTCGCCTTGAATCAAAACGCTGGCATTGGTCGGCGCGATTCGCTTCAGCAGGCTGATGACTTCGTTCATCTTGGGGCTGGAGCCGACCACCCCTTCGAAGCCGAACTTTTCATCAAGCCGGCGATTTAATTCGGCGTTGGTCCGCTTCAGACGGACGTTGGCCGCGGCCTTTTCGGCGACGGCGCGCAATTGGGCCAGATCGAGCGGCTTGAGCAGATAGTTGAACGCCCCTTGTTGCATTGCCTGCACCGCCGAAGGCACGGTGCCGTGGCCGGTAACTAAAATGACTTCTGCGTCGGGCAGATCGTCTTTCGCGCGGGCCAGGATCTCCAGTCCTCCGACGTCGCTCATCATCAGGTCGGTGATGACGATGTCGAAGCCTTCTCGCTCGATCAACTGGGCGCCTTCCGTCCCGGAGGTGGCGACGGTGCAGTCATAACCGACGCGCGCGAGGCTCTCGGCGACGGCCTGCGCATGGGGACCGTCATTATCGACAATCAGGATGCGAATCGCGGGAGCGGCGCTATCGGCGACCGGTGCGGCTTGTGCAGAAACCATGCGGCCGATCATACAAAATCGACCGCTGATGTGCCACGGGCTGCCGCGCACAAGACCCGCGACGCTTCAGACGGCGGCGAACCAATTTCGCCGGGATCCGACGAATTGTTAAACCTTAAGGCCCATGCGCTTGCCAACCAGCCCGATCATGCGGGCTTCGTCGGGGAACTCGCCAGTCTTGAGCTTCGAGTAAACGAGCTCACCGTCGAGTGAAAGTTCGAAGCACCCGCCCTTCGCGGGAATGAGCGTGAGACCCTGAATGGCCTGTTTGTACTCGGTGAGAATGCGGCTCGCCAAACTGACGGCCTGCGGCTCATAGTTTCACATCGAGCAATAACGCAATTCGATCTTCATCGTAACGCCTCCGCAACGAAGGACCCACGCCCGTTAAGCCCGCTTGCTTTTCTTTCGGCCGCTAGGTTTCTTGTCGGCGCCCGCGGGCTTCTTCTTAACCTTAGCGCCGCTGGCCACCGCAGGCTTCCCCGGAACGGGGGATTTCTTCTTGCCGGCCGCGGCCTTCTTGGCGGCTGATTTATCGAAGATCGATTCCCAACCTGCGGCGAATTTCTTGGTGCTGCCCGAATGCAAAACCGTCATGAATTTCCCTCTCCGGCTTCGAAAGCTTTAGCAAAAATGAGGCGCAGTTCGAATCAGCGCCAGTTAGTGTTTCAGTTTCTTGTATTTGAACCGGTGCGGCTGCTCGGCGTCGATGCCGAGTCGCTGGCGCCGCTGCTCTTCGTAGGTTTGAAAATTGCCTTCACACCAATGCACGTAGCCCTCTCCCTCGAAGGCCAGAATGTGCGTCGCCAGACGGTCCAGAAACCAGCGATCGTGCGAGATCACGACGACGCAGCCAGCGAAATTCTGGATCGCTTCCTCCAACGCTCGGAGCGTATCTACGTCCAAGTCATTCGTCGGTTCGTCTAACAGCAGCACATTCGACCCGCGCCGGAGCAGCTTGGCCAGGTGGACGCGGTTCCGCTCGCCGCCTGAGAGCGTGCCGACCAGTTTTTGCTGGTCGGTCCCTTGGAAGTTGAACTTGGCCACGTAGGCGCGCGAGGGGACGCGGCGGTCGCCCATGTCGATGTTGTCGTAGCCGCCGGAGATCTCTTCATAGACGGTTTTATTGGGATCGAGGGCATCGCGGTTCTGATCGACGTAGCCCAGTTCAACGGTCGGCCCGATGCGCATGGCGCCCGAGTCGGGTTGCTCCTCGCCGACCAGCATCCGGAACAGCGTTGTCTTGCCGGCGCCATTGGGGCCGATCACGCCGACAATGCCGCCGGCGGGCAAGCGGAAACTCAGGTCGTCAATCAACAAGCGGTCGTCATAACCCTTGCTGATGTGACTGGCTTCGATTACCAGGTCGCCCAAGTGTTTGCCGGGCGGAATCTGGATTTCGAATTCGTCTTGCCGATCCTCGAATCGCTCGGCTGACATCTTTTCGTAGGCGCTGATGCGGGCCTTGTTCTTCGCCTGCCGCGCTCGCGGGGCCATGCGAATCCACTCCAGCTCTTTGGCCAGCGTCTTCTGTCTGGCGGAAGCCGCCTTTTCTTCCTTGGCCAGCCGGTCGCGCTTCTGCTCGAGCCACGACGAATAATTGCCTTCCCAAGGAATGCCGCGGCCGCGATCGAGTTCCAGAATCCACCCGGCGACATTATCGAGGAAGTAGCGGTCGTGCGTCACGGCCACGACGGTGCCTGTGTATTCGGCCAGGTGCCGCTCCAACCAGGCGACGCTTTCGGCATCCAGGTGGTTGGTCGGTTCGTCGAGCAGCAACAAATCGGGATGTTCGAGCAGCATCTTGCACAAGGCAACCCGGCGCCGCTCGCCGCCTGAGAGCTTGGTCACGTCAGCATCGCCCGGCGGAAGCTGCATGGCATCCATGGCGATTTCGATTTGCCGGTCAAGTTCCCAGGCGTTGGTGGCTTCGATCTGGTCCTGCACCTTGGCCTGTTCGGCCAGCAGTTTTTCCATTTCGGCGTCATCGAGCGGTTCGGCGAAACGGGCGTTGATCTCGTCATATCGCTGCAAGATCTTCCGCGTTTTTTGTACGGCCTCTTCGACGTTGCCCCAGACGTCTTTGTTCGGATTGAGCTGCGGTTCCTGTGGTACATAGCCGACGGTGAATCCACCGGTCAGTTTCGCTTCGCCGTCGAAATCGCGGTCGGCGCCGGCCATGATCCGGAGCAGCGTGCTTTTGCCCGCCCCGTTGCGGCCGAGCACGCCAATCTTGGCCCCCGGATAGAAAGCCAGCCAGATATTCTTGAGCACCTCGCGCTGGCCGTGCTTCTTGGTCAGGTCGGAGATTTGAAAGATGTATTGTTGTCCCATCGCGAACCGTCGCTCGATCTTTTCTTATGTGCCTGTGTGGCCGCTCGGCGCGAGCGGTAATCCCATATTCT
>JAICIG010000318.1 GCA_025924495.1 Pirellulales bacterium | reverse complement strand
GTCGGGCAGTTGCTCCAACTCCTGGCTATCCAGAGCATTGACCGAGAGGATGAAGTCCTCTCGTCGCTTCGGCTGAAACATGAGGGCCAGCGTCAGCAAAATGGCCAAGTGCGCGGCCAGGCTGATGAACCAGGCCGGCGTGTCGCCGTCAAGCGGCGTCTCTTCTTCTCCGGTCCATTCCTGCCACTTGTGCCTCAACACGTCGATCGGGTTCACTGGTGAACTCCTGTTTCGAACCAAGTTCCGCCGGTTCTGTTCCGCATGGCCCTGGATTCGGGCAAGTTTATTCTGTTGATTCGGCCGCCCGCTGGCAAGAAGAATGCTATCAGATCCCCAAGAATTGGTAGAAATCGGACGTTTGCCGGGCCATTCCGCGCGGCAATCGACAATCGACGCTAGTGATCAAACGACCACCATACCATCCGTTTTGCCAACCGCCGCATCGGGGCGCTAAATCAGTTCTTCGCTGACGCGCGCAAATGCATCTTCATGGGATCGTCAAAACCAGACCCTCGCGCAGGTCGGCGGGCTGCTTCAATCGCTCGCGATTGGCCTGATAGATTTCCAGGTACCGCTCCCCATCGCCGTAGAAGTGTTTGGCGATGGCAACCAGCGTATCGCCCGCTTTGACTTGATAGGTTCTTGCGGCGCTCGGCGCAGACGACGGCTCGAGGCGACGGAGCGTGCCGGGAGGAATCGACGTCATCGGCGCCACGATCGCCTCATCAACCGGACGAGGCGCTTCGCGAACCGTATCGGCGGGTGGGATCTTCAGCTCGGCGCCGATCGGCAACAGATCGGGGTTCGACAATCGGTCTAAGTTCGCCTCATAGATCTCCATGAAGCGTTTACTGGAACCCAAATATTGCCGGGCCAACGACGAGAGCGTGTCTCCGTCGCGGATGCGATGGAACTCCGCCCCAGCACTAGCGCGGGCGGCGCCACGTTGACTGAACGGAGATGCCGGCGCGGCGGAAGTTACGGCCTGCTGCCAGGTTGAAGGCATCGTCTCGCGGCGAGTATCGTTCGCCGCCAGCGGCTCCGCGGTGAGCGAAGGTTTCGCGGCTGCATCTGCCGCAGTCGTTTCGGCGGGATCGATCTGCCCCGACAACTGCGCAGCGCCCGGCTCGTCAACGGGCAGCGGAGAGGTCGACCACCTGGGCGCGTCCGCGGGAGGCGTGCGCGGAGCGATTGCCGATTGCGGCGGTTTGCGAAACAGCGCAGCGCCGATCAAGCCGCCCAGCACGATCGCAGAAGCCAAGGTGAACTTGGCGCCCCGTTGCATGCCGACTCGCTCCGCGCAGAATTTCAAGAGAGGACAGAATATGCCATCTCCATCATTCGAGCGGCGGCCGCAAGAACTTGAGCCGGGCGACCGGCGGCGGCACAGATTGCCTGAAGCGCACAGGTTTAAGCGAGGAACAAAATACTGTACGCCGCCCGGCTGCGGCGAGCTTTTCTCAAGCGGCTTCCCGCAGCGAGGTGGTCGGACCCTTCTTGGGCTCCGGCTTCGATTGATTCATCCAGATCAACAGTGGGGTGGCAATATAGACCGTGCTATACGTTCCGGAAATCGTGCCGACGACCAACGTAAACGCAAAGCCGTGAACGCCCTGACCGCCGAAGATGTACAGGATCAACACGACGATGAACACCGTCAACGAAGTGAGCAACGTGCGGCTCAACGTCTGATTGATGCACAGGTTCACGAGATCGGCCTTGATATCCTGGCTCTTGCCGCGGACCTCGCGAATGCGGTCGAAGATCACGATGGTGTCGTTGATCGAGTAACCGATGATCGTCAAAAACGCGGCAATGATCGGCAGGTTGATCTTAAACGGCTCGATCAACAAGTAACTCGCAAAAGGCAGCCGCGCCAACCAATAGCTCAAAGCGAGTGCGCCCAAGGCGACGAGCACGTCGTGGACCAGCGCCAGCACAGAAGACAAACCGAAGCTGACCTGCTGAAACCGAATCCAGACATAGACGATGATCATCAGCAAGCTGGCGATCAGAGCATAAGTGGCTTGTAACTGCGTGTTGCCCGCCACGCTGGCGCCGACCTTGTTCGAAGACGGAAAGTAGGGCTCGGCGGCCAGCGACTTTTCGACCCGGTCGACGAGCTTCTGCGTCGCTTCCGGCGGAGCGGCAATCTTCAAGGTCCACTTGTCGAAACCGCGCTTGCTGCCTTCCTCATAGTTTGGATTATCGAGTTCGAACGGGGTGTCATCGCCCAGCGACTCGGCCGTCAGCGCCTGCTCGATCTTTCTCGCCAGCGCGTCATGGCTGATTCCCTGGCTGAATGCGAGCTCGAGTTGCGATCCGCCGGCAAATGGACTAGCGGCGGGCGATTTCGCGGGCGCCGCCTTTTCGTCGCCAGTCGTCTTGGGCTCGTCGTTCGATTCCGACGGCTGATCGGCAGCCTTAGGCTCGTCCGCCGTGACTTTGTCGCGCTCGGCGCTTGGCGCCGAAGCATCGGAAGCGGGCGCCGATTTGGCAGCCGGATTCTCCTCGTCGCCTGCGAAAGCCAGCAGCAACTCGCCGCGGCGGCTCAGTGCAGCGCCCGATTCTTCTTTCGCCTCGTCCTTGTTCTCAGGCTGGTTGGCTTCCGACTTCTCTGCCTTCTCTTCCGCCGGCTGTTTCTCGTCGTCGGCCGCCGGAGCCTTGTCGGCCTGCTTGGCTTTGCTTTCCTCCGGACTATTCTGATCTTGCTTTTCCTCGGCCGCCGAGGACGCGCCCGCAATGGGCTCGATGGCCCCGCTCGATAAGCGGTTGTAGGCCAATTCTTCGCCGAACACTTCTTTCAATCTTGCTTCAACCCATTCAATGTTGGTCTTCGGGCCTTCCTGGGCCGGGTTGGATTCGTCGATGTCCGATTTGGAAGTGATGATCAGGAAGCGGCGGTGCGGGGGCTCGTTAGAGATGCTGACTTCCTGGACCGTGACGTCCGGAAGTTCGGCTACCTTTTCCCGCACGTCGGCGATGTCTTGCTCCTTGTCGAACAAGGTCTCCACCGACACGCCGCCCGTGAAATCGATATCGAGCAACCCTTTGCCGCGCTCGACTGCCGCAAACAAGCCGATGCCAATCAGAATCAATGAGAACGTGACCGCAATCTTTCGTTTACCGATGAAATCAAAGTTCGGATTCTCCAGCACCTTCAACATCCGCAATCGGGTGATCCAACGCTGCCGTTCGGCGATGTCGAAGATCAACCGCGAAAAGGTGATGGCAGTGAACAGGTTCATCACGATGCCCAAGACCAAAGTCACCGCGAAGCCTTTGACCTGATCGGTGCCGATCGCGTACAGCACGATCGCCGAGATCAGCGTCGTGACGTTGGCGTCGATAATGGTCGTGGTGGCCCGGTCAAAGCCATTACGGATCGCCATCCTGAGCGTGGCGCCGCGGGCGATTTCTTCGCGCATGCGCTCGTAAATCAACACGTTGGCGTCGACGGCCATGCCGACGGTCAATGCCAAACCAGCCAGACCTGAAAGCGTGAACGCCGCGTTGAACAAGATCATGAAGGCCACGATCAGCAGCACGTTGAGCAACAGCGCCAGGTTGGCCACAATGCCCGCGAATTGGTAGTAAACCACCATAAAAATCACGACCGCCACGGTCGACACGAGCATCGAGTAGACGCCCTTGCGGATCGTGTCCTGGCCGAGCGACGGCCCGGTCAATAAGCTGCTGGTGGGCTCTTTGCGCAAAGTGGTCGGCAGGCTGCCCGCGGTCAACACGGCCGCCAGATCTTCGACTTGCTTCTGCGTGAAGCTGCCGGTGATTTCGCCGCGGTCGTCGATGCGGCTGCGAATGGCGGGCGCCGAATAAAGCTGACGGTCAAGAATGATGGCCAGCGCCCGATGCAGGTCGGGCTGCGTGGGGTTAGGCAGGTTCTCGCTGGTCAAGCGGCCGAAGCGGTTGGCGCCTTTGTTGTTGAAGGCAAAATTGACGCACGGCTTGCCGAATTGGTCGACCCCGGGGGTCGCGCTCGTCAGGTAATCGCCGGTCACGTTATAGCGATCCATCAGCACGAGCACTTCCACGCCGTTTCGCTTGTTGCGGCGCGTAGCATAGAACCGATTGCCCTCGAAATCGGCCGCCTCGTTCGCCTCGACGGGCACCCACTTGGCGACCACCCGTTTGCCGCTTGCTTCCGCTTGCCCATCCTCCCCTTCGCCGGCCTCGTCGACGTCTTCGGTAACCTCGCGCTGCGCGGCGAACTGCGGCTGTTCGGCCAGCGAGATGGTCTCTCCATCGGAGCTGAACCGGCGGTCGGCCACGATCCGGAATTCGAGCTGACCGGTCTGACTGACGATGGCCTGCATGCGATCAAGTTCGTCCTGATCGGCCTCGGGAATAATGATCTCGATTTCCCGTTCGCCGTAGGGGCGCACCGTGACTTCCTTGATGCCGCCCGGATTGACGCGCTTGGTCACCGCCGCGACCAGCTTGTCCATTTCTTTGAAGTTTTCCTGATCGACTTCGTAGATCAGGATCACGCCGCCGCGTAAATCGATGCCCAACTTAGGCGGCCAGCCCGAGTAAGTGGCGACCGCCGAAGCCAGCGTGGCAAACAGCACCACGCTAATGCGCGTGGCATGGTCGGGCATGCGCAGCGCCTTGCTTAGGTAGTGGCCGGCCACTATCGGAATGATAAACACGGCGACGACCAGCGCCACCAGCGCCAAAACCCGGCCTTCGCCCGCGCCGGCAGCCTTCGTTGAACTTGCCGGCGTAGTCGCCGCGGGACTTTCCTCAGGCGTCGTCGCATCATCGCTGACCGTAGCTTCAGACGAGTCATCGGCGGCGTTGCCGGCCGCAGCCGCAGACTTATTGGCGGTATCCGCGGTCGCTGATTCGGCCGCGCTCTTGGCAGTATCCCGCGCGCGCGCGGCTGGCAGCTCCAGCGCCGACCAAGAAACGACGGTCATCACCGCCGTAAGAAGTGCGATCATCCACGCCGGGCGGCGCCCGGGTCCTGCTGCCAACATGCCGTGATCTCCCTTGGCGACCGCTGCGCTCGCGGCGGCGGTCTCTCGCTATTGAATGGCTCGCCGATTACTTCGCTTCAGACTTCGATTCCTTGCCCGTTTCGCCGCCGTCGGTCAAAACGCGTTGAACCGAACCGAACGTGATTTTGATCTTGGTTTGTGTGTTTTCGTCGACGCGGATAGTGACTTCATCCGATTCTCGCTGAACGTTCGTCACCACGCCGTAGATTCCGCCGGTGGTCACAATGCGGTCGTTCTTCTTGAGATTGTCCAGCAGCGCGCGCCGAGCTTCTTGCTCGCGTTTCATGTTCGGCCGCTGCACAATGAACATATAGAGAAAGAAGATGATTGTGATCGTGATGATCGGCATCATCTGGCCCCAGCCGCTGCCTGGCACAGCGTCTTGGGCGAATAAGCAGATTAAAGACAACGCCGAAGTCACTAACAGCTCTCTTTCGAATACTCCGCCGGCAGGCGCCGAAATAACATCGGAGGCTATCGCCTCCCTCGCCCTGCCCTACCGCGCCAGTCGGACGACGGGCCCACTTGCCCCGGAACACCGCTGCCTGAGGTACACGAACAGAAACGGCCCGACGGCGAACTCGCGTCGAGCCGACCTTCTACCCAGGCGTGAGCGCGTATCATAAGATGAAGCGCCACAACGGGCAAGTGGACTCAAGGCAGATCAAGACCAGCAGCCGACTCAATCGGTTCGCGCCGCTTCGTCGCGCGCCGCCCAGGAACGCATTTTCGCCAGCCGATAGTCGGCGAACCGATCTGCGGCGATTGCGACGCGCGCCTCCGAGAGTAGCCGCTGATAGTAGGTCAGGTTATGGATCGAAAGCAGAATCGGCCCTAGCATTTCGCCTGCCATGAACAGGTGCCGCAGATAACCGCGGCTGTGCCGGCAGGCCAGGCAGGAACACTCTTCTTCGAGCGGCCGGCGATCGCGCTCGTACTGCCGATTGCGGAGCCGCAGACTGCCCGCGTCGGTAAATGCCAAGGCGTTGCGGCCATTTCGGGTAGGCATGACGCAATCAAACAAGTCAACGCCCAAGCCGATGGCCGTCAACAGATCCTGCGGCCGTCCGACCCCCATCAGGTAGCGGGGCTTATTGGCAGGCAGGACCGGCACGGTGAAATCGAGCACGCGGTACATTTCATCGGGGGTTTCGCCCACGCTCAAACCGCCTACGGCATACCCGACGAAATCGAGTGCGACGAGTCGTTCGGCGCAGTCAATGCGCAAGCCCTCGTCCAAACCGCCTTGCACGATCCCGAACTGCGCCTGATCAGGCCGACCGGCCGCGTCGCGACTGCGCTGCGCCCAGCGAACGGTGCGATCCACCGCGTCGCGGATTGCTTCGATCGAGTTGGGTAGCGCTACGACATGATCGAGCACCATCGCCACGTCGCTGCCGAGCGATTCCTGAATGGCGACCGCCTGTTCGGGGGAAAGATTAACCAGACGGCCGTCGATGTGCGAACGAAAGACGGCGGCGTCGTCGGTGATCCGCGTCATCTGGGCCAGGCTAAAAACCTGAAAGCCGCCGCTGTCGGTCAATATCGGGCCATTCCAGCCCATAAAGCCGTGCAGGCCGCCCAACTCCTCGACGACTCGCTCGCCCGGGCGCAGCGTAAGATGATAGGTGTTGCCCAACACCATCTGAGCGCCCGTCAGCCGCAGATTGTCAGCCGTCAGCCCTTTGACCGTGCCTTGGGTGCCCACCGGCATGAAGGCGGGCATCTCGACGGCGCCGTGCGGAGTTTGAAAATAACTCCGCCGCGCACGGCTGCCGGCGTCTTCATGAACAACGCGGAACGTGAAGGCCGAATCAGTCACCGCGCAACTTGAGACCGCTAGCCGTGAGCTTCTCGCGCACCTCGTTCAAACTGGTCACGCCGAAGTTCTTGCATTCCAGCAATTCGTCGCCCGTGCGGCGCACCAACTCGCCAACCGTGCTGATGCCGAGCCGGATCATGCACTTGCGGGCGCGGACCGAGAGATTCAGGTCGGCGATCGGCTTGTTCAACAGCGCCGCTTCGTCGGGCGTCATCACCTCAGGTTCGTAGCCAATCTCGACTGGCGCCTTTTCGCCCGCCAGTTGACCAAGTTCCAGACCGCGAGAAGCCATCATTTCCTTAATTTCGACCAGCGAAGTCTCGCCGAAATTCTTGCTCGCCAGCAGCTCCTGCTCGCTGGTCCGCGCTAAATCGCCCAGCGTCAACAGGCCCATCTTCTGCAGGCAATTGCGGCTACGGACGGAAAGCTCGAAGTCGGTGACAGGGATGTTGAGCACCTGGCCCAAGCGGTCGCGCCGGCGGGCCGCGTCCTCGTCGTAGAACATGTCGCCGGAGGCCTGCGCGTCTTTAAAGAACAGTCTCGCGCGATAATCGTTCGGATAGACGTCCAGAATGCGTTGGTAGCACTGGCGGGCGCGCTCGTACTGCTGGCGGTCTTCGTACAAAATGCCGAGGTTCAGCAAGGCGCCAAGATGGGCCGGGAATTTAGCGGTGGAACGCTGATACAAGTCGAGCGCGATCTCGTCGTTTCCGCGGCGATCGTTTTCGACCCCCAAGGCAAATAAGGCGCCCGCGTGCTTGGGGTCGACTTCGACCGCCCGCTCAAACAGGGCTACGGCTTCGGCCGGATTGCCGCCGGCGGCCGCCACCGTCGCGCCGCGTTGATAGAGGTATTCGGCCGTCTGCTCCACGGCGCCGGAAAGGCCGTCGAGCACCGCGAGCGATTCCTTATGCTTGCCGAGGTTCCGCAATGCTTCGGAGCGAGCCAAGGCGCAGGCGTTGCCATCGTAACCGCTCTTCGCCGCTTGCTGGTAAGCGTCGATGGCGGCTTTATAGTCTTGGCGCGAGAAGTACGACTTACCCAGATAAAACTGAGCCAAAGCGCCGCCGTCGGCAGTGCTCAAAGCGTCGACCGCGAGCCGGTAACGGCCCAACAGGTAGTAGCAGACTCCCAACCGCACCTTGCTGGCGGGCGTGACCGCCTCTTTCGACTCGAGTTCCTGAACGGCCTCGCGCAACACGCGATAGTTGGCAAAGTCCGCGCTGAGCGCGTCGACCAACTGCTGCACCTCGGCGGGACCGAACGTAGAGTTGGAAGTCACGAGTTGCTTTAGATCAACCTGCAAACCTTGAACCATCAACCGTTCTCCTGATTTTGCACCGGCCTGACGAACGCCGCTGTGCGATCGCCAAGTATGCGGTAGCAGCCCTTGCGGAGTCGTCCAAAGAGCCAGCGGTGGGAGTCGAACCCACAACCCCCGCATTACGAATGCGGTGCTCTGCCAATTGAAGCTACGCTGGCAATGTCTTAAGCGGCAACCACTTATTGACTCTGCTTTCCGACGGGATAGGATGCGGTGACACCTTTTTTGACACCTAACCCTATCTTCCCCCCGGAAAAGCAGAATGGGACATCTTACCCGAAAATCTCATGCCGACAAGCCCGCGAAGGCGCCAAAGCAGCGGCAAACCAAGTGGGCGAACCTCTTGCCGTATCCTGACTTCCCGCTGTTTCCACACAACGGAACGCGCTGGGCGAAGAGAATCAACGGCCGCCGATATTATTTCGGGCCGATCGGCGACTGGAAAGCGGCTCTGGAGAAATACAACCGCGAAAAAGATGATCTGTATGCGGGGCGGACGCCTCGGGCCCAGGTGGAAGGCGTTACCGTCGATGAACTGGTCAACCGGTTCCTCCATGCCAAGCGGCTCAAGGTTGACACCCACGAACTGACACCTCGGACCTGGGAAGATTATCGCACGGTCTGCAGCAGGATTAAGGCCGTCTTCGGCGCCGCCAGGGTGGTCGAAGATCTTCGGCCCGAGGACTTCGACAAATTGCGGTCGGAGTTCGCCAAAACTCGCGGGGCGGTGGCCTTGGCCAATGACGTCACCCGGGTTCGGATCGTCTTCAAGTATGCCCTCGATTCCGGCCTGATTGATCGGCCGGTTAAATTTGGGCCCGAATTCAAGCGGCCATCGTCGAAGGCCTTGCGGAAGGCAAGACAGGCCAAGGGCTCGCGAATGTTCTCGGCGCCAGAGCTGCGGTCACTGATCGCCGCGGCCGGCGTACCGCTCAAGGCGATGATACTGCTGGGCATCAATGCCGGCATGGGCAACGCCGATTGCGGGCACCTGCCATTAGAGGCCGTCGACCTGAAGGCCGGCTGGATCGATTTCCCGCGGCCGAAAACCGCAGTTGCGCGGCGAGTGCCGTTGTGGCCAGAAACCGTTGCAGCGCTCAAGGCGGCGATCGAGGC
>JAICIG010000317.1 GCA_025924495.1 Pirellulales bacterium | reverse complement strand
GCGCCAGGGACGGCCCTCGATGAGCGGCTGTTCGAACGACTCTTTGAGTTTCGCGTGCTCGACCCGGCGATGGGAACCGGGCATTTCCTCATTGCCGCGGCTGAATATATCGCGGGGAGAATCGCGGCTTTTCTGGGTCACCCTGCGATCAGTTCCGTCTCGCAGCCCGGCCAAGCAGAAACCGATTACACAGCCATGTCGACGGAGAAATTCCGGAGGAACCTTATACGCCTTGTGATCGAGCGCAGTCTATTTGGCATCGATCTCGATCCTCGCGCCGTACAGCTTGCTCGAGCGGGCTTATGGCTGACAAGCCGATCGAACGACGAAGCGCAAACTTCAGCCAATTGCCGCCTGCGCTGCGGCGACGCATTGCTAACCGCCGAGTTCCAGCATTTTCCGCGGCCGGGGCAGTTCGATGCCGTGATTGGCAACCCGCCTTACGGCGCGAAATTAGAACCTTCCGTGCGTCGTGCGCTGGCGCGGGCGCTGCCGCTGATGCGATCCAATTCCGATACGGCGGCCGGGTTCATTGAGCGTGCGGGGCAGTGGGCCGGCAAGCGAGGCCGGGTCGGCTTGATCGTGCCGAAGCCCCTCACGTACAGCTATGCATGGCGCAACGTACGCCGTTTTCTGCGCCATCGGCTGGAGCGCCTGGTCGATGTCAGCCGCGCCTGGCCGGAGGTGCGTCTGGAGCAGGCGATCATCGTGTTCCGCGCGAGCGCTGGCGAGACGGCAGGATACCGATCGGCATGGAGCGAAGCAGGATGCATTGTGCCCGGCGCCCACATGTCGTGGGCGTTGGCTGATCGCTTCGGGACGTTGCCTTGCGCCTTGTCATCGCGCGAACTGCGGCGGCTTGCGAGGTTGAATTTTTCGCAAGAGACGATCGGGGATGTATGTCGCACATTTCGCGGCGTGGCGGCGCAGCGATGGCTGGACGGCGCGCCGGACGCTCGGCCGGTGATCGGCGGCCGTGACTTGCAGCGCTGGGCCATTCGCAGTTGGAGCGGACGCCTGCGCCGCGATGCGCCATTCTCCACGATGCCTTTCGCTTGTGAGAAATTGGTATTTCAGAACATCATCGCCCACGTGACCCGACCGCAGCCGCGCATTGTGCTGATCGGCGCGTACGATGGCTGCCAGACGGTCACGCTCGATACCGTCAACAACCTCGTTGCCGCCGATCCCCGTGCGAACCTTCCCGGCTTGCTCGCCTTGCTCCATTCAGAACTGATCAACTGGGTCGTGCATGCCGCGATCTACAACAAGGCGATTCGCACAATGCATTTCGACCAGTATTTTCTCGATAAGATCCCCTTGCCCGAAGACTGGCCCGAGTTGCTGGAGCGACTAGCTTCTGAAACGGCCGCTGCTCAAATCGCCACGGCGGCGCTGAACCGGCTTGCCGCTCGCGCGGCGTCGATTGTGCGTCCCGACAAGGCCGGCAAATGGCGCCTAGAGGCCGTGTTGCCGCTGCTGCTGGACGAAAGTGCGGATGGCGCACCGAAAAGGCCGGCCGAGCGCTTCGACGATCGAAACGGCGAAGAATGGCGGGCGATTCAGATTCAAGTGCAACAGCTCTCGAGGGAGCGTCATACGGCGCTGGATCGCATCGATCGGCTCGTTTCAGCGTCCTATGGCGACGAGAGCGCGGACGGCGCCGTCGCGCCGAGCGACGAGATGGGTTCGTCGCCGCGGAACACGAAATTCAACGACGCCCGCGACCATTGAAATGGCGCTAAACGCGGTCGAACTCTGAGCTGACACTGCGAATTGTTGGTCACTGCACCCTTTTGTACCGGGAGAATACCGCCGGATTTCAGTAATCGATTCGGGGCGAGGCGTCCGTAATGCTGGCCAATTCCTCGCCGCGTTCCAGAGAGATTTCGTCGGGCCCTTCGATCTGCAACAGCACTTCATCACCGTCGACACTCACCACCGTCACGGTTAACTCGTGACCTACAACGATGGCTTCGCCTGCGAGACGGGAGATGACGATCATCAGACATGCTCCTGTAGGAGTTCGATCTTGTGCGAAACCGATTGGGTCTGTCCCCGGTTGGCTCGCCCATTTGCCGCCCTTGAACCACGGCGGCTCAGGCTGAATCAAATCAGCGGACAATCATGCCTCTTCAGGCTTCGCTTGTCAATCAACTGCTAGCATGCAAAATGTTCTCGAACATGAAGCAAACGATCGCCATCATTTTCCGCGATTGACACAACGCGCAGCAGGCGTTAGATGAGGAGAACTTGCAGCAGTTTGCTGCGCAATGTCGTGGGATCTGCTCTCGCGTGCGCTGCTCGTCGCCCAACTATTTCGAAGGGGCCGTGGCCTTGATCGCGCTAACGAGCGACGCCCTTAGATGCTCAAGCGTGGCGGGTTCGCCGAAGGTTTCCTCGGCTTCGTGAATCGCCGACAGAATCGCGCCCAACGTTTCCTCTCGACAGGGCGCAACGCCGCTGCGCGTACGAATCGAATCGCGTAAGCGGTCCAACAGGGCGATCTGGCCATCGAGCAGGTCGACCGATGCGGGCTCGGGCGTTTCCGGTTTTCCAGGAGTGCCATCGCGATCCGCATCACCAAGCTGCGAACCATCGACCCCGTGGATCGCCTCAAACACTTCGCGGCGGTGCACGGGGACCTCCCGAGGCGCGGTAATTCCCAGTCGCACCTTGTCGCCGCGGATTTCGACGACGGTGATCTCGATGTGACGATCGACGAGAATGCTCTCGTCTATTCTGCGAGTCATGACAAGCATAGTGTTTTGCTCGCCACTTGGCGGTGGTTACCCCCTACGAATATTGGAGCGTAATGGAACCCGGAAAGCAAAGGGCCGCCGGGCTGGAAGCGTAGAAATCGGCCGACGCCACGGTTAATTCGTGCCGAATAGAAAAGCTGGGTTAAATAAGAAGCGTAAAACGAACGCGAGAAAATCAGGCGGCTGAAGAACGCCGTTAAGCCGACCCTGAGAAAAGATCAGCAGAAAAACCGCCTTCGTCTGATTCGGATCAGACGGTAAACTAACTGGCCTCGCCGGCAGGAAGCCGGTTTTTCCGCAACAGGAGGTTGCCAAGATGCGCGTAATCCCGCAGGCCGACGAAGTTCGGCGTCTGGTCGTTCGCACGTTCGAAGACTTCGGAGCCGCCGCTGACTCGCTCAGCGATCTGAGTGAGACCATTCTGATCGACGATGGCCGCTACCGGGGACGGTCTTATCGGGCTGAAGAGTGGATGGCCATGTGGCTGGTCGAGATCGGCCTGCTGCAGTTCTATGATGCCAAGGGCAACATGCTGCTCACGATCAATCTGTTCGAGGAATGGGAGCCGCAACGGATGGCGGCTTAGCCGTTCGTCTACAGTTCGCTCAACAGGGCCGAGAGAGCCGCCGCAGGGGCCGGCGCGGGCAGGGCAGCCGTCTCGGGCGAGCGGCCTGCCAGCCCCGCCACTAACGTCGTCAACACGCTCGGCTCAATCGGCTTGGAAGCGTGCCGCTGAAACCCTGCCGACAAAGCGCGTAGACTGTCTTCCTCGCGCGCGAATGCCGTCAGGGCCAGCGCAGGAAGGTTGCGCGTTTCTTCGTCTTCAAATTCGCGGACCTGTTGAATCAAATCGTACCCGTCCTCATCGGGCAACCCGATATCGCTAACCAGCACATCAAGCCGTGATTGTTTCAGCAGTTGCACGGCCTCGCGCACGCTCGACGCGGTCTTAACCTCGGCGCCGCGTAATTCGAGCACTTTGGCGATGGCTTCACGCCCGTCGGCTTCGTCATCGACCACCAGGATGCGCAAGCCGTCCAAGCTGACTGTGGCTGGCGCCGCAAGTTGCTGCCGAGAGTGATTGGCGTCCGAGCGCCCGCCATGCTCCGCAGAGGCCACTGCGGCGATCGGCAAATTCACAAAAAATGTCGTGCCCAGATTGCGGCCCAGGCTCTCGGCGCTTACGCCGCCGCCGTGCAAT
Source organism: Pirellulales bacterium (assembly GCA_025924495.1). The sequence continues at coordinate 5,358 of JAICIG010000317.1, read as the reverse complement.
TCGACCACGTGACGCACGATGGCCAGCCCCAAACCCAAGCCGCCGTGCGAACGTTTGCTGCTGCTGTCGGCCTGGCGAAAACGATCGAAGATGTGCGGCAGAAAATCCGGATTGACCCCTTCTCCGGTATCGATCACCTGGATCTGGCTCTTGGCGCCGCTGCGCGCCAGCTTGACGCGGACGCTGCCGCCCGCGGGCGTGAATTTAATGGCATTGACCAGCAAGTTCCAAACGACCTGCTGCAAGCGATCGGGATCGCCGGTAATCGCGCTGGCGTCCGGATCGAGGTCTGCTTCCAAGCGGACTCCTTTGGCGCCGGCCGAAGGCCGCACGACATCGAGCGCCGCCTCGATCACGGAGATCAGCGACATCGGGCGAATGCTCAGTCGCAATTTGCCTGTAATGATCCGGGAAACATCCAGCAAGTCGTCGATCAACTTCGCCTGAGCAAGCACATTGCGTTCGATGATTTCCAGGCCGTGTGCGGTTTCTCGAGAATCTAAAGCTCCGGCGCGCAGCAACTGGGTCCAGCCCAACATGGCCGTCAAGGGCGTGCGCAGTTCGTGCGATAGCGTCGCCAAAAACTCGTCCTTGATGCGGTTGGCCTCGCGCGCTTCTGAATTAAGGATGTTGTCGATGGCGATCGAGGCCATCTGCCCCAGTTGCACGAGCAATGACTCGTCATTGGAGCCGAATTCGCCTTCGCGTTTGTCGGAGAGTTGGATCAGACCAATTTCGCGCCCATCGCGGCCTACCAGCGCGGTGGCCAGCCAGCCGCGCGCGTCGGGAAGGCCAGCCAGCGATTTTCCCAGAGCCTGCCATTCTGGATGAGCGGCCAGTTGGGCGCTTGTCAGCCGGCGGGAGCGCCCCATGGCTCGCCACAGCACGTGAATATCGGAGCCGCTGGCCGCATCGGTGTTCCCATTGCTGCGCGCATATTCCGGCGAAACGGCGACGACCTTCTTCGATTTCGCCCAACTTTCGTCGAGCGTCAACATGGTCGCGGCGTAGTGGACTCCAATCACGTCGCGCGCCGTGTCGGTAATGATTCTCAGGATCTTGTCCATGGAATGCGCCGAGTGAATCGCCAACGAAGCTTCCGTCAGCTTGTGCAATTGCTCGGCGCGATGCTGCAGCCGCAAGGCTTGCTGTTCCACCTCGCGCGTCTTGCGATAGAGGTCGAGAAATACCGTCACCTTCGTCCGCAGCACGGCAGGCACGATCGGCGACAGTATGTAGTCGACCGCGCCGAGCGAGTAGCCCTGCGCCACGTGCATGTCGTCGCCGTAGGAGGTCACAAAGATAATCGGAGTTGTTTCCGATTTCTTGCGCTGCCGAATGAGCGCGGCCGTCTCGAAGCCATCCATGCCGGGCATGTTGACATCGAGCAGAATCAGGGCAAAGTCCTTCTCCAACAGGCATTTGAGCGCCTGCCTGCCTGAATCGGCCGTGACAATCGCCGGGCACAGGTCGGACAGCACCGATTTGAGCGCCAACAGCTTATCGGGCCGATCGTCGACGATCAGGATGGGGAGATCGCTGTAATCGTTACTCATGAATGGCGCCGTTTCGCACTCAGCATGGCCCACGCAGCACTCCCGCCGTCGAACATTCTCGCCTCGAATCCGGTCTCGCCTCGAATCTGTCTCGCCCCGCCGGCGCTCCGCGGGGTCGCCGTAAAGTTCCCCGCGCGCTGTTTCGCCCGTTCATTTTCTAACCCCATTCGTCCTCAATAAACCCCACGTCTGGCGCCCCCCGGCGCTCAACGGTGCAGCCAGACCTGGAGCATCGCCAATAAGTAGTCAGTATCGACTGGTTTGGCGATGTAATCCGAAGCGCCTGCCTCCAGGCACTTCTCCCGGTCCCCTTTCATCGCCTTGGCGGTCAAAGCGATGATCGGCAAGCCGTTGAATTGCTCCGATTCGCGGATGGAGCGAATCGTGTGATACCCGTCCATCGTCGGCATCATGATGTCCATCAGCACCACATCGATGCCGGGAGTATCGGCCAGCCGCTCCAGCGCGGCGATGCCCGTTTCCGCAGTGACGATTCGCATGCCTTGGCGTTCGAGCAAGCTCGTCATGGCGAAGATGTTGCGAATGTCGTCATCGACAATCAGCACCGTCTTGCCGGCCAGCACGGTCTGCGCCTCGTGAATGCGCTGCAGCATCTCGCGTTTAGCCGCCGGCAACTGCCCCACGGGCCGGTGCAGGAATAACGCCGTCTCGTCGATCAGGCGTTCGGGCGATCTTACGTCCTTGAGCAACAAGTGTTGAGCAAACCGCTTGAGTCGCTGTTCGTCTTCGGCCGACAAATTCTCGAGCACGTCGACGATGACAGGCATGCTTGCCAGTCGCGGCCGTTTACGAATTTCCTCCAGCAGTTCGAACGCGGGCTCGCAGGGATTCGCCAGGCCGATCACGACGCACGCCGGCCGTTGATCGGCGAGCGCCGTCACGGCGGCGGCGCCAGCCGCCAAGGCGATTGTCTGCACGTCGTCGCCGGCCACCAGGTCGACCAGTTCGGCGCGGCGTTCGTCTTCAGGTCCGGCGACCAGCAGGATTTGCGGCTCCAAGGACCTGGCCTCCTTGATCCGCGAGAAAACTACGCCCAACTCGTCCTTGCTCTTCAACGGTTTGGCCAGCGTTCCAATCGCTCCCATCTTCAGCCCGCGTTCAGCGTCTTCTTCGGTGGTGATCACGAACACGGGGATATGTCGCGTGTGTAGGTCTTCCTTGAAGCGGGCCAGCACTCGCCAGCCGTCCATGTCGGGCAGATGCATATCGAGCGTGATGGCGTGAGGCAAGAGCCTCTGCGCCCAAATCAGGCCCTCCGTGCCGCGCCCGGCCACCACTGCCTTGAAGCCTTGCTCGTGCGAAGTCTCCAAGAGCAGACGCGCAAAGGTCGGTTCGTTTTCGATGATCAGCAGTACGCGATCGGTCGGCTGCAGGTGCCCTCGATCGTCAAATACTTCGGCGGGCGCGGCCGCCAGCGCCTCGTATTCGTCTGCCGCGCCGACCGGAGCCGCCAGCACGTTCTGTCCGCTGGGAGGAGCAATGGCCGAATCTCGCCGCAGCGACTTGGTTGGGAAATAATTGTGCGGCAGATAGAGCGTAAAGGCGCTGCCTTCGTTCGGGGCGCTTGTGAGCCGAATCTCGCCGCCCAGCAAGTTGGCCAACTCGCGGCTGATCGCCAGACCGAGGCCGGTGCCGCCGTATTTGCGGCTGGTGCTGCCGTCGGCCTGTTGGAATGCCTCGAAGATGATTTGCTGCTTATCGGGCTGAATGCCGATGCCGGTATCCACCACGGAGATGGCGATCACGGCCGGAGCCCGCTGCAACGTCTTGTTGTCGGCGCTCCAGCCAGACTCGGCCGGCGCCACGTGCAGTGAGACCGAACCTTTGTCCGTAAACTTGAAGGCGTTGGACAACAGGTTCTTGAGAATCTGCTGCAGCCGTTTGACGTCGGTTCGCATCGAAACGGGCAACTGCGGATCGAAGGCCAGCGCAAAGTCGAGCTTCTTGGCGTCGGCCACGTGGCGGAAACTGCGATCCACATAATCGTGCAAATCGCGGAAGGTCACCTCGCCCACGTCGAGCACGACCGTTCCCGACTCGATCTTCGACAAATCGAGAATGTCGTTGATCAGCGACAGCAGGTCGTTGCCCGAGGCGTGGATCGTCTGGGCGAACTCCACCTCGCGCGGCGTGAGATTGTGTTCCGGGTTCTTGGCCAACTGGTCGGAGAGAATCAACAAGCTGTTGAGCGGCGTGCGCAGCTCGTGCGACATGTTGGCGAGGAATTCCGACTTGTACTTGGAAGTCAGCGCCAATTGCGTGGCCTTTTCTTCCAGCGCCCGGCGAGCCTGTTCGACTTCCTGGTTCTTGCGCTCGACTTCGGCGTTCTGCTCGGCCAGCAATTGAGCCTTTTCGCCGAGTTGCTGGTTGGTGAGCTGCAATTCCTGCTGCTGGTTCTGCAGCTCGCGAGCGAGCGACTGCGACTGCTTGAGCAAGTCTTCCGTGCGGGTATTGGCCTCGATCGTGTTGAGCACGATGCCGATGCTTTCGGTCAATTGATCGAGGAACATCTCGTGCGTCGTGCTGAAACGGTCGAACGACGCCAGCTCGATGATCGCCTTGACCTGCCCTTCGAACACCACCGGCATGACCAGGATGTTCAGTGGTGAAGCTTCGCCTAAGCCGGAAGTGATTTTGATGTAATCGGCCGGCACGTTGGTGAGCAGAATCTTCTGTTTTTCCAACGCGCACTGACCGACGAGGCCTTCGCCCAGCTTGAACACGTTGTCGACGTTCTTGCGCTCCTTGTAGGCGTAGCTGGCCAGCAGCTTGAGCTTGGGCTCTTCTTCGGAGTAGTCCATGGTGTAGAACGCGCCTTGCTGGGCGGAGACCACGGGCGCCAGTTCCGAAAGGATCAACCGGCCCACGGCCAGCAAATCTTTCTGGCCTTGCAACATGCGAGAGAACTTGGCCATGTTCGTTTTCAGCCAGTCCTGCTCGCTGTTCTTGAGGGTCGTGTCCTTAAGGTTCACGATCATTTCGTTGATGTTGTTCTTGAGCGCGGCCACCTCGCCGAAGGCCTCGACCGTGATGCTTCGCGTCAAGTCGCCCTTGGTCACGGCGGTGGCCACTTCGGCGATGGCTCGCACCTGGGTGGTCAAGTTGGCGGCGAGCTGATTCACGTTGTCGGTCAAGTCCTTCCAGGTGCCGGCAGCGCCCGGCACGCTGGCCTGTCCGCCCAGCTTGCCTTCGACGCCCACTTCGCGGGCCACGGTGGTTACCTGGTCGGCGAACGTGGCCAAGGTCTCGATCATGCCGTTGATCGTATCGGCCAAGGCGGCGATTTCGCCCTTGGCTTCCACGGCCAGCTTGCGCGCTAGGTTGCCGTTGGCCACGGCGGTCACCACCACCGCGATGCCGCGCACCTGGCTGGTCAAGTTGCCGGCCATGAAGTTCACATTGTCGGTCAAGTCCTTCCAGGTGCCGGCCACGCCTTTCACGTCGGCCTGACCGCCCAGCTTCCCTTCCGTACCGACTTCGCGGGCCACGCGCGTCACTTCGGCGGCGAACGAACTGAGCTGATCCACCATCGTGTTAACGGTGTTCTTCAGTTCGAGAATTTCCCCCTTCACGTCGACGGTGATCTTTCTCGACAAGTCGCCGCGAGCCACGGCCTTGGTCACGACGGCGATGGTGCGCACCTGGCTGGTCAAGTTGCCGGCCATGAAGTTCACGCTATCGGTCAGGTCCTTCCACGTGCCCGCCACGCCGGGCACGTTCGCCTGCCCACCCAGCCGTCCCTCCGAGCCCACCTCTCGCGCCACTCGGGTCACTTCGGCGG
>JAICIG010000316.1 GCA_025924495.1 Pirellulales bacterium | reverse complement strand
TCGGTCCCAGCTTGGCGATCGAGTCGGCGACCAATCCCTCCGGCCAGACAAATAAGTCGACCTGCCTTTCGTAAAGGCCTTTCCAGACGTCGGCCACTTCCACTTTCAGCCCGTCATGCAGTTTGTCGACTTTTTCCTTGAACGATGCGTTGGGCGGATTGTCGCCCACCGCCGAAGTCAGCGCCTTATCGGCGCTTTCGATCTTGGCGAGGTTGGCTTTGAACTCCGTCGCGAGAGTATTCGAGGCCATATACCAAACCGTCGCGCCCACGATGAGGACCAAGGCCGAGAGAATCCAGAAATGGTATTTCTTCAAAACGGCCATAAAAACTTTGACTTGGTCCATGACCTCGTTCCTCAGATATTCCTTAGGTGGAAGAGAGCGACCTGGATTGATTCCGCTCGACGTTTGTTTTTGAACTGTTGTTTTTGAACTGTTTTTTTGAGGTAGATGCGGGCTTTGAACCGGATGCCTGGCCGCCCGACGCACGGCGGCGCGCATACTACTGCTCTGCAGCAGCGGGCTTGGCGTCGTTCGCAGCTTTTTCCGGCTCTTCAGCGCCGTTGTCCACGGCTTTCGCGTTTTCTGCATCTCCTTCGCTTTCGCTCGCCGGAACTTCCTGCTCAGCGGGGGGCGCACCGTCATCCGGCGGTGTCGCCGCCGCCGGAACCGCGGGCTTGCTCGTAGCGGGAGTCCCTACGGCTTCTGGCTCTTCCGTTTCCGCAGGTCCGGCCGGAAGCGGCACGCCGCTGGGAATTTCGGCCGAGATTTTTTCCAACTGCTCCGCCGACGGCGCCTGCCAGCAAAACTGCACAATGAAATCGAAACGAGGCGCCGAAATAATCTTCATTGGCGTTTGGCTACCGGCGGCGCCGCCGATCATATCGCCGGGCATGCCTCCGGGCTGCATGGGCATGTTGCCGCGGCCTGCATTGCCTTTACCGTTCTCCTTGCCTTCATCGCCGTCGAGATCCTCGACTTCCAGTTTGAACCCATAATCGATGGCCTTCTGATGGACCAGCACTGGATAGCCGATGCCTAGGTTTTTGATGGGGAACTTGGTCGGCCCGCCCTGTTGTCGCTCTTCGAGCGGGATCTCGATTTCATTTTGCCGCAGGTTCTTGAGCAGCGTTTTGGCAAGAAAAACCGCGCCCTGGTTGGGATCGTTCTTCTTGTTGTGATAGTGATGCCCTCTTAGCTGGAACACCCAACCTGGGCCGGTCGGTCCGGCATCAGGCGCAGCTGCGGCCGGCGCAGCAGGTTGCGCAGCTGCAGCGGGATCTGCTGGCTGTCCAGGAGCAGGCGCCGGTTGTCCGGGCGGCGCTGCTGGACTCGGAGCGGTTGGCGGCGTCGTGGCGTTCGGCGCCGCAGGAGCACCATTTTGCCCCGCCGTTGCGGCTGTATCGGGAGGCGGATTTCCGTTTTCGCCCGCCGGCTGTTGCTGAGCATTCGGATCAACTGCCGGCGGCGCCGCGGGGGGCGAATTGGCAGCGACGTACTCGCCCGTTTGTTTCTCGTAATCGGCCTTCACCTTGCCGTACCAGTCTTCGAGTTTGTCGAAATAGACGCATTCGAAGTCCTCGATGCTGATCTCGTTGCGCTCAGTGATTTCCTTCGGCCGTTCGCCCTCATTCCGCGGCAGGCAGAGATTGACGGACTTGAGCACCTTCAGCCAGACATCCCGGCCGCTGACGTTTTGCACAAAACCTTCGCCGATCTTGGCAGTTTTTCCGTAATTACTTTTGGCGCTTTCGAAATCCGTCTTGTATTGGTTTGCCGTGCTGACCGTGCTATCGGCCTGTTTGACCGCTGGCTCGAAATACTCCTGCATCCGCACGGAATTGTTGGCGCGCCAGTAGCTGCCAAAGCTCGCTGTGAGGCTCAACAGCACGACTGCCGCGGCGCCGACGGCCCACGGCTTCTTGGCGCGGATCATGCGATCCGTGGCGATCTCGCGCGGCAGAAGGTTCGTCTTGATCTTCGTGTCGCGGAGGCCCTGCAAAGCCAGGCCGTAACATACGCCAAAGGCGGGCACGTTGTCCTTGAATACGGGCGAATCGACGACCGTCGTGCCGCTCATGGCCCGGAACGATTCGAGCTTGTTCAGTTCAAAGCCCAGATTCTGCGTCAGGTACCGCTGCAAGCCGGGCAACTTCATGGCGTTGCCCAGGGCGATCGCGCGGCCAATCTTAGCCCGACGATCGAGATTGCTGAAATAGCCGATCGAGCGCTGCACTTCGGTCAATAGATCGTTGAACACCGGCCGCATGGCCTGGAACAACGCCTTGGGGTCTTCGGCCTGCGTGGCGTTGCGCTTCAAGTGCTCTGCCGACGCGAAGGTCAGCTTGAGTTCTTTCGTCAGCGCCTTGGTGAAGTGGTTGCCGCCGATTGGAATACTGCGCTGCCACACCCGGAAGCCATTGGTCACGACCAGGTCGGTCGTGTCGGTGCCAAGCGAGACCAGTACCACTGACTCGGGCGGAGTCTCTGGATCGTACTCGTCGGCCGGCGGCAAGTTCGGCATTTGATCGAACGCCGCGAAGTTGTACAGCGCCAGCGGGGTAAGCTGGATGATGTCGACCTCGATGCCGGCCTCGGTAAACGGCTTAAGGGCGCGAAAGACCTGATCGCGCTTCATGGCGAACAAGCCGACTTCGGTCTCCATAGCAAAGCCTTCGACCATGCTGCCGCCGGCCATCTGCTGGTAGTCCCAGACGACGTCTTCCAGCGCGAATGGTATCTGCTGCTTGGCTTCGTACTTGACGATATCGGGAATCTTCTTCGATTCGACTGGGGGCAGCTTGATGAAGCGCGCCAGCCCGCTCTGGCCGGAAACCGAAATCACCACGCGATCGCCGCGCACGCTGTTGCGCGACAAAAACTGCTTGAGCGCCTCTCGCACCAGTTCAGCCGGATCGACGTCGGGCTGGCTGAGAATCTTCGGATACTCGATGTAGTCGAAGGCGTCCGCGGTGACGCGGCCTTCATCCTCGTGCGGTCGTAGACGCAGCGCCTTCAGCGCGCACTGACCAATATCGATGCCCCAAACGGCGTCGCTTCTCGCCATGAGCAGATACCTCTCGTCTGTCCGTTGACGGACCTTTCGGCCCGTTCCATCCGCCGTCGATTGACCGGGGAACGGCCGAAGACGGGAAAACCTTGTGACCGGCGGATGGGCTCTTCAACGGTACTTTATCGATTTTGAAATCGTGTTGTCAACAAAATTTCCGGCAGAACGCCGACTTCTCATTATACTTGGCTCCCCACGTTTGTATACGCACCGTCTCGACGGCTTCTATTCCGGCGGATATGGTGGACAGCTTGACGAGTTCGGAGCTGCCGGCGCCGGGCAAACGCCGCCCGTGCCCGAGGGCTGCCGGCAGTTCGAAACGCCTCGGCTACCGCCCCTGTGAGCGATGTTTTTCGGCGCCGCGTCACCCTGCAGCGCTACCCGCTCAACAGGTTTTCGCCCGCCAGACTCGACTCCGCAGACGCCATGAAGTTCTCGGAACTCATTATCCTTTTGCCATGCCACAGCCTGGAAGACTTCCCGGTTTATCAGGAAGGGGAACAGGCGGAAGGCTTGCTTTCTGCCTGGTCGGCGCTATGGCACCCCGCTTTGCTGGCCTCGGCGGACCAATTGCCCAATTGGTTTCGGGCAGATAGCCCTCCGGAAGAACTCAGCGACCGCCTGTTGATTGTGCCCCAGGCCAGCGAGGCGCTGTTGCTGGCGGGCTGGACCGCCCGGGCAGACGCCGCCGGAGCGTGCGTGATTCGCAAGCTGCATCGTCGCAGTGAGATCACGCAGGCGGCCTTGGCCGCCCTCGAGGGGGGCGACGCCGGAGTCGATCCGGAATTGGCCGCCGATTTTCAATCTCTCGGCCTCTGCTACTTGCTGGTCGAACTGCTCACGCGCCAGATGCGCTATATGAGTAATGTCGACGAGATCCACCTTAAGAACGAGACGCTGGCTGCGGCTCGGGCGGCCTTGGCCGGCGACGCGGAAACGGCGCGAGATCGACTGCGAAACTGCTTCGACGTACTGACCGAAGCTCGTGAGCGGTTTTATCCTGTTGAAGCCTATCTGGTCGATCTCGTGCTGACGGCGCCCACGACGCTCGGCGCCGGACTGAGATGTGAACTGGCCGACCCCGTCGCCAAGAATGTGCTGATCAGCGGAGAACTCATCCAACGAATCGCGCAGACCGAGCCCGAAACTTTGGCGGCGCTGCGCCTGGCGCTGGACCACCAGCGCGTGACGGTCGTCGGCGGCGAAATGCAGGAAGGCGAATTGCCGCTCTTGCCGATCGAGTCGGTGTTGGCGGAGCTGAGACGCGGCATCTCCTGTTATCAATCGGAACTTGATCTCAAGCCAACCGTTTTTGGGCGCCGTCGGTTCGGCCTGTCTCCTGTTTTACCGTTGATACTTTCGCGGCTCGGCTTTGAGGGCGCGCTGCATCTGACCTTGGACGACGGTCATTTTCCGCGCAGCGGCCAGAGCAAAAGCCGTTGGGAAGGGCTCGATTCCAGCGCCATCGACGCGCTGGAGCGCTTGCCGCTCGACGCGAAGGCGCCCGAAAGCTTTTTAGGCTTCCCTCGCAAGATGGGCGAGGCGATGGACCTCGACCACGTAGCGACCATCGTGTTCGCCCATTGGCCCGGCCAGGTCAGTCCTTTCTTCGAGGACCTGCGGCGATCGTCCGCATATGCCCCGGTACTCGGCAAGTTCATCACGCTCGCCGACTATTTCCGTCATACGAATCGCCCCTATGAACTGACCAAGTTCAAAGCGGATCAATATCGGGCTCCGTACTTGCGCCAGGCAATCATTCGTGAAGAATCTGATCCGCTCTCGCATTTGATCCGTCATCATCAGCGGCGCGTGCGTGCCGAATCGGCGCAGGCCATGAGTACGCTGGCCGAGCTGGTCGGCGGGAAGGCTGCGGCCGCCAGCGCGGTGAACAGTATCGAAGCGACGCTGAACGAAATCGATCAGGCAGCCGTTGCGCCGGCCAATCCTGATCTGGAACAGCAAATCGACGCGCAGGGCAACGAGGCGGCTCAACGTCTCGCCGGCGTTCTTGCGCGAGGAACCGTGCGACCGCGCCTCGGCGTGCTGGCGATCAATCCCCAAGCGTTTGCACGCCGAGCGCTGGTGGACGTATCGAGCTTGTCCGCGCTGCCGAAAATTGATGGTCCGGTTGTCGCCGTGCAGGAGAGCGAGGGCGCCAAGCGTGCCGTCGTCGACGTGCCGGCCATGGGGTTCGTCTGGCTTGAAGCAGCCGACGCAGAACCCGCGCCGCCTGCGCCTGCCAGGCGGCGATCAAAGCCGGTCGATGAAGAGCCGACGATCCGCAACGAGTTTTTGGAAGTGGTGATCCATCCGGAAACGGGCGGAATTCGAGCTATTCGCGAGATCGGCCAGCGCGGCAATCGGATGTCGCAGCAACTGGCGTTTCGCTTGCCTGGTCCGCGTCCTAAGCCGGGCGATGTCTGGCGCGATCCGGATCTTGATGCTAAGTATTCCGTCATGGCGGCCGATGCGGTGGAGGTAGTCGCGGCCGGGCCGGCCTGGAGCGAGCTGGACTGCCGCGGCCGCTTGCTCGACTTGGATGGTCGGCGCTTGGCCGGCTATCGGCAGCGCGTACGGCTGACGCGCGGTTCGCGCGTCGTCGAGTTGGAGATCGAACTCGATATCGACGACACGCCCCGAGCCGATCCGTGGAATTCCTACTATGCGGCGCGCTTTGCCTGGGGCGACGAAACCGCAAAACTGTATCGCAGCGTCGCGGGCACGATCCAACCGACCGAGGCGAAGCGCCTCGAGGCCCCGCACCTGGTGGAACTCCGCGCCGAAAAGACGCGTGCGGCAGTGCTTACCTGCGGCTTGCCCTATCATCACCGGATCGGAGACCGCATGCTCGATACGCTGCTTGTCGTGCGCGGCGAGACACAGCGTCAGTTTCGATTGGGAATCGGCGTAGGCTTGCCGCAGCCGATGACGCAGGCCTTGGAACTGCTCGACCCGCTTGCTGTGGTGACCAATGCCGCCATGCCCGCCACGGGCGCGACGGGCTGGTTGTTCCACATTGATGTCCGGAGCGCGGTGGCGACGCATTGGGAAGCGATCGACGAGCACGACCGGAACGTCGGCTTTCGCGTCCGTTTGCTCGAGACGGCGGGGCGCGCCGGCCGAGTGACCTTGCGTGCGTTCAAGCCCGTGGGCTCTGCCCGGCAAATTGATTTTCTTGGTCAAACCTTGGTTGAACTGACCGTCGAGGAGGATCGCCTCTATGTGGATTTTGCTGCTTACGAGTGGATCGAGTTGGAGGCTCGCTGGCGAGCATGATCGTAGCCATTGACGGACCCGCCGGAGCCGGCAAGAGCAGCGCGGCGCGCACGCTGGCGCGGAACTTGGGGTTCCGATTTCTCGACACCGGCGCGATGTACCGCGCAGTCGCCCTGGCCGCCTTGCGCCGCAGTCACGACTGGAACCAGCCCGAAGCATTGGCGGAACTCGCCAGGGATTTATCGATCGAAGTCGGCGATCAGCGCGTACTGCTCGATGGCGAAGACGTAACTCGTGAAATCCGGACATCAACGGTGACTTCGCTCACGCACTACGCGGCCAACAACCCGGCGGTCCGCGAGCATTTGGTGGTGTTGCAACGCGAAGCGGCCGGCAGGGACAATGTCGTCACCGAAGGGCGCGATCAGGGGACGGTGGTCTTCCCTGACGCGCAATGCAAGATCTTTCTTACCGCCTCGCCTGCCGAGCGAGCCCGCCGGCGGCTGCTCGATCTCGAAAAACGAGGCGAGCAAGCGACGTTCGCAGAAGTGCTAGAGCAGCAAAATCTGCGCGACGAGCGCGATGCCGCGCGCGAGGTCGGGCCGCTCAAGCCCGCCAGCGATGCCATTTTGGTCATTACGGACGGCTTAACTCCGGAACAGGTCGTCGCCCGGCTCGAATCGCTCGTCAGAGAAAGGATGAAGACGGAAGGATGATGGATGCAAGGGGCGTGTTTGTAAATCGCACGTCCCCTGGTTCTTGATCGCCTGTCCCCGTTCCATGTCCCAACGTTCGCTCGCCAAACGCCTCTGGTACGGTTTCTTGCACGTCACGTGCCGGCTGTTGGCGGTCGTACTGTTTCGCATTCGCGTTTCGGGGCGCGAACGTCTGCCCGCCGAAGGGGGCGCGCTTCTCCTGTCGAACCACCAGAGCCACTTCGATCCGGTGCTGATCGGCCTGGCCTGCGACCGGCGTTTGAATTATCTGGCGCGAAAAACGCTCTTCGGTTTCCCGCCGTTCCGTTGGCTGATCTTGTCGCTGGACGCGATTCCGATCGACCGGGACGGGCTAGGGCTCGACGGATTGAAAGAAACTTTGCGACGCCTGAAACGCGGCGAGCTGGTGTTGATCTTTCCCGAAGGAACTCGTACGCGCGACGGCGAGGTGGCGCCGCTCAAACCCGGTTTTAGCGCGCTCGCCAAGCGTTCGAAGGTCTACTTGGCGCCAGTGGCGATCGAAGGCGCTTTCGATGCCTGGCCGCGACGACGCTTATTGCCCGGAGTCAGCACCATCCACATTCAGTTTGGCGAGCCGATCGACGGCGACATGGCGGCCCTCTACGACGAGCGCGAACTGGTTGCGGAAGTTGAGCGGCGAATCCGCGCTTGCCACTTGGAAGCGCGCCGCCAGCGCGAACTGGCTGAAGGCAACGGGCGCGTCAGGGCGCCTGCGGCGCCGGATTGCGGATGAGCTGCTCGCTCTCCTCCGCAAAGTGGCAGCTCGCTGCATGCTCGGCACTGCCGTCGACAGGCGTCAGCAAGGGCTTTTCCGTGCGACAGCGCTCGGGGCGGCCCTTGAGCTCGTACAACGGGCAGCGAGGGTGGAACGGGCAGCCCGGCGGAATGCTAATCGGAGAAGGAATGTCGTCGTCTGTTGCCGCCACGCGCGGCCGCCGGCGCATCGGGTCGGGCAGGGGACTTGCTGAAAGTAGCACGCGCGTATAAGGGTGCCGCGGCGAGCCAAAGAGCGCTTCAGTTGGCGCTTGCTCTACGATTTTGCCTAAATACATGACCGCCACTTCCTGGCTGATGTGCCTCACCACGCCCAAGTCATGGCTGATCATCAAGTAGCTGATCTGATGCTCGGCCTGCAGGTCGCGCAGGAGATTAATCACTTGCGCTCGGATCGAAACATCCAAGGCGCTCGTCGGTTCATCGCAAACAATAAAGGCGGGATTCAACGCCAAGGCCCGAGCGATGCCGATCCGCTGACGCTGACCGCCGGAGAATTCGTGCGGATAGCGATTGATTGCGTCGCCAGGCAGTCCGACGTGCGTGAGCAGTTGCCGCACTCGATCGCGCAGCTCCGCGCCGCGGCTCAGGCCGTGTATCCAGAGCGGTTCCCCGACGGTGGCGCCAACGGTCATGCGCGGGTTCAGCGATCCATAGGGGTCCTGAAAGATAATCTGCATTCTGCGCCGCAAGCTGCGCAGCTCGGCCGACGGCAAATCAAGCACAGAGCGACCTTCGAAGAGCACTCTGCCGGAAGTATGTGGCGCCAATCGCAACAAGGTGCGCCCCACGGTCGTCTTGCCACAGCCGCTTTCGCCGACCAGTCCCAAGGTTCGCGCTTTGCCCAAAGAAAAGCTTACGCCGTCGACGGCTTTCACCCATTCGCGCACGCGCGAGAACACGCCGCCGCGAATCGGGAAATGTTTGACGAGGTCTTGCACTTCCAAGAGCGGCTGCAATTGCGAAGCGCCTGTAGCTGGCGCCGGCAGGTTGCCAGGAGTTGTGTTCATACGTCTTGCTTCAGTGCGATGCGGAGCCCATGGCGGTCTGCTCCAGCAATTCGCCTCTCGCGATCTGCTGCGAAAACCAACAGGCAGAAAAATGTCCCGGCTCGATCTCTGTCAGCGGGGGATCTTCGTAGCATTTTTCCGCCGCCAGCGGACAACGCTCGCGAAAGCGGCAGCCGGAGGGAAACTGTGTGGGCGGAGGAACGTTTCCTTCGATCGCTTGCAAGCGGTCTTCTCGCCGATCGATGCGCGGCAAGCTGGCAAACAGTCCGCGGGTATAAGGGTGCAACGGTTTGCCGAACAACGCTCCGGCGGGCGCCTTCTCGACCACGCGTCCCGCGTACATCACCACGACGTCGTCGGCCATTTCCGCCACCACGCCCAGGTCATGCGTGATGAGTAGCAGCCCCATGCCGTGTTCCGCTTGGCTACGGCGCAACAGATCGAGAATCCGGGCCTGAATCGTAACATCGAGGGCGGTAGTTGGCTCGTCGGCGATCAGCAGCTTCGGCTTGCCCGAGAGCGCCATCGCAATCATCGCCCGCTGCTTC
>JAICIG010000315.1 GCA_025924495.1 Pirellulales bacterium | reverse complement strand
GTGCGCTGCTCGACCGGGGAGAGGACGAACCGCCGCCACTGTTGGAGATTGCCGTTGACGAAACGGCGCTCGGATGCTCGGCGCTGGAAGTTTGCCGGCGGCTGCGCCGCGGATCGCCGCCATGTTACTTGGGGCACGGGAAACTGAGCGCAGGAAAGCTGGTCGTTAACCCGCTGCACTTGGATGACGCGCGCACGGCCGCTCTGGCGGCGCGCCTTCGAGAGGAACTGACATGCCGATGAAACTTGCCGGGGCTGAAATCTTGCGCCGCTTAGGACGCGGCGAATCGATCGCTTCCCTTTGCGCTGCGGCTCAAACCAGCCGTGAAGAATTCGATCGCTGGTGGAACGCCGAGCTCAAGCGGCGCGTGCCGGCCGCCGGCGGCACGGCTGCCTCGACGGCAAACGGCAAGGTCGACATCGTACGCGATCAGTGGGGCATCCCTCACATTCTGGCCGAGGCCGACGACGATTTGTTCTATGGCTTCGGCTACGCGATGGCGCAAGACCGGTTGTTTCAACTCGATTATCTGCGGCGGCGGGCTCATGGGCGGTTATCGGAAGTGCTTGGCCGCGAGGCGTTCGATCTCGACCTGACGGCCCGGACCGTCAACCTGCCGGCCATCGCCCAGGCGGAATGGGCTGCGATGGGAGACGAGGCCCTGCTGTTGCTGAACGCCTTTTCGGCCGGCGTGAACGCCTTCATTCACGACTCTGCCGACGCGCCGCCGATCGAGTTCGACCTGCTCGATTATCGCCCCGAGCCTTGGTCGCCGGTCGATAGCCTGGCGATTGCTGGCGAGCTGCGCTGGTATCTAACCGGCCGCTTGCCAGTGATCGCTGTACCCGAGTTAGTGCGCCGCACGCTGGGCGAAGGGCCGCACTACCAGGCTTTCTTGCGGGCCGAAGCCGACGAGGAAAGCATCGTGCCCGTCGGTCACTACCCGAGCGAGCAGCGGCCACTGGAACCGCTGGCCGGCACGGGCGGCTCTTCGGAGACAGCGCCCGGCAGCAACAATTGGGTCGTGGCCGGCACGCGCACCAAGACCGGCCGGCCGCTGCTGGCTAGCGATCCGCATATCGCTTTCGCGGCGGTTTCTTGTTGGTATGAAGTGCACCTCTGCGGCGGGTCATTCAATGTGGTCGGCATGGCTTATGCCGGCATGCCCGGCGTCATGTTCGGACGCAACGAAAACGTCGCCTGGGGCTGCACCAACAACCTTTGCTCGCAGCGCAATCTTTACCAGGAAAAGACCGACGCTGCACATCCTGATTGCTTTCTATTCGATGGCCAGTGGGAGAAGGCGCGAAGACGAGAGGAGACCATCCGCATCCGAGACGCCGAGCCGGTGCGTAAAACGATCGTGTCTTCGCGGCATGGGCCGATTGTCGACGAGTTGCTGCCGCCGGCATTGCGCTCGAGCGAGCCAGTGTCGCTGCGCTGGCTCGGCGGCGAGCCGTGCGGCTGGCAAGAGGCCCTACTGGCGATGGACCGGGCCAGGTCGGCCGATGAATTCCGCGAAGCGATGCGACCGTGGAAAGTTCCGACGTTCAGCGGAGTGTTCTGCGATATGGCCGGACACATCGGCTATCAGTCGGTGGGCCGCGTTCCAGTACGAAAGGTCGTGACGCGAGGCTACCTGGAAGGTTGGAATCCAGACCACGTCTGGCAAGGCTTGATTCCTTATGAGGGTATGCCGCAGTTGGCCGATCCAAAACAAGGCTTTGCCATCACCGCGAACAACCGTCCGGCGCCTGACGACTTTCCTTATCGGCTCTTTGGCACCTGGCCGGCAGGGCATCGAGCACGGCGCATCCGCAACATGATCGAGTCGCACGATAAGCTCGCGCTCAACGATATGGGCGCCATGCAGCTCGACGTTCTCTACCTGCGGGCCTTGGATTGCGTGCCGCCGCTCGTCGAACTGCTGGCCGGCGAAAAGCAGCCAGACATGCAACAAGCGGTCGCCGACCTGCGGCAATGGGACGGCCGCATGGAACCCGACTCGCGGGCGGCGGCGATCTTCGAGGTGTTTTTCACGTATTGGTGCCAGACAGTTGCCAAGGAACGTTTCTCAGGCGAGGCGGTGACGCTGGTCGCGGCTGCGGCGGCAAGCTTGAGTTCCCAGTTGTTGACCGCTGATGACATCGGCTGGTTCGCGCCCGGCCGGCGCGAGGCGGCCGTACGAGAGGCGTTATCGGCAGCGCTCGATACGCTTTCGACTCGCCTCGGTTCCGATCCCACGCAGTGGCAATGGGGAAAATTGCACCGCATGCAGCAGCGACATATTCTCTCAGGCCGCGGCGAACTGGCGAGCCTGCTCGATCTGCCTGCCGTGCCGATTCGCGGCAATCCCTACACCGTTTGCAATACCGGCGGCGACGCCGACTGGCAGGCCAACCTTGGAGGCGGCTACCGCATGATCGTCGACATGTCGGTGAAGCCCGCCGAAATGTGGGCCATCGACGCCGGCAGCGAGTCGGGCGTACCCGGCAGTCCGCATTACGCCGACCAGATGGACGACTGGGTCGCCGGGCGTTATCACCGCTTGCCTCTCGATCGCGCGGTCGTCGAAGCCGAAGCGAAAGCGCGCCTGCGATTGGAGCCCAAGGCATGAGTCGCCTTCGTCGGCGCCTCGCTGGCGTAGGCATGCTGGTCTCGAATTCAAATTTGATTTTCACTGCAACATGCTTACCTGCTCGCTACCCCGGATTATTCGCGGGCCCATACTAACCCGAAGCGCGAGCGAGGGCGAACGGTCTCGAAGGGCCGCCTGGCGGCGACCGCCATCCCTCGCTGGCGCTTCGGGTTCGTGTGAACGCGCTCTACCAGCCAATCGCAGGGCCGGTGAATAATCCGGGCCGACGCTCGCAGGAAAGCATGCCACCCAACCGTAAGAAAGCGAGCACTAATCGCCATGCTGATCGGCTATGTCAGCGACGAACGATATGTGGCCTTGCCCGATGTGATGCTGGAGTTCGTGCAGGAAGGGCGCTCGATCGAAGCCCGCTCGCGCGCTAGTGGCGCCGTGCATGCCGAGCTGGCGCCGGGCCAATACGAGGTCACGCTCTATAAACAAGGCTACGGCTCGAAACGTGTGAAACTCGATGTGCAACCAGACATGGTTCATCAGTTCCGTTTGCTCACCGACGGCTTGTTGGGCTACGTCTGGCCGAAATGGGTAAAAGCCGGCGAGGAGGGCGAGTTTCGCGTCCACTCGGTAGAAGCCTACAAGCTTGAGCTGTGGCGATATGGCCGCGAGAAGGAGTTTATCAAGAACCTCGGCTGGCACGACGAGCACGGCCCTCGGGCGACCATGCAGATCACGCCCGATGGCGATTATACGCAGACGGGCGTCGGCTGGAACAAGCAGGGGTACAACATCAAAGTCCATCGGCAGTTCGTCGAGGCGCCCGCGCGCAGCGGGCTGTATTACTTTCACGCCCGCACGGCCTCGGGCCTGCAGTTTTCGTTTCCCTGGGTCGTGGCGCCTGCAAAGCCGGCGAACAAGCTGGCCGTGCTCGCCTCGAACATCACCTGGAACGCCTACAATAGTTTCGGCGGCCGCAGCAATTACATACATGCCGATCGCTTTCCGCCGACGCCCACGGTCAACTCGCGGCAGGAGCTGAAGCGCTACACCGACCCGAACCACTTGCATTACGACACCGACGACTACGCTCCGTTGTCGTTCGATCGTCCCGAGCCGATCAACTCGATTGCACTGAGCGAGCAGCCGACGGATCCGATCGAAGGTCGGGCGGCATGCCCTCTGGCCGCGGCGGAGTGGCGTTTGCTGGCTTGGCTCGAGCGCGAGGGCTTTGGCTACGACTTTTACGCCGAAACGCAGTTTCACTTTGACCAGCTCAACCTGGCCGATTACGGCGTGCTGATTCTGTCGACGCATCCCGAATATTGGTCGAGAAAAATGTACGACCGGCTCAAACGCTGGGTCAACGAAGAAGGGGGCAAGCTCATCTATCTGGGCGGCAACGGGCTGAATTGCGAGGTCGAGTTCCTCGATTTCTCGACCATGATCTGCCGCAACGGCGACTCGCGAGAAATGGACCGCCGCAAACTCGATAGCCGGTTCCACCTGCGCTACGAATCCGAAGCCAATTTGCTTGGAGTCGTGTTCACCGAAGCGGGGGCGATGACCGGCGCGCCCTATCGAATGATTGAGGCCGACCATTGGGCCTTCGGCGGTACAGGGCTCAAACGCGACGAATTGTTCGGGCGCAACAGTCTGCATTGCCGTTGCGCCGGCGGGGCCTCGGCGCATGAAACCGACAAGATCTCGCCTAGCTCGCCGCGCAATGTGAAGTTGCTCGCCCAAGGCACGAACCGCGACAACGGCGGCGCCGACATTATCTATTACGACACCGCCAGCGGCGGCGAAGTCTTTTCCGCCGGCTCCATCGCCTGGCCCAGTTGCGTGTTGGTCGACGACGCCGTCTCGAAGATCACCGCCAACGTGATTCAGCGGTTTCTGGGGTGAGGCGGCAGCCCGAACGTGTGCCCGAATCTATCCAGGACGCCACGCTTTCATCGGCGCCTCGCCGATGTAGGCATGTTTGCAGCGGTCGCTTAAGAACCTATCCGAGAACCGGCCGGCAGGCGGGACGCCTACTCTACTACGCCGGTTCTCGGATAGGCTCTAAATCAGCTCGCGGATCGGCTGCACATGGTCGACGAGATACTGCGGCCGGCCAGCCAAGTCGGTGACGGTGGCGGCATTCACATCGATGCCCAGGTTGTGATACAGAGTGGCGAAAACTTCCTGGAAGGTGACGGGGCGATCTTTGGCGTACTCGCCCAAGCGGTTGGTCGAACCGATCACCTGGCCGGTGCGCATGCCGCCGCCGGCCAATAGCGCACAGCTCACGGGCGGCCAGTGGTCGCGCCCCCCTTGAGCGTTGATCTTGGGCGTGCGGCCGAATTCGCCCCAGACGATGACCGACACGTCGCGATCGAGCCCGCGTTCGTGCAAATCTTCGATGAGCGCCGTCACGCCTTGATCAAGCATCGGCATGTGCTCGCGCGAGTTTTCGAACGTCGTCCCGTGTGGCTTACCGTGCCAGTCCCAGCGTCCATAGGCCAAGGTTACGCAGCGCACACCCGCCTCGACCAGGCGACGAGCGGTCAGGAAGTAGGTGTTCAACAGCGGCCCCGCGTCCCCGTAGCCGGCCGGTTTTTCCGAGCCGTAGCCGTAGCGATCGCGCACACGTTGATCTTCACGCGAAAGATCGAGCGCTTCGGCCAGCCGGCTGGAAGTAAGAATGCCCAGCGCTTGCTGGTTGAAGGCATCGAGCCCTTGCATGGCGCCTGATTTGTCGGTTTCACGACGGAAACGGTCGAAGCTGGCCAGGAGCGCCTGGCGGTCGTGCAAGCGCTCGAGCGTGACGCCGTTGAGTACCATATCTTCGCGCCCTTCGGCGCTCGGCTTGAACGGCGCATGCGCGATGCCCAAATAGCCGGGCTGCCCAGGATCGGCCCAGGGCACCGTGATCATCTTGGGCGATAAACTGACGAACGGCGGAATCGACGGTTGCGTCGGCCCTTGGAGCTTGGAGACGAAGGAGCCTAGCGACGGCCAGCCGCCGGGTGGTTGGGGGTTGTGCGTACGTGCGGTCAGACATTGGAAGGCCGCGTGGGCGCCTTCGGAGCCGACGATCGAGCGGATCAAGGCGAATTTGTCCGTCATCGAAGCCATCCGCGGCAAGAGCTCGCAGATTTCAATGCCCGGTACGTTGGTGGAAATCGGGCTGAACTCGCCGCGGATTTCGACCGGGGCTTCGGGCTTCAAATCGATCAGGTCCTGATGCGGCGGCCCGCCGGACAGGAAGATCATGATCACGGCCTTGTGGCTCGAACGCCGGCCAGCGAGAGCTTCAGCACGCAACAGCTCAGGCAGCGAAGCGCCTCCCATCGCCAGCCCGCCGATTTTGAGAAAGCTGCGACGAGTAACTCCATCGCAGTATCGAGCCCCGCCGCCCAAGATCGTCAACATGGCCGGACCTCCAATGCTCTCTAGCGGTCGCCGTGCGCCGCGCTAACGTTTGAGAGCTTAGCAGAATCCAACGCAGAGAATAAACGTTCTTTTTTCGATCGAGCGCCCACGACGAATCGCAGCAAGATTCCATGCGATTCCTTTTTCGATCCGCCTACCGAAGTGGATACAATCGCCAATGGCAATTGCCGAGGCCCCTATTATGCTCTCGCTATTTGGACTTTCAGGCAGTTCTCTTCGCCGGCCACTCGCGCGGCGAGAATGGCTGCGACTAGGCGGACTGTCGTTATTGGGCTTGTCGTCAGTCGAGCTTGACCGGCTTCGCGCGGCATCTGCGGCAGAATCGTCGTCGCTGGCCAATGGTGGCCGCACCTCTTGCGTGTTCGTCTTTCTGTTTGGCGGTCCGAGCCATATCGACCTGTGGGACATGAAGCCCGGAGCGCCGGCGGAAATCCGCGGCGAATTCAAACCCGTGGCGACGAATGTGCCGGGCATCGAGTTGTGCGAGCATCTGCCGCTCTTGGCGCGGCAGACCGACAAGCTTTGCTTGCTGCGATCGATGACGCACCACATGCCGGTGCATGGCCCGGCGTGCAGCGAAATGTACACAGGGCGCGAGTACTTCGGCCCGCCGACCACGGATCAAGCGCGGCCGGAAGATTGGCCTTCGCTGAGCGCGCTGGCGATGCGGTTCGCACCGCCCACCTCCGGCTTGCCGCCGTCGATCGTGCTGCCGTGGTATTCGCAGTTCGACGGCCAGGAAAAACGCATCGCCGGGCAAACGGGCGGGCGGATGGGCGATCGGTACAACGCACTGCTGATTGACGGCGATCCCAGCCGAACCGACTTTGAAGTCCAAGGGTTGAAGAGCCAGGAGCAGATCACTGACGCTCGGCTCGGCCAGCGCCGCGAACTTTTACAGCGCCTCGCTGCGAGCGCGAAGGGAGACCTCAATGCAGGCCGCGCGGCGACCGACTTCGCCGCGCAGCGCGAAACCGCGTTTTCGCTCCTCGCTCAAGCGCAAATCCGCAAGGCCTTCGATCTGCAACAAGAACCGTCAGCCATGCGCGAACGGTACGGCTATAGCAAGCTCGGGCAAAGCCTATTGTTGGCGCGGCGGCTCGTGGAGGCGGGCGGCTCGCTGATTACCGTGAATTGGGACGACGAAAGCAAGCATGACAAAGTCTCTCCGTTCTGGGACACGCATCACGAAAATTTTCCCAAGCTGAAGAACCATTTGTGCCCGATCTTCGATCGCGCCTTCGCCACCTTCCTCGAAGACCTGCACATACGTGGCCTGCTCGAATCGACGCTTGTCGTCGTTACCGGCGAGTTCGGCCGCACGCCGAAGATCGGCCAATTTGTGCAGAACGGCATGACGCAGAAAACGGGCCGCGACCATTGGCCGCATGCATTCACCGTGCTGCTGGCCGGCGGGGGCGTGCGCGGCGGACAGGTGTATGGGGCGACAAACAAGACGGGCGGCTACGTCGAAGACAAGGCCGTTTCGCCCGCCGATCTGGCAGCCACGATTCTGTCACGTCTAGGCGTTGACGTCGCTCAGTCTTACTTCGACGAGTTCCAGCGGATTGACCAGCAAGTCTGCATCGGCCGGCCGATTGCGGATCTGTAGGCAAAGCCCTCGGTGGTTCAGTGGCGTTCCGCGGAAGCAAATCGGAAAACAGACTGTAAGGCGAGGCGATTCGCGATCCAATTACTTGCCCGGCGACTTCTTCTGGCTAATACTACCCTCTTAACGCCTGCCCGTTTCCGCACGCCGCTTTTGGAGAGCTCCCGCCTATGGCACGCCTCGCCTCTCGCCGTACGTTCGTCAAAACCATGGTCGCCGCGGGGGCCGGTTTATCGTTGTCTCCAGCTCGCCTGCGGGCCGCAGGGCCAAATAGCAAGCTGAATATCGCCAGCATCGGCACGGGCGGCAAAGGCTGGTCGGACCTGACCGCGACGGCAGCCAGTCCGCATGTGAATGTCGTGGCGCTGTGCAACGTCGACGAAGGGCCGGAACACATGGGCCGCGCAGCGGAGAAGTATCCGCAGGCCCGGCGGTATACCGATTGGCGAAAGCTGCTCGACGAGGCCAAGGACATTGACGCGGTCATCGTCTCGACGCCCGATCACATGCATGCCCCTATCTCCATGGCGGCAATGCAGTTGGGTAAGCATGTCCAATGCCAGAAGCCGCTCACGCACACGGTGTTCGAGGCTCGCCAACTGCGTCTGGCGGCCAAACGCGCCGGCGTTGTCACGCAAATGGGTAACCAGATTCAATCGCACGTCGCTTACCGCACCGCCGTGAGACTCGTTCATGACGGCGCGATCGGCAAAGTGCAGGAAGTTCACTCCTGGCAGAGCGGAGCAATGGGCTGGCTGCTGGAAAGTGACCGGCCGGCTGGAGAAGATCCCGTGCCGCCGCAACTGCATTGGAATGACTGGCTCGGCGTGGCGTCGACGCGCCCCTATAAAACCAAGATCTATCATCCGTTCAACTGGCGCGGCTGGCAGGATTTCAGCAATGGTCAGCTCGGCGATTTCGGCTGCCACATTCTCGACCCAGTCTTCATGGCGCTCGAATTGACGGCGCCGCGCACCATTCGCGCCGAAGCGCCGCCGATCAATCGCGAGGTCTGGACTAAGTGGGCGACCGTGCATTACGAGTTCCCAGGCACGTCGCGGACTGCGTCCGACACGCTCAAGCTCACCTGGTATGAGGGCGAGGGCAAAAAGCCATCGCATGAAGCGCTCGGCATCCCCTCCAGTTTCAACCTGCCCGGTTCGGGCTCCGTCCTCAAGGGCGAAAAGGGAACGCTCGTGATTCCGCACTTCGCCGTGCCGCAATTACTGCCTGCCGAGAAGTTCGCCGATTATCAATTGCCGGATGTCGGCAGCGTCGACCATTACATCCAATGGGCCGATGCTTGCCGCGGCGAAGGCAAAACCACCTCGCATTTCGACTACGCGGGGCCGCTGACCGAGGCGGTGCTGCTCGGAACCGTCGCCATTCGCGTGCCCCATGAGACGCTGCAATGGGACTCCGCCGCGCTGAAGATTCCTAATTCGCCAACCGCGAATGCCCTGCTCACCAAGCCCTACCGACCTGGCTGGGAAGTGAAATGGAGCTGAGGCGCTTATCGCCAAGCTGCAGTCGGCCTCCTCATGCCAGCATTGCCGCGAGGCAAGCATCTAGCGGAAAAATGCGAAAAACTCGCAAAACCAGAACGGTTTGACCGGCGGTTTGGCGGCGGGCTCGCTCGACTTTTTTTCGCGAGATGCGATTCTGTCCCCCGATCCGTCCACTGCCCGAAGAAGAGCGCTGGAGTTACCGCCCGCGCCCTGCCATT
>JAICIG010000314.1 GCA_025924495.1 Pirellulales bacterium | reverse complement strand
TGGCCGTAGGCTTCTCTGGTCGCCGGACTCTCGCGAGAGAGGTCAAGCGCCTGCCGCGCTTCGTGCGAGGTCAGCAAGGCGTACGCGGATGCATAGCTGCGGTTCCAGTCGGCCAGCTTCGCTTCGTCAAGTCGGCGCTCGACGCGATCGAGTTCGGCAAGCAGCGTCCGTCGTTCGCTCAAACGGTCGGGTGAAAGCCCTTCGATGAGGTTCAGCGTCGGAAGATCGACCTTGCCTTCAGAGCAGGACGCCATGAACGGATCGTAGGCTCTGCCCCACTGGCCGCCGCCATAGCCGACTATCGGCCGCACAACGTCGCGCGGAATGCCGCGGCCCAGCGAAATGAATGGCGGCAACCGGCCATCGCCGCGATGACGAGCAACGATCGAACCGAAATTGGGCCACACCGGACCCGGCGCTTCCGGCGCGCCGGTCAAAGCCAGCGTGCCCGCGTCGGGATGGCCGGGCGCCGTGGTCTGGTTGGAACGCACGAGCGAGAAGCGATCCGATCGCGACGCCAGCCGCGGCAGTAGCTCGGTGAACTGAAGCCCTGGAGTTCGCGTGGCAATCGGCGAAAACGGGCCGCGATACGTGGCCGGCGCCTTCGGCTTTGGGTCGAATGTATCCAAGTGACTCGGGGCGCCCCAAAGCCAGACGAGCACCACACTCTTGGCCCGGACCTGTCCATACTCGGCCGCTTGTGCGCGGCCCAGCCGGTCGCCGAGGGCCGCGCCGAGCGGCAACGAAGCGCCATACTGCAAGAACGACCGGCGCGTGACGCCCTGGCAAACGCGAGCGCGAAAACCGCCGATTTTCAGCACGTCATTCTCCTGGGAAAGTCGCTGCTCGAGCCATTCCAAGCGCTTCGCTGCACTGCCACCCAACTTACGACGCCCAGACGAACCACGCAACGGCGAACATTTCTCGATGGTCAGCACGTCGGAACGAGCTGCTTAAGGAGGCGTCGGAGTATCACTCAGCAGGTACGAGAGCAAATCGCGCAGCTCGTCAGGCGTTTTGACTAATCCGGCCGGCATCGGAGATACGGTCGAGACGCCGCGTTCGTCGATGTCGTGTTTGGCGATTGTTTTGCGAGTCGCATCCGGTAACAACAGTTCCAAGACGTCCTGCGACTCATTGACGACCAACCCTGTAAGGACTTGGCCTTGTGCGGTGGAAATCACGACGCCTCTGAATGGCTCGGCCACTTGCCGGCTGGGTGCAAGAATCGATTCGACGAGATGCGGAATGGTAAACCGCCGCTTGACGTCGACCAGACTTGGCGCGCCGCCGCCCTTTTGGTCCGGTGCAATCGCGTGGCATTTGGTGCAGCCGAGCGTGCCGAATAGTTTGCGGCCTTGACCTGCGTTTCCTTCGGCGGCTGCACGCGACCAATCACGTTCGAAGAATTCCGACGAGATGGTTTCGGCGCCGGCTCCCTGTTTCAATCGCGAAACGAGCAACGAAGCATCCAGTTTCTCGGGCAGCACTGCCGCCACGCCCGCGCGCGCTTGAAAGCGAAACTCCAGTTCGCCGCTCCCCGCTGTCAGCGCACGCAATAGAAGATCGTTACTGCCAGGCTGCAAGTCGATCAACCATTCGTAGACGCCTGCGTCGTGCTTCACGTGAGCATCCTCGAAAGGCCGCCCGTTGTGCCAGGCCTTCAGTTGTTGTAAGGACCTTGCGGTAATCAGCGCCGTCTGTCGTTGGGCGCTTTGCAGTTGGAAATACAGGTAATGCGAAGCGGGCGCGGCCGTCGACTCGGCAACATGGAAATGGCCGCCGCGACTTTCCAGTTCGCGCCAGGCAAGCCGCGCTGTCGAGGCATCGTATGTTGCCGTTAGATCGACGGCGCCTAGCTCAGGCGGATGAGTTCGCTTGAATCCTTCGCCGCCATCGTCAAATGGACCGATTTCCCAGACCCGCGTGACTTCGCGTAGCGGCGATTGCGACAGGCTCTTGCGCTCCAGCGTCTGCCGCACTTCGGCCACGCGCGCGTCGGCCTGCGGGTCATGCAATAGCGATAAGTAATATGAGCTTTGCAACTGCACTGCCGAAGCGGAATCGTCCAGGGCATCGCAAAGCAGACCGAAGAGCGCTCGTTCCTCAGCGGTCGGTGGAATTCGCTTCCACCGTTCGGCAATGGTGTAGCTGCCGATCCTTCCCAGATCAGAAAGATCAAGGGGTTGCGACGAATCGGCAAAGTGCAGCTTCTTATGGAAGAACGCGTTTTCTGCTGGATAAAACAGCGGTAATTGCTCGGGCGGCAATTGGTGCGTTGGAGGAATGGTGAGCCGAGTCCCAATCGCCAGGACGGCGGCCAGTCGAGTCGAAACCTGTGACGATGCTTGCAGATCGCCAAGCTGGGCGGTTGTCGTGCGGGCCGCCAACAAACGGCTGGCGGCTTGCCGCAAATAACTATCCGAGCTGCCGGCAAGCTTTACGACCGGCGCCAAGGGCGGCGACTCCGCCGAAGTGAAGAAGTATTGGAGCGCCGCCAACTGCACGCGCGGATCACGATCGGCGAGCGCCTGCTCGAAGCACTTTTGCGGCGGATCGAGGTTGGCATATTCCGCCAGAATCCGCACAGCCATTTGGCGGACTTCCCCGCGCGGCTGCGCCGCAAGCTTTAACACTTCTTGACGCGCTTCGGCGCTACCGCTGGCCGCCGCCAGCCACGGAAGGTGGAACATCGCGCGGTCGTTCTCATTAATCTGGGCTAGCCTCTTTACGGCCTCTTTGAGCAGACCACCGCCGCGGCGCAAGACTTCCTGATGAGCTCGCGAGCGGCGCTCCCAGGAATCGCCCGAGAGATCGCTCCAAAGCTGCTCGGCTGGAATGGTCGTTATGTCGTACGGTTCAAATGGATGCTGCGGCGTATCGTCGGCTCGGGTGATCATGACCAGATCGCTGGCACAATAGGGCGAGACGACATTGCCGCCCAGGTACAGGCTGGTGACAAACACGCGGCCGCCACGGCCCACGGTGATGCCGACCGGCCGAGCCTGGTTCTGGCCTTTCACGAATTCCTGTTCCTCAGTCGTAAAACTGGCGCCGCGCTGATGCAGCGGATATCGCGCGGCGGCCATCTGATCCCAACGGCACATCAGTAAGCTGCGTCGAAATGCGTCGGGAAAGTAGGGCTCGTCATAGAATGCCAAATCGCACGGCACTCCACGGCCCAGCGAGTCGGTCATCAGATCGAGCAAGTCCGCACGATCAGGGCTCTTCGACGCCAGCCAGCCGCGCGGCCAGGCGAAGTCGGCCCTCGGCGTCACGTGCATCAACCGCGCGGGGGCATACTGATCGGCGCGGCTTTCGTGATCGTTGTCGTTGCTGAACAGGTTCCAGCGATCGTCGAATGCCAAACCGACCGGCCCGCGAAAGCCGCCCGCTACCACCTGCAATTGGCTACCATCTGGTTGCACTCGCAGCACGCTGCCGACGCCCGTATAAGGCGTCTTGGTTCCTTCCGGTTGACTAAATAGCGTCCAATGCCCCCAGTGATCGGGTCGGCTCCAGTCGCCGTAGTTCAATAGCGGATCGCCATGGTCCAGGTACAGATTGCCTTCTGGCCCCCAGGCCAGGCAGTGGAAGCTGACGTGCAAATCGAGCGGGACGCCCCAGACGAGACGTTTGAGCGAAAGATTCTCGCGCTTCACCACGGCATCGGGCGCCAGGTACAAAGCGCTCGAAGTCTGAACGTATAAATCGTGGCCGCGCGTTTCCAGGCCAATGATGATCGAGTCGGGCGGGAAGTGCAGCAACTCGCGCTTCGGTTCATATCCGCCGTCGGCCTTGGGCTCATAGACGAAGACCGCCTCGCGACCGCCGACGAACAACCGGCCCATGCTGTCGGCCTTCACTGCCATCAAGGCGTCGTTTTCGCTGCGGTCGATCAGCACCGCCTTTAACGCTTTATCGACCGGCAATAAATGATTTCCTGGCGGTGGAGGCCCTTGAGGCTTCGGCGCGGATGCCGATGCCGCCTTGGCGCGGTTTTTGTGTTTTGACTGATCTTCCGCCGGTTGTCCGGCTGGTCCGAACCGCCAGAAACCGAGCGTACTGTCATCGACTTCCGGCGCCTGATCGCCGGCGCCGCGGATCTCGTTCGCGCCGCGCCGCAAGCACGCCCAGTCGAGCGTCCCGTCGCAGCCGATTCCACCTTCTACCAGACGCGCGAACGCCAGGGCGCCGGCAACCGCTGTTTTGTTCTGCGACTTGATTGCCTGATCGGCAACCAACTTGCCATCGCAATACAGCCGCACGCGCGTTGGTTCATAGACCATTGCCAGGCGATGCCACTGGCCATCGCAGATATCGACGTCGGAGCGTAAATGGTCGGGCTGCATGCCGGGCAAGTAGGCGGTGAACCGTCCGCTGCCCGCCATGGAAAACAGTTCCCAATGGGCGCCCGATTGCTTCGCATCGCTGGCCACGAGAATGTTGTAGCCGCTCTTGCCGTTGAGCCTGGTCCGACATTCGACGGTCAGCGGCGGCGTGCGATACTCTGATTTGCCTTCAGCGAGCCAGCCGTTTGGCGCCGCCGCCGGCTGGGGAGCGGCAAAAGTACGAGGCTTGGGTTTGGGGCCGGGCTGTTTGCCGTCGAGTTGAGGCACGAGCCAGGCGAGGCCGTCGAGATTGTCCTGCAGACGCTGTTCGGCATCGTCCATGGTGTGCCCGAGAATGCCGATCGGCCCTTGGTAACCGCTCGCACGAATCGTCTTGAGCAGTTCGAGATCGAGATCGCCTTGTCCGAGCGGGATGACTTTTTGGCCTTTGCGATCTCCTTCGTTGATCATGCCGTTCAGGTTCAGTGCAAACAGATGCGGCTTCATCTTCGCCAACAACGCTGGAAAACGAGCGAGATGATCGTGGCCGTGATGCTGGTTGTAAACGATGCCTACGTTCGGCAGCTTCAATTCTTCCAGAATCGCCAGCTGATTCTCCGGTTCGCCAAACCAACCGCCATGGTTGTAAAGACCGACGCTACAACCGATCTTGGCGGCCACTTCCGCGATCGGGCGCAATCGGTTGGCTTCAGCGATGACTTTTTGACGCTGTTCCTCGGGCGTCTTGGCTGCTTCGCCGCCGCCGGTGACCCACAACTGAGTGCGAATTTGATGCTTGGCGAGCGTGTCGAGAATAAACCGGCCATCTTTGTCGAGGCCGCCGGGGAACCAAATGGCGTCGAGCGAAATATCGTGTCGCTTGAGCGCCGCCAGTTCCTGTTCGAACGTCGGCAAATGCTCCGCACGCCAATCGTAGGCGAAATGTTTGAAACCGAGCCTGGCCAGCATTTCTGCACGTTCGTCGGGCCCGCGCTTTTTTGCGTCGAATGGCACGATGCACCAGGCGATCAGGCGATCACGGTCGAAGATGTTCGACCGCGAATGCGGCGCCGGTCCGTCGGCAGTTGCGAATGGATGGCCGACCAACTGCAGCGCGAAACAGACTGCCAGCATCGACGTGCACGCGGTAAACCAGCGGCTTGGAAACATCACTTCAAACCTCGCAGAGCAAAGGAATGGATCGGTGGGGCGAGATGTGGTTCAAACGCGTCGCAGTTCGGCTTGCGAGTCGAGATCGCTGAGCACGCTGCTTAGACGCGAGGCGATATGGTCGGCCATCGCCTGGCGGGCTTCGCAGGCGTCGCGAGATTCCAGCGCGGCGAGTATCCTTAAATGCTCGTTGTAGGCCTGCTGCAAATTCTCTCGGCTGCCGGTCGCGCGGCAGAACGCTCGTACCAGCCGCCGATAACGGTGGATCTCCTGACGCAATCGCTCGTTGCCGGCGGCCGATGCCAGGACGTCGTGGAACCGCATATCAAAATCAATCGCTCGACTGGGCCAATCCCTTTTGCCCTTGGCGGCCGCTAATGCATTTGCGGCGGCTCGCAATTCGGCGACTTGTTCGAGGCTGAGACCGTGAGCCGCCCGTCCTGCCGCGGCCGGTTCCAAGATCTGCCGCACCTCGTAGATCTCGACAATATCACTGCGAGAGAAACTCGCGACCCGCGCCTGACGCGAACTGAGATCCTCCACCAACCCATCCGCAGCCAAGCGCAACAAGGCTTCATGAACCGGCGTGCGGCTGACGCCCAGCTCAGCGGCCAAGGCCACTTCGCTCAATTCCATGCCGCTGGCCAGCGCGCCAGACAAAATCGCTTCAAGAATGCGCTGATACACCGAGTCGGCCAAAGAGATCTTGGCAATCGGCTGGCTAGCTTTCAGTAAGGTGCTCACGGGATTTCTTGCCTTGGCTAGGTTCCCAGATTGAAGTTGCTTGACGGGCGACGCTGCCGTCTGTACTCTGCATGCAGCATGCGGAATGCAAGATAACCGCGCCGTCGTGCGTTGGCAAGTATTCGTCGGTCGTGACAGACTATGGGTTGTTGACTGCCCCTTTGCCCTCCAGCCGCTCACCCACGAAGGTCGCCCTCATGCAATTGGCTCCTGGCACGACGGTGATTACGAACGGGCAACTCTTCGATGGCACGGGCGCTCGCCCCGTGCCGGATGCTGCGGTTGTCGTCCAAGAGGGCCGGATTGTGTATGCGGGCCGGCTGTCAGGGATTCCGCCAGCGCCGCCCGACGCGAAACGAATTGATGCTTGCGGCGGCACGATCATGCCGGGATTGGTGGAAGCGCACTTTCACCCGACTTATTTCAATGTGGCGGCCCTTGAAGATCTCGACATCAAGTATCCGGTCGAGTACGTCACGCTGTTGGCTGCCTGCAACGCTAAGCTGGCGCTCGAATGCGGATATACTGCCGCGCGTTCCGGCGGCAGCTTATTCAATATCGATGTCTGGCTGAAACGCGCGATTGAAAACGATCTGTTGCCTGGCCCCCGACTGGCCGCCAGCGGCCGCGAGATTTGCGGCGTCGGCGGGCTGATGGATTGGAACCCCGACTTTCGCAAGATCGGCATGGAGGGATTGGTCCTGCTCGTCAACGGTCCCGACGAAGCGCGCGCCGCGGTGCGCAAGCTCGTCAAAGACGGCGTCGAATGGGTTAAGACCTATCCCACTGGCGACGCCGCGGCGCCCGACGCGAATGACCACCACACGTTGTGCATGACGCTTGAAGAAATGCACGCTTGCGTCGCCACCGCGCACAATCATGGCCTGAAAGTAACTGGGCATTGCCGCGCCACGGAAGGCATCAAAAATGCCCTGCGCGCCGGCTACGACGCCTTGGAGCACGGTACATTCATGGACGACGAGGCGCTGGAGATGCTGCTGGCGCGCAACACGCCGGTCGTACCCGCCTTGCAGTTCGAAATGGCCAGTATCGAAATGGGCCCTGAGTTCGGCATGAGCCAGCGCGTGATCGACGGACATCAGGAAACGCTCGAAGCCGGCGCGGAAAGCGCGCGCCGCATTCTTAAAGCGGGCGGCCGGCTAGGGATGGGGGGCGATTATGGCTTTGCCTGGAACCCGCACGGCGTCTATGCCAAAGAGCTGACGTTCTTTGTCAACTACGTCGGATTCAGCCCGCTGGAAACACTGGTTTGCGCCACGAAGAACGGCGCCGAGATCATGGGCCGCGGCCACGAGTTCGGCACGCTCGAGGCGGGCAAGCTGGCTGACATGCTCGTGGTCGACGGCGACGTGCTGGCCGACATTTCTTTGCTCGAAGAACGCTCGCGATTTATCGCCGTGATGCAGGCCGGCGCGATTAAAGCAGGCCGCTTAAGCCGCCCAGCGCAAGCGTGATGATCTACGGAAGATCGCGGCTGGCTCAGCCCATCAGCGAAAGCCGGGCTGGCATGCTTATGCTGCCCGCGTGGAATACGAGCTCGCCAATGCTGACATCGTCTGATGCGTTGAGTCTGCCGCCATCCAGGATGACTCGGTCATAACGTCCTGGCCCCAGCGTGACCGTTTCGCCTTCGCGAACGATCCATTCTGCGACCCGCGAGTTCGTCGGCTCGATACTCATCGCCCAGGCGGGCGACCTGATGAATGCGGCGCTGGCCATTGCAGTTGCCGCTCGTAAAACAGTGCGTCGAGAGTACTTCATCGTGGTGTTCTTCACAGGGGTGCTCAACAAGCAGTCAAAGAATTTGGCTGCGACGATTATATCTTACTTATTCCCATCGCCCAATCCGCCCGATAGGGCCGGCGTCGGCTAGGCTGTTGGGCAAACTTCCGCGAGCGCCTCGACGCAATCGCCGGCATGCATGCAAATCTGATCACGACCCGCTTGTTTCGCGGCATACAGCGCTTCATCCGCTCGAGCCATGAACTGGCTGACGGTTTCATCCCTCAGGATCGCCGCTGCGCCGAAGCTCGCAGTAATCATTAATCGCTCGCCGCCGATTTTGAGCTTCGTCGCTGCGATTGTCCGTCGATACCGTTCGACTGCGATTTTGCATTGCGCCAAATTAGTGCGCGGGAAAAGAATGGCGAATTCCTCGCCGCCTGTTCGCGCTAGAAAATCAGTCGCGCGACGCATGCCTTCGACCGCCTTGCTGATCGTCCTGAGCATGGCGTCTCCGGCCGCATGCCCGTGCGAATCATTAAAGAACTTGAAATGATCGACATCGAAGATAGCAAGTGAATATTGCGTCCCATACCGCTCGAAGCCGGCCTGCAATTCGGTAATTCGCTCCTCAAAGGCCCGCCGGTTCGGCAATTGGGTTAGATGATCGATTCGCGATTCGGCCTTGGCTTGGTCGAGTTCGAGATGCTTGACTCTCAATTCGTCGCGCGCCGTCGATAACTCTTGCTGCAATTCCTGATTCTTCGTCAGAATCTCTGACAGCCGCCGCGCGAGTTCGGATTTAAGCTCGACCGGTTTCCCGTCGCCGGATAGGCCTAAGACCTTGCCAGATTCGATCATAGTCCGGGTTTGCAGACCCAGGCGGCGCGAGACGATATCGAGCACGTCTTCGTAGTTATGCACCAACTCGTGTAATTCAGCGACTTGTCTGGCAAGGTCAAGCGCCGTCGGGTCGGCAAATGTTTGTTCGCGAGGGGCAACGTGCGCAATCCAATTGCACGCGGCATGAACCGGCGACGAGAGAGCAGCGAAGGTGCGATGGATGACGGATGCCAAAACAGAACACTCTCGGAGTTTTGACCCACCAACAATATTTTGCCGTGCCCCAAGCTGTAGCTACCGCCCCGCCCGAAAAGGTTAGCTTGCGTTTTGAGCGTCGTTCGATCGTCAACCTGTGGAACTCTGCGGCGATTCGATTTGCGGTCCGCGACACGGCATAATCGCCAACATCTGCCTCAGGCGACATTGTCGCGGCTTCCGTTGCCCGCGGCTCAACCGGATATATGGATTTTGCGCCAGCCGCTTCGGGGCACGCTGTATCTTGTTGCTGTGGCGAGTTACATTAATCACCGTCGGCTCACCCGTTTGTGAAGCCGTGC
>JAICIG010000313.1 GCA_025924495.1 Pirellulales bacterium | reverse complement strand
GAACTCCTGGCAGAACTCCTGCCGATCGACCGTTTCGCCTTGCTCGTTGCGGCGGAAATACTCTTCGCAGGCGAGCCCCAAAATCACGCTCTTATGCAGCTTCGCCTCGGGATGCCGGGCAAAAAACTCCGGCAGCGAAAGCCCCTCGTCGCACACATTGCGCCAGGTAGAGAACCAGGCCGAAGGAAACGCACGCGTCTCCCGCCCTGTCGCATCATCGGCGCAAGCTATGTCCGTTCGCCCCGCGGTGTTCACGATTTCTCTCCGGGGAAGAGTCGTCGCATCGCTCTCTGAATCGTTCGCACGTTCAACTGCATGCGGTCGGCGATTTCTTCTTGAGTCATGCCCTGCTGCCGGAATTGCAAGATTTGCCGGTAATGGGGCGGTTGCCCGACTAGCAACTGGTCGTGCAGTTCGTTACTGACCGCGATCTGACTGGGCGTCGGCGTTCGCGCGGCCATGCGACCGGCTTCCAGCGCGGCCGAACCGTTGAGCGATCGCTCGCGGTTCAAGTCGTGTTTCCTGGTGTTGAACAGGCGTCGGAATTCGTCGATGACCTTGTTGCGGGCGACGCGGACCAGAAACGCGATCAGATCTTCCGGCCGCTCCAGTTCTTCCGCCAGCGATCGATGAGCGAAGAATGAGGCCCACACGGCCTGAGTAAAGTCGACCGAATCGACTTTTGCGCGCATCTGTTTATTGAGAGAGCGTCGCACCGCCCGGACGACATGCGGGCCATAAAACTCCAACAGTTCGCGAATGGCGTCGTCCGATCCTTGCCGGACGCGTTCCATCAATGTCGCGAAATCGTGCCCGTCGGCGTTTGAGCAAGGTTCGTCCATATCCCTTGCATGTTACCATTGGTCGCTAGCCGGCCCAAGGTTTTTTGGCCCTGGAATGGGGCTAAAAAGCGGCCGAAAGGCCATTGTGCCCGGCATTTAAGCCAGCCATCCCGGTACGAAAAACTGCTTGCCCGCCCCTATTGCGCAAGCTATCTTAGCTGCGCACCTTAACTTACTGCCCCCCGGCAGTCGAGCAGGTAGCCTTGTAGATCAAACAGACGGGTTTCTCCGCACACCTTCCTTACCAGGTGAATCATGAGATTTTGTGTGTTGGCGTTGTTGGCGGCGGGATTGATTCTGTCCGGGACGACTGCCCGGGCCGCGCAGCCGAAGCCGAACCAAGAGCAGATCGTAGCCGAGGTAAGGGAACTCGGCGGTGCAGTCGACTTTGATGCCAAGGATCCGAACCATCCGATCGTCAAGGTCGATCTAGGCAACACGCGAGCGACCGATGCCGATCTGGCCCGATTGAAATCGCTGCCAGACGTCCGTTGGTTGAGCCTCTGGCGCACCCAGATCACCGACAAAGGGCTCGAACACCTCAAAGGACTTTCGAACCTGACTTGGCTCGATCTTTCCGGCACGCATATCAGCAACGACGGTCTGGAATCGCTGAGCGGTCTGACCAAGCTCGAAACCTTGACGCTCTACAACACTCGCATCAACGATGCCGGATTGACGCATCTCTCCACATTGACCAACCTCCGCGAGCTCGCCCTTTCCGACACGCCAATCACGGGCGCCGGTTTGGAGTTCCTCGCCGGTCATGTCAAGCTGCGAACGTTGCACCTGTTCCGTACGCGACTCACCGATACGGGCCTGAAACACTTAGAAGGCCTGACCAGTCTCGAAGTACTCGACCTGGGCGGCACGCATGTCACCGACGCTGGACTGCCCCACCTGAAATCCTTGAAGAATCTGGAAACCTTGGATCTCAAGCACACCGGCGTAACCGGCACGGGCTTGGAACAGCTGGCCGACTTGGACAAACTCCGCACGTTGGATCTGGGCTTCACCGCGCTCGGGCCGTCAGGGCTCGAGCACGTTAAGGAGCTGTCGGGACTCAATCGACTGTTCTTGAGCGACACTCAGATCAGCGACGATAGTCTGGCCAACCTCAAAGGACTGAAGAAGCTGCATGAGCTCGATCTCGGCCTGACGCCGATCACCGATGCCGGCCTGGAACACTTGAAAGACGTGCCCGCGCTGCAAGAGCTGACGCTGATCGGCACGCAGATCACCGACGGCGGTTTGAAGGCCGTCGGCGCCTTGCCGTATTTGCAAACTTTGGTGCTCACTGGCAACGAAATCACCGACGCCGGGCTCAAGCACCTCAAAGGCCTCGCTCGCCTACAACATCTTGACCTCAGGCACACTCGCATCAGCGGCGCGGGCTTGGAAAACCTCAGCGGCATGTCCAAGCTCGAATCGCTCGATCTCGGCGATACGCCGGTCGATAGCAAAGGACTGGAGGCTTTGTCCGACCTGAAGAACCTGACCGATCTGAACCTGTACGACACCCGAATCAGCGACGAGGGGCTCAAGCACCTGGTCGGACTCAATCTGCAAACGCTGAACTTGCTGGGCACTCGCATCACCGATGCCGGACTACAATCCGTCGGCAAGATCAGCAAGCTGCAAGCCTTGAGCCTGCTCGGAACCAAAATCACCGATGCTGGATTGCCCCACCTGAAGGGCCTGAAAGAGCTCGAAGGACTCTCTCTGCAGAGCACCGGCGTTACCGATGCAGGTCTGCCGGCGCTCGCCCCGCTCAAGAGCCTGCACACGTTGAGCCTCGTCGATACGCGGACCACCGCCGCCGGCATCACCGAGTTGCAGAAGAAACTGCCGCAATTGCGGATTGATCGCTAACGCGATTTACTTTCCGAGTCAGTTTAATAACGAAGCGTCAGCAAGGCGCCGAAGAGCTTTGCTGACGCTTTGCGTTTTGTCAGCGCGACGTTCTCGCCGATATGATCTGTCGCGTTGATCAGCCCGGCTCGCAAATCGCTGCCGCAGGTTGATATGCCGCGCCGTCATTTACTGCGTCTTCGCTTTTGATTGCCGCGCAGCGGCGCGACGGCTGGCTCCAGCGGCGGCTCAGTCGCCGCGCGAGCGACCGATTCGATGGCGATGGCGGCCACCGCGGCGCCGTAATCCAGGTCGATATTGGCCAGCGTGTCGTGGGTGTCATGGTAGCCCTGTCGGTTGATGTCATAGTTCTCCATGAACAGCACGACCGGCACGCCCGCATCGGAGAAGATCTGCCCGTCGGTGTTGTAGAGCGTGCTACGCGGATCGTACGGCGGCCGCACTTCGCCTGACAATTCCGGGTGCAACGCGATTTTAGGGATTGTCGCCCCGTCCGCGCTGCGTCGGCCGCGCGAACAGTTCTTGCGCGCGGGCCTCTGGTTCCAGTGCTGGGCCGAGAGGTTCCATGCTCGATTGGCCAGGTGCGCCTGCAAGGCCAGCCACATCGACTCGCGGCTGCCGCCCGGGCAGATCTGAAAGACGTCGCGGTCTCGATCGTTGTTGTGAGCTACCATGTCGAGCACGTACACGCCTTGCACTTTCGTTCGCGATAGGTCGTGCCGCTTGCCATTAGGCAGCCGCAGTTTCAGGCTGCCTTCGACGACTTCCTGACACAGGCGCCGTGCGCCGAGGCAGTCGGAAGGAAACTCCTCTCCGGTCAGGTGCACCAGCCAAACGTCGCAGGCCAGTTTGCCCGCCTTGCTGAGTTCCAGAAAGATCGGCGCGCCGAGCATCAGCGCTGCAGTCGCGGAATGATTGTCGTCGGCGCCGGCTGCCGCCAGTCGCGGCCCTCCGCCTCCATGCCCGTAGCCGAATACGTCTTCCA
Organism: Pirellulales bacterium; assembly: GCA_025924495.1. Next base: position 5,693 of record JAICIG010000313.1, on the reverse strand, counting down.
TATAGGCCGTGTCGTAATGATCGGCCATGATTACTGCCCGGCGGCGATCTCGGCCGGGGATGACGCAAATGATATCGCGCTCTTCCGTCACGGCGTGTTGATTGTTGACCCAACCGCCCGACCAGTTGAAGTCGAAATCGGTCTGCCAGCGAAACGGCATATCTCCGACCAGCGCCTTGCCGGCCATTTTCTTTTCGGCGAACACGCGCGTGTAGTAAGCGATCAGGTGGTCGCCGAGCGCTTCGAGATCGCGCTGATAATGCTTCAATCGCTCCTGCGTGATGCGGTCCTGCACGCAGTCGGCATTGTCCTTGTTGACGTACTGCCCGGTGGACAGTTCGGTGATGGTGTTCCAGTACGCCGTCTCGAACGATCGCCGCGCCGTGTGCTTGAAGGTCAGGCCGACCGGCGGCTTGGGGCGCCGCGACGGATCAAGAGAAATCGCGGGCGCCAGCCGCGTTTGCAACATTTCTGCCAGCAGTCGCCCGGCAGGCAAGTTTACCGTGTGCTGCGGCAACGAGTCCAGCCAGGCGTCGAGCGATTCGTGCTTCGCCAGCGTCAGCAATTGGCGACCGAAGTCGCGCGCAAGCGGCGTGCGGCCCAGCAAGTCCCAGGTGTCGAGGATTTTCCGCACGTTGATCGTGGTGCGGTGATAGCGATGATCGTGATCGATATCGAAGATGCTGACGGCGGCCTGATGATCGGCGCGGTCGAGCAGGCGCGGCCAGAGTTCCACCGCATGTTCCGGGCGGCGTCGTTCGGCGTGATAGGCGGTGAGATATCCCAGCGGAGCCTCGGGCAGCACCACGGCTTGGCCCGTCTCGGCCGACAGGTAAGCGACCAGCGGCCGTTGCCAATAGACTTCGTGCTTGCCGACTCGCATCGCCGGGTACATGAATCGATAGCCGAATAGTCCTCCGGCGGCCAATTGCCCTGCCGCATGAATCAACTGCTCGCGCTCGGCATGCGGCCCATCGAGGAGCGGTTCGAAGTCGTGCGTCCAGATCTGCGAATTGCGGGCCATCGGCTTGCCGTACAAACCGAGATCGTCGGCGGCCGTACTAAACAGCACGTGCGCGACCTTGTCTTCGTCGGCGGTGACGGCCAATTCGTCTTCGTGGCGATGCACGCGGGCCCAGCGGTTGGTGCGCTGGAAACGCTCGCGCAACGGGCCATGCGAATTCAAATTCGCCGCCACTCCCGGACGCGGTTCGTGCAACCAGCCCGACTGTGGCACGCGGATTCCGCCCGGCGCCTCGTGTCGCTCGAACGAATGCAAGAGCGGAATCTGGGCAGCCAGCGGCAGCGCCTGCGCCAACCCGAGATAAGCTTCCACGCCCCAAAACACCAGGCTGCCCGGGAAGGGCAGCAAATGCAGTTCGCCCGCCAGGTACGCGCGCCGCACGGGCGCGGGCAAACGCGAGAAGGGTTCGAACGTCAACAGGTAATGCACCGCGCGCAGCGAATGCCCTTTGGACCACCGCAACGGCTCAGTCCATGAGGGAAGCGGTCCGGAACTCCAACCTCCTGGTTCGTCGGCCGCTGCATCGTCGCAATAGATTCGAAAGCCTGCGGCGTGCAGGTCGGCGAGCCGATCCAGCGACTCGCCATAGGCGGCGGCCAGCAAGCGGCGAATGAAATCGAGCGCCCAGGCGGCGGGAAGTTCCTGCTCGGGCGCCGTAAAGAAGCCGCGCCAAAAGGCCTTGGCCGGTCCCTGCTCGCTGCCGCCGAACAGCGTCCATCGCACGCGCCCTTTGTCGTCCTGCGTTCGCGATAGCGCCAGCGGCATCAACACGACATAGCGTTCGTGCGCCGGCGCGCCATGCTCGGCCAACTCGGCAGGCCAGTAGGGATTGTTTTTCAGCTTGTTCTTCGCGATGCCGTGCGCCGGTTCTCTTCGCCCCAGATGATTGAGCACGTGCAAAATCTGCTGAGCCAAATGCTGGAGCCCCGGATTCAGCTCCAGCGACTGCTCGTATTCGCTGATCCGCCAACCCCACGGATCGTCGTCGGCAAACAATTGCGCGTCGACGTGCCCGTAGGGCTTGCAACCGAGCCGCGGCGGCGGCATGAACTCGGAATACGCGACGATCGGATAGCGGCCCTCTCGGTCCAGCCAGTCCGTGCCGGTTAATAGCTGTTTCCAACCTTCCAGTGGCATGGTAGGCTCGCTGCGAGTGAGTGTGGCGCATGGGCAAAAACGCCGACAGCTTACCACGCTCCGGCCGATCGACAAGACAGCGGCGAAGAACTCCGGCAAGCCGCGAATTCATTTCCCAGCACCCGCGAGGCGCAACGGTGATCCGCGATACCCTTCCCGCCGATAAAGACGCCCTGATGACCATCGCCCGCGGCACAGGCGTGTTCAAGCCACTCGAGATTCAGGCGCTAGGAGAAGTGCTCGACGACTTTCACTCGACGAATCACGCCCACGGCCACCGCGCCGTCACTTGGGATGCTCACGGCGAAATCCTCGGCTTCGCCTACTTCGCTCCCGCCGCCATGACCGACCGCACCTGGTATCTCTATTGGATTGCCGTCAGCAAACAAACGCAAGCTCGCGGCATCGGCGGCAAATTGCTGAAGTTCGTCGAGGACGACATCCGTCAGCGCAACGGGCGAATTCTGCTGATCGAGACCTCATCGCTCGAGCATTACGAACTGACTCGCAAGTTCTACCTCAAGCATCACTACGACCAGGTCGCCACCCTGCCCGACTTCTACGCCGACCGCGACGACATGGTCGTCTTCCGCAAGCGGTTCTCTCCGCCAGCCGCATAGTGGCGATAGGGTGTAGCCAGGGACGTAAGTCCCTGGATCCCTTCAGCCTAAAATCCCACCTTCCAAACCCGGCAGGGGCGAAAGATCAAGCGTTTGCTCGTCGATCACCTGCTCGGTTTTGCGCTTCGCGTTCAGGATGGTATGCCGCAACTTCGGATTATGGAATGGCCCGAGCGCCTGCCGCATCCGTTCCTGTTCGATCTGGTCGATTTGTTCGGCGGTTGGTTGAGAGGGGCAGGGAACGCGGCGAGACGCCGCGTCTACGGTCGGCGCTACCGTATATGCGGCGTCTCGCCGCATTTCCTGTCGTCGCTGCCGTACTGCCGATGAATCGGTCGCGCGATCGATTTCCCGGGGCTTGAGCCGCCGGGCTACAACCTGCCGCCGCTACGCGGCTATGCTGCCAGGGCAACCCTACTTCTGCGCCGAGGCCAGATTGCTCTCGGGTGCAAATCGCGACTCGTAGCCGACGCTCCGCAAGAATTTGCTGGCGGCGATGTATTCGTCGGCGCTGATCTGGTCGATCTTGGCGTGCAGCGCGTCGTGCATCTCGTTCACCGCGCGTTGCGTCTCGCGATAGTTGTGCGTCCCTAAGCCCGCATTGCCCGGATCGCCCATTCGCTCGGCAAACAGGCTCTCCAGCTTTTCACGCTGAGCGGCGAACTCGGGCTCCTTGAGCACCGGCGGCCAATTCAAAACCCCCTTGGCGGCGTCGTACTGATCGGCGTTCAAGCGCTCGGCATCGCGCGATTTATTGAAGGCCACGATCTGATCCGACGTCGGATGCGAGCGCTGCGCTTCCATCTCGGCGCGATAACTGGCATTCATCCGCCGCATATCGAAGTATGTCTGCTCACGCTTCTTCTGATTGTCCATCCAATGGCCGTAGGCGTCTTGATAATTCTTGGCCGCCATCGACGTGTACAAGTTGTACTGCCCGGCCGCCTGGGTATACAGGGCCGACCCGGCCAGAAAACTGCCGGCGGCCGTCGATCCGCCGGCGTAGGCGCCCATGCCGATTCCGCCGTATCCGTTGCCATACCCGCTCCGGCCTCGGCGATAAGCAAACGAAGGCGAAGTCGCAGCCAGCAGCAGACCGGCAAGCGTAAAGGCGATAATCAGCTTCTTTGACATGTTGCACCGTTCCTTGAATTCAATGCCAGGCGCGAATAGCGGCAGATCTTCAGCATAGCCTCGCCGAGCAGCCGAAAACAGCGGTTTTGAGCCGTATTTGGCCAGATTCACCCGAAATCTGCCCGGTCCGCGCTCCGCTCCCTTACTCATTCTACGTACTAGACTTCCTTAGGATTGAACCCCGCTGGGCGGCCGAGGCGCCGCGCCCGGGCCGATATGGCGAACGGAATTGCCAGCCGAACCCGACCGCAGGACAGGCCATGACCACCGCAGCCGTTGCCGAAAAACCGCTAAATCTGCTATCCGCCATTCTTTCCGAGGAAGGCTTTCAACCGCCCGAACCGGCCACCCTGGCCGAAACCGGCCTCAGCGAGTCGCTGATCGATTCGCTCATCTGTAAGTATTTGTCGGTGGTTGGCACGGCCAGCGGGCGGAGCATCGCCGATCACCTCTGCCTGCCGATGGGCGTGGTCGAAGACATGTACCATCGGTTGCGATCGCGGCAGTTCCTGTCGCACACCGGCTCGGCGCCGCTGAACGACTACTATTATGCCCTCACCGATCAAGGGCGGCAGCGAGCGCAGACGTTTCTCGATGCCTGCGCCTACGTCGGCCCCGCGCCCGTGCCGCTGATCGATTACGTCTGTTCGGTCGAGGCGCAGACGATCCGCGCCGAGGCGCCGAAGCGCGCCCAGTTGGAAGGGGCCTTCAAAGACATCTCCACCGACCCCACCGTGTTTGATAGTCTCGGTCCGGCCGTCAACTCGGGCGCGGGCATGTTCCTGTACGGGGCGCCGGGCAACGGCAAGACGACCCTCGCCGAGCGCATCACGCGCTGCTTCGGACAGCATATCTGGCTGCCGCAGACGCTGATCGAAGACGGTCAATTGATCAAGCTCTACGACCCTGCCTACCACGAAGCGCAGGCCGCCAAAGAAAACAGCTTCATCAAGCAAAACAACCACGATCGCCGCTGGGTCAAGGTCCGCCGGCCTACGGTGGTCGCCGGCGGCGAATTGACGATGGACAGCCTCGAAATTCGCCACGACCCGCGCAGCAACGTCAGCGAAGCCCCGCTGCAATTGAAGAGCAACTGCGGCTCGCTGTTGATCGACGACTTCGGCCGCCAGCGGATGGAGCCCGCCGAACTGCTCAATCGCTGGATCGTGCCGCTCGAAAAACGCTACGACTTCCTCACCCTCGCCTCGGGCAAGAAAATTCAGGTGCCCTTCGAGCAGTTGATCATCTTCTCCACCAACCTCGAGCCCGAAGATCTGGTCGACGAAGCCTTCCTCCGCCGCATTCCTTATAAGATCAACATCGAAGATCCGTCCGAAGAAGAATTCCACCGGCTGTTCGCCTTCTGCAGTCCCTCGCTGGGCTTCGAGTATCGGCGGGAAGTCGTCGACTATCTGTTAGCCACGCACTACAAGGCCGTCGGCCGGGCGCGGCGCCGTTGCCATCCCCGTGACTTGCTCGGCCAGATCCGCAACTTCTGCGTTTACAACGATCTGCCGCTCGAGATGCTGCCCGAGCATTTCGACCGCGTCGTCAAGAGCTACTTCACCGTCGTCCTCAACAACCAGGACAACGCCCGCCGCCCCGTCTGCGTCACCCAAGTCGTGAAGTAGCGCCCCCAAAGTAGATGGGGATGAAAAGTCTGTTGCTCGGAAGCAAGAATAAGATTTTCCCCATCTTTTCTGCTTAGGAGCAACAGACATGGCGATTGTACGAACGTTCGTCGGCTTGGACTATCACAAGGACTCGATTCGCGTGTG